>CAYJCW010000002.1:0-167673 GCA_964368785.1 uncultured Candidatus Saccharibacteria bacterium
CCCCCGAATGCCAGGACCAGAACCTGGTGCCTTACCACTTGGCGAATCCCCAACGTAATGGACGCGCTTGGCACGCGTACGTCAACTACTATACCATATAGACAGACTGTGGCACATACCCTACACTAAAACTATGAAAAGCAAAAGCGGATTTACTCTTGTTGAACTAGCGGTCGTTATTGTGCTGCTGGCCATACTGGCCGTTATTGCTACGGCCCAGTTGCTTCGCGTGCAGGCCGAACAGCGCGATACAAGCCGTGAGGCTGCAGTCCGGCTCATTATGGAGGCGCTTGAAACATATTATGATAAAAATGGGGAGTACCCGGCCGGCACTATGCTCAACCCAACAGGCGACATGGTCGGCCCTCTCAATTACGAACCAACCCTCCAGCTCCTTCCCGAGTTAAGCACGAATATTCTTACCACAGAGGAGTACCCGTTTATTCCTTTTGCCTGCCCTGGCAATAATTGCGTACCCTATATAACCAATCCTGACGTCATTGCCACACGAAATAAGTCAATTCTCTACATAAGCTGGTTGGAATCGGGGACAGTAGGCCTATCCCTGCAGCCATGGGGGTGTGCTGTAAGCACTTCTGGCGCGAGCACTGATGCCCACGCAGGAATACTCTCGTGGAAGAAAGAAACCACCGGCCAATGGATATTCGTAAAAACAAAGCGAGGCCAGGCGACGATTCAAAACAATGGCCCAGGGCCTACAGCCCCCACTACCTGTACCTTCACCACCCTTAACTAGTGGCTAGTGGCCAGTTCATCACGCTAGCTCGTCTTAATACGCCGATAGCTAAACTTCGAGTGAGCCCGCCAGCCACCCGTTGCATCGCTATCGAACTGATAAAGGGTACCGTTTTTTACCTCTTTTATGAGTACAAGCGCCGGATTATAGGGTGCAAGCGTGCAGTAAAAGGCAATGTCATCCTCGGACGTAGCCTTACGGCCAGGAAACACTTCTTGAAACTTCTCTGTGCCAATACGTGCAAAATAATCTGGCTGGCCCTTTGGCGGCAGATACATTTCGGCCTGCAAACCAACCCGTGAAACAATTTTTTTAATGTCCGATAAAAGGAGCTTTGACTCACCGAAAATATACAAGAAAAGCTGCTTCTTTTTTGTCAAAAAAAGCGTCGCTTCAAGGCTACGCCCCACCGGAATGCGCCGCGCAATAACCGAATCAACCTCGGTAGCAACCCCAAAAGCGGCCTTGAGCTCTCGCTCCAGCGCTACGTCTTCATACATTTGGTCGTTCATGGCTTTATTGTATCACGCTATACTAGCGTATAATGAGACGTAATGACCTTCCAGACCCGCTACCAACAACTCAACAAAGCCCAAAAAGAAGCCGTTGATACCACCGAGGGACCGGTTATGGTGGTTGCGGGCCCAGGAACTGGCAAGACCGAGCTCTTAAGTGTACGAGTGGCAAACATTCTAAAGAAGACGGATACTCTCCCTGAAAATATTTTGCTTCTTACCTTTACCGACAGCGGTGCCCTCGCTATGCGCGAGCGACTGGTCGGCATTATCGGCAAGGACGCCTACAAAGTTGCGATTCACACCTTCCACAGCTTTGGCAGCGAAGTAATGGGCCGTTACCGCGAACACTTCTACCGAAGCGCGCTCTTTGAGCCAGCAGACGAATTAAAACAATATGAAATTATGCGCGAAATTTTTGAGAGCCTGGCCTACGGCAACCCGCTCGCTACCACCATGAATGGTGAATACACCCACCTAAACGACGCCAAACGGGTTATCTCCGAGTTAAAGCGCAGCAGTGCCTTAACCAGCGATGAACTCCTCCAAATCATCGACCAGAGCGAGGCGGCACTCGACATCTTAGAGCGTTTTTTAGGTCCGATTTTTGCCGAACGAGTAAGCAAGGATGCAGCAAGCAAACTCTTCACGGCAGTCGAGGCACTCAAGCCCTATGCCAGCGCAGCAGAGAGTCTCTACGAAGTTCCTTCTCTGCTGCAGGTTGTCTACGACTCGCTCCTTGGCCTCCTTGAAGCGGTCGAATCGGTCCACCCAACCAAACCAATTACGGCCTGGAAGGCACAATGGCTTGAACGAGATGCTGCCCGAAAACCGGTTTTTAAATCCCGTAAGCGTCTCGCAAAACTAAAGGCGCTGGCCCCTCTCTATTACGAGTATCTTACCCGCATGGAAAAGCAAAATCTATATGATTTTGACGATATGATCATGCAAGTTGTTCACGCCCTGGAAGTCAACGATGAACTTCGGTTTAACTTGCAAGAAAAGTACCTCTATGTCATGGTAGACGAATTCCAAGACACCAACCTAGCGCAGCTTCGTATTCTACGGGCACTTACTGACAACCCCGTTAACGAAGGTGCGCCAAATATGCTCGTGGTGGGTGACGACGACCAAGCGATCTACGGCTTTCAGGGAGCAGATATTAGTAACATTTTAGGCTTCTCGGCGCTGTACCCGACGCGGAAGCTGGTTGTCCTTACCGAGAACTACCGTTCAGAGGCACCTATTCTTGAGGCCGCTCGCGCAGTCATTACTCAAGGAGGCGACCGGTTAGAGCGCCGACTCCCAGAACTTAACAAGCAGCTCCATGCGCACAAGCAGGGGAGCGGAGCCGTCACGATTATAAAAGCCCCTTCTATTGATGCCGAGCGAAGCGCACTCGTTCACTCTATTTCGGCAAGAATAGCCCAAGGCGCAGTGCCAGCGTCAATCGCCGTGCTAGCCCGGCGTCATAGCGATATTCAAAGCCTCCTCCCGTACTTTACCCATGCTGGCATCGCCGTACGGTATGAACACGACGAAAACGTGCTCGACCTAGAACCCCTTGTTACCCTCGAGGCCGTCTCTCGCCTTGTGCTTGCGCTCGCCCATGGGCAGCACGACGAAGCAGAAATGCTCCTTCCCGAAGTTCTTGCACACCCCGCCTGGGCTATTGAGCCCGAAGCGCTTTGGCAGCTCAGCCTTACCGCCTATGAAACTCGTCAACACTGGATGTCAGTTATGGCAACAACCCCCCGTTTTGTGCAGGTCCACCAGTGGCTTACTCGGCAGGCTCAGGCTGCTCTCACGTTACCGCTTGAACCCATTATCGACCAGCTTATCGGCAGCGAGGGCGAGAATCCTTACTTTCGTTATTTCTTTAGCGAAGACGCCCGGACCGAGCACCCCACACGGTACATTGAGCACCTTGAGGCACTCCGCGTTCTCCGTGCAAAGTTACGAGAATATAGGGCAGGTGAGTCGCTGTCCCTCGACTCATTTATTGATTTTGTCGATCTTCACCGCGCCCTAGGGCTACGAGTGAGTACACACCATACTTCTCTGGCCGAAGGGGCTGATGCTGTACAGCTTTTGACGGCTCATAAATCAAAGGGGCTTGAATTTGATACAGTATATGTATTTAATAGTGTTGATAATGCCTGGGGGCACACCACGCGCACAATGAGCCGATTGATTAGCTACCCAGAAAACCTCCCCCTTGAACCAGCTGGTAACACTGTTGATGAACGCCTTCGCTTGTACTATGTTGCCATGACTCGAGCTAAAAGCAACCTTATTCTCAGCTACAGCGACCGCTCAGACACCGACAAGCAGACCCTGCTCGCCGACTTCTTAATCGACCTTGCCGCCACCACCGAGGTAGTCCCGAAGCCATCGCTCGTATCTGCCACCGAAACCGCCCAGCTTGCCTGGTACCAGCCCCTCGTAGAGCCTTCGGCCGATCTGCACACACTGCTTGCCCCACGCCTCGCAACGTTTAAACTAAGCGCAACTTCACTGAATGCCTTCCTTGATGTCTCTCGCGGTGGCCCTCAAGCCTTTTTACTTAACAACTTACTTCATTTCCCCAAAGCTAAGCCCGCTTCAGCTGCTTACGGAACCGCTATTCACCGGACCATGCAACAGCTCCACACCCATCTGGCAGCAACTGGTGAGCAAAAGCCGCTTGAAGATAGCTTACATGACTTTGAAGTTGCCCTTGAAGGCGAACGCCTCAGTGACAATGATTATGAATTCTATCTTAAAAAGGGGAGTGAGGACCTGCCGGCATTTTTAACTTCTGGGGTGCTCCCCCTTACCACGAACCAAAAAGCAGAGGTTGGCTTTAGCCACCAAGGCGTGCAGGTAGGCGATGCCCGGCTTACTGGGTCGCTCGATATGATCGAAGTTAACGAACAGGCACGAACTTTGGTAGTGACCGATTACAAGACTGGCTCGCCAGCGCTTCACTGGGACAAGGGTCCCGAGTACACAAAGTTAAAACTCCACAAGTACAAGCAGCAGCTACTATTCTACAAAATTCTCGCCGAGCACTCATCGGCCTACGGAAACTACACTGTTACAAAGGGCCAGCTTGCTTTTATTGAACCGACAAAAGCCGGGGAGTCGGTTGTCCTCGGGCTCGACCTCACCGCTGAAGATGTTCAACACACCACGCAACTCATTGCTGCTTTATGGAAGCGTATACAAGCGCTTGACCTGCCAGACACCAGCGCTTATAGCCCCGACCTCCGGGGGGTGCTTGCTTTTGAACAAGACCTTATTGACGAAGTGGTATAAAATGTGCTATAATAAAAAGGTGCTCAGATAGAGCCGCGAGTTATTGGCAGGGTTAAAGAGTGTATATACCCTCTAAGCCTACCCGTAACTTGCGGCTCTCTGTATGTACATTGACAGAGATAGTGCAAAAGAACCCCTTTGGTGGAACCCTCCCCGCCACCACCAAAGGGGAGAGCCCGTCCGTCCTCCCTGCCGAAAGCAGGTTGCAGGGCGGGCGGGCTCGCTTCAGGTTTTTAAGCCACATGTGAACCAAGTGCGTTGAAATGCGCAGGGACGACAACCATAAACCCCGTAGCGACGGAGTTACGGTAGCGCGTCGGACCAGTGTCCGCCCAAGTTCACATGCCCATGGAGGGGGCCCGTTCCATACGCTGCACATAGGCAGCTGTCGAGTGACATACCGGAACCGGGCCCCCTCGCCTAACCTTTAAGGCCAACAACACGCAAACGAGTTACCGGAGGAGGTGATATGCGTGGCGAATCACGAAGCAGAAATCAAGCGGGCGATTCAGAGCGGCGACATGCTGAAGGTGCAGAAAGCACATGAGGCGTATGTCCTGAGCATGCAACGATCTAGACAGAGGCCGAAGCCGCTCAGCGATTTCAAGCGGTAGTAATATCTATCGCCCGAGCGGACGCCCTCTTCCCCCAAAGGAAGTTGCGCGAAAAAACAGAATGGGCAGGCTCACCCCTCCCAGCACTATCTCTGTCCGCTTACCCTTCATCATAAATACTCCATTTGTGGCGTAAGGTAGGCGAATAAACGTAAATAGGTGGAACTATGCATACATTTTGGAACGACTTGCCAAAGCCCTTCTTCATCCTTGCACCCATGGAAGCGGTCACGGATGTTGTGTTTCGTCATGTGGTCGATAAGGCGGGCCGTCCTGATATTTTCTTCACCGAATTCACCAATACGGCAAGCTTCTGTAGCCCAAAAGGTATCCATAGTACCCGCGGCCGCTTAGCATTTACTGAAGATGAGCACCCGATGGTCGCCCAAATCTGGGGCGCACGGCCTGAACATTTTCGTGAAATGGCGCACGGCTTAAAGGACCTTGGCTTTATGGGTATTGATATTAACATGGGGTGCCCCGATAAGTCGGTCGTAAAAAGTGGGGGAGGCAGCGGCTTGATTCGCACCCCAGAACTCGCCGCTGAAATTATTGCCGCCACTAAAGAAGCAGGCCTCCCCGTAAGTGTGAAGACGCGCCTTGGCGACATTCGCCCCGAAGAATGGCGTGATTGGCTGGCGCATATCCTTAAGCAAGACGTCGTCAACCTCACCATTCACCTCCGTACCCGCAAAGAAATGAGCAAAGTTGACGCCCATTTTGAGCTTATCCCTGAAATTAAAAAACTCCGCGACGAAATTGCGCCGCAGACCCTTCTTACGATTAATGGCGATATTCGCGACCGCCGCCATGGACTTGAACTTGCCGAACAATATGGCGTTGATGGCATTATGATTGGACGCGGTATATTTAAAGACCCCTACGCCTTTATTGAGCGTGTTGAAGCACCGACTCGCGAAGAATTGTTTGACCTGCTTCATTACCATCTTGACCTTTTCGACAAATACTCTAGCGAACTTGAGCCGCGCCGCTTTGAACCACTTAAGCGGTTCTTCAAAATTTACATGCATAGTTTTCCTGGCGCATCTGAAGTACGCGAGCAGTTAATGCGTACCAAGAGCACCGATGAGGTGCGCGAAGTGCTTGCGGCGTACAGCGCAGGCAAATAGAACCCGGCCTCTATATTATAGACGCCCCGTGTGCGATTAGTTGCTAACTCTTGTGAGGGATCTTACATCTTGGTATCTCATGACGTGATGGCGGTTGACATATGATAAGAAATCTTTTACAATACCAAAAAGTCAAATAGACGCCCTGTTTGACAAAACCATGGTGTCGGAGACTTTCCTACGCCATTCGCACGTATCATCGACCATGATGATAGAACCGAAAGGTATAATGATGTGCAGACACAACACGAGGGGTAGCGGAGACTGCTTGACGTGTGTCGAGATCAAGATGAGTCGGCGCAACGACCGTAGGCCGGCCCAGCCGCGCAGGCCTACGAACTGGGGCGATCCGATGGGCGGCGCCGACAGCGCGGGCAACCCCATCACGGTGTCGTTCGGCAGCGGTCCGGCCGAAGGCGAAACCTTCCTGGGCGATGGGGATCGGAGCGAGATGAATTTCTTCGATCACAACAACCACGACCACTACGGCGCCGGCAATGGCCCGAACAACAACGGAACCTCCCGCGGTCAGTACACCGGCCCCGGTCACTGATCGGCCGTCCTGATATGACCTAAACTATCCATCCTGAGTATGATGTAAAACTGCTCACTTTTCATTTTTAGTTATACTGCCTTATAATATAGCTATGAACATATCAAGAGAAGACCAGAAACAGTTCGCCCAAGAGATACTCGCCATTACCGAACGCGACGCTTCACCCGAGACAGTAGCTTCATTAGATAAGATAGTGTCTCTGCTCGTGTCCTGGGTTGGAGAAGAAAATGGTATTGCAATTAATCTTTCTGAGTACATCTATGAACTTAAACAGGTGGTTGACGGTGGTAAAGACACTGGATGGAAAGATCATAATAGAGAAACACTTAATCAAGACTTGGCGCTGTAAACCCAAACAAAAACGCCCTCGCCATGAGGGCGTTTTTGTTTATTCTGAGCAACCTATCGCCTACGCCGCCGCTGCAAATCAGCCACCCGCAAACGAACCTGGTGTCGGTCAATCAACTGATGAGCCTTATCAAGCTCAACTTGGTCTTTGGCCTCATCGCGGAGCTTCAAGGCGCGCTCAAGTGCAGCCTTCGATTCAGCTTCAATAATATCGTCGCCGTGGTCAGCTTCGTCAACAAGCACTCGAATGGCACCTGGGTTAATCTCAATAATCCCGCCGCTAATAGCAAAGTATTCAAGCGAATCGTCTTTGTCGGTTTTACTGTAGCGAACCGCTAAAGCGCCCGGAGCCGCCATAGTAACAAGCGGCTCGTGCCCTGGAAATACAGCAATATCACCAGCGGTTGTTGGCGCCATAAGCTCGTAGACTTCTTGGTCAACGCTGACTCCCTGAAGGGTGATAAGTTGCAAATGCATAGCTATTTCTTAGCCCCTTTTTCAGCCTGAACTTTATCAAGCAACGTACCATTTACCATGTAGAACCAGTCTTCTGGGCGATCGTCGTACCTTCCGGCAAGAATATCAGAGAAGTCACGAATCGTATCTTCAAGCTTTACGTAGGTACCTGGGTTGCCAGTGAACTTTTCGGCCACGTGGAAGGGCTGTGAAAGATAGCGCTGGATACGGCGAGCCCGTGCCACGGTTTGCTTTTGGTCATCAGAAAGCTCTTCCATACCAAGAATGGCAATGATATCCTGAAGTTCCTTGTACTGCTGCAGCACCCGTTGGACTTCACGCGCCACGCGGTAATGTTCAGCACCAACAATCTCGGGGTCAAGGCTGGTGGAGCTTGAAGCAAGCACGTCAACTGCCGGGTAGATACCGATCTCAGTCAAGGCACGGTTCATCACAATCGTCGCATCAAGGTGAGCGAAGGTGGTTGCTGGCGCAGGGTCGGTCAGGTCGTCCGCTGGCACATAGACTGCCTGCACGGAGGTAATCGAGCCCTTCTTCGTAGACGTAATACGCTCTTGAAGGCCACCCATTTCTTCCTGAAGGTTTGGCTGGTAACCTACTGCAGACGGAAGACGGCCAAGAAGTGCCGAGACCTCAGCACCCGCTTGAGTAAAGCGGAAGATGTTATCAACGAAAAGAAGCACATCTTTACCTTCATCACGGAAGGCTTCTGCCATTGTAAGGCCTGAAAGCGCCACACGAAGACGTGCTCCAGGTGGTTCGTTCATCTGCCCAAACACGAGGCTGGTTTTATCAAGCACGCCCGCTTCTTCCATTTCGTAGTAAAGGTCGTTACCCTCACGAGTACGCTCACCAACACCGGCAAACACAGAGTTACCGCTGTGGTACTTGGCGATATTGTTAATCAGCTCGGTAATAAGCACCGTTTTACCAACACCCGCACCAGCAAAAAGGCCGGCCTTACCACCCTTAATAAGGGGGGCAATGAGGTCAACAACCTTAATACCAGTTTCAAGCACCTCTGTTTTGTTCGATTGTTCATCAAGTGATGGGGCAGGGCGGTGAATAGGTGAAAGTGCACTCTTTGGCGTTGGCTTACCATCAATTGCATCACCGGTAACATTAAACATGCGGCCTTGGGTTTCATCACCAACCGGCACACTAATGGGCGAACCGGTTGCTTCAACCGCTTGGCCCCGCTTTAGACCATCGGTACTTGAAAGAGCGATTGCACGAACTGCTTTTTCGCTAAGATGCTGGGCAACCTCAAGCGTTACTGTTGTGTCGCCCTTTTTTACAAGCAATGCGTCGTAAATTGCTGGAATCGCGCCGTCAAATTCAACATCAACAACCACCCCGACGATTTGTATGATGGTTCCTGTGGTAGTGCTCATTATGCCTGTTCTCCTTGTATTTCTATGGTTATTGTTCTTGCTCTTGCTATAAATGCCGCGGGATCTTGCTGATAGGCGACGATGAGATTCGCCACTCTGGCTGGCACATACTCATTCATTGCCCTATCACATAGGTGAAAAATTGGATCGACGTGGTCATAGTCGGCATTAACGCGACATATATTGACCAGGTCATTGAATCGTCCTTGAATATACTCCTGGCAATCGCCCCTCTGATACAATGTAATAAACGCAGCAACGTTGTTGAGCGCGCCCGGTACTTTTTCGGCCTCAAAGGGTACCTGACGCAACCAAGCCTCATCAAAGGCACGCTCTACCTCGCTTCGCAGGTGAGCCTTATATTCATCCTCTTGCTGCTTCCTTGACGCCTCAAGCAGCGCCAGCGCTTCGGTATGTTCAATAGCATGCCCCAACTCGTGAGCGGCCGCAACAAAATCGTGGACAAAGAGTTTTGGTTCGGCGTACGTGTTTGTCTGTGGGTTACGCACATTAAAATCTATAAAGCTCGAGGCAATCGTCAGTAGATCGTGGGTGTGTGTATAGTATGAGCGCTCCAGTTGTTCCCTCGGGTCGGGAATATCCGGGAAACGAGTGCCCAGGCTGGCTGCTTGCAGTGTTTGTTCAGTCATTAGGGTCTCCTTGCTCTGGTTTTAGTATCGGCTCTGGTGAAGCGGGTGACGCTGCCGGTTCCCCAAGCCTTTCGCGCGCAACCTCTCGTACCATGTCCATAAAACCGGGCGCCTCGCCACCGTCGGACAATGGTACTTCCCTTTGCTCCGTCATAGAGGGCTCCGATGGCCGCCCCAGATACGATTCAATATAGGCAACTGCCTGGTCTTCGGTGAGCGAATACCCTGCATCATAAGCACTGGTTATAAATGGATTGATGTAATTACGCCAATCCACCTCGCTATATACACCCTGCGCCGCAGCAACACGCGCCGCTATATCTACACGAGTTATAATGCCGCGAGCAATCCTGTCAAGATCGGTCGACCTTGGTACGTTATGATGCTCGGCAGGGATGCCGCTCAAGTGTTCGCTAGTCATGTAACGCCTCCACACCACCACTAATCTCTGCAAGCTCCTGGGTAATAGCTCCTTGGCGGGCTTTGTTCATCGCAAGGGTCAAATCTTCAATCAAGTCACTGGCATTATCAGTCGCGTTTTTCATAGCCATCATACGCATGCTGTATTCACTGGCTCGCGAATCAAGCAGGGCTTGGTAAAGCTGCGCGCCCACCAGGCGATACACGACACCGTCAAGCACTTCTTCAACGTTTGGTTCGTACAACACATCCGTTGAGGCACCCGGCTCGACGGCTTCATTAAAACCGGCAGGAAGCACGCGCATCATCTTTGCTTGTTGGTTAACACTACTCATATAGTCGGTATAAATAACGTCCACGGCATCAACATGGCCTTCGGTAAAATGTTCTTTGGCCGTGTCAAGAATTGCCCGCAGCTCGCTCCCATCAGGGCGGTCGGCAATATCTTCATACGCCCCGAGCACCTGGGTATCCTTAATGCGAGCCACGAACTGAGCAGCCTTACGGCCAACGGTAATCGTGGTGTTTTTAATACCTTTTGCATCATCTTTTTGAAGTTCGGTTGCGTACACTTTTACAAGGTTACTATTAAATGCACCGGCAAGGCCTTTGTCTGAAGCAATCACAATCAGCAGGCGCGTCTTTACTGGCCGTTTTACGAAAAGCGGGTGGTCTTGCACTGAAATATGCGTCGAAAGATTCGTTAAAAGCTCACGAGCCGCTAACGTATACGGTGCCGAGGCTTTGGTCGCCTCCTGCGCACGGCGCATTTTACTTGCGGCAACAAGCTGCATGGCCTTGGTAATCTGCTTGGTACTTTTTACCGAGCGGATACGACCTTTTAGTGCTTGCGTGTTCGCCATTACTAGCCCTCAAACCCCTTCGCAACAGTCTTTGCAGTCTTTTCAATCAAATCAAGCATTTCTTCCGTTGGTTTAGCACCACGGTCAAGAACGTCCATATCCTTCTTGTTGTCTTTGCAAAGGCGAGTAATCAGCGCTTCTTGGGCGTCTTTTATTTTCGTAGCAGGAACGGTGTCGAAGTAACCGGCCGTTACCGAAAGAATACTCACGGTTTGCTCCCAAACGCTTGCTGGGTTGTATTGTGGCTGCTTCAAAAGTTCCGTCAGGCGCTGGCCTCGTTCAATTTGGCTCTTTGTCGATTCATCAAGGTCACTTCCAAACTGGGCAAAGCTGGCAAGTTCACGGAACTGCGAAAGGCCCAGCTTCAAATTACCACTCACGGATTTAACCGCAGGGGTTTGCGCGGCGCCACCTACACGAGACACCGAAAGACCTGCAGAAATCGCTGGGCGAATCCCTTGGTAGAACAGGTCGGTTTCAAGGAAAATTTGACCATCGGTAATGGAAATGACGTTGGTTGGAATGTAGGCAGAAATGTCGCCCGCTTGGGTCTCGATAATAGGAAGGGCCGTCAGTGAACCCGCACCAAGCGCATCGGAAAGCTTCGCCGAACGCTCAAGTAGGCGCGAATGAAGGTAAAAAACATCGCCTGGGTAAGCTTCACGACCCGGCGGACGGCGAAGGAGGAGGGACATTTGACGGTAGGCAACGGCATGTTTCGTAAGGTCATCGTAAATCATGAGCGCATGCTGGCCATTGTCACGGAAGTATTCACCCATGGCGGTCGCGGCATACGGTGCAAGGTAGAGGAGGGAAGCGGGGTCAGACGGGCTGGTTGCAACAACAATGGTTTGATCCATAACGCCTTCGTTTTTAAGGCGCTCAATAAGGCGCGCTACCTTTGAGCGTTTTTGACCAATAGCAACATAGACATTAATAACGCCGGTTTTTTGCTTACCCTGGTTAATCATCGTGTCGATGGCAATAGCCGTTTTACCTGTTTGGCGGTCGCCGATAATAAGCTCGCGCTGGCCACGACCAACAGGGAACATGGCGTCAATCGACACAATACCAGTCATAAGTGGCTCATGAACCGATTTGCGGTCCATCACCCCTGGCGCATCACGCTCAACAACGCCTTGTTGTTTCGTTTTAATTGCGGGGCCACCATCAAGCGGGCGACCAAGCGGGTCAACCACACGGCCAAGCAGTTCAGGGCCAACAGGCACCGTTAATACTTCACCCTTAAGGCGAACGGTCTGTCCAGCTTTTACTTCAGCATCACTCCCAAGGAGTACTGCACCCACTTCATCTTCAAGCAGGTTAAGCGCGAAGGCCTCTACAATCCCCGATGAAGTTTCAATTTGAAGTACTTCACTGTAGCCCGCACTGCGAAGACCGTGTACCCACACCACACCATCACCAACACGAAGCACGACGCCAACTTCAGCAAGGTTGCCGCTTGTTTCGAGGTTTTCAATTGCCCGGCGCAATTCTTTTGATAATTCTGTAATTGATAGTTCGCTCATAAATCTTCCTTTTAGGCTTTCTTGTATTCGGTCTTTAGTGCAGTTAACTGTCGGGCTATGGTTGTATCCAGTTGGACTCCCGGAAGCGCAAGGCGAATCCCCCCAAGCACCGTCGGGTCAACCTTACTATCAAGGTGTACTTTTTGGGCCCCGGTTACTTTCTTCGCATACGCTTCGAGCGACTTTTTGGTTGCCGCACTAAGAGCGTAGGCAGTCGTCACCGTACCCGATACCCGGCCCTGCTGCGCAAGATGGTACTGGATATCGCGAAGTAACAATTCGGTATCATTGGTACGCTTTGTTTCAATAAGGTAGGCCGCAAGCTGCCGAGAAAGAAGCGCTTCAGCATCACCAGCAGCGAGCCGGTTTGCAATATAGCTCGAAATTTGACGCCTCGACAGCTTTGCCATCTACGCAAGCTCCTTCAGTGTTTTTTCGATAAGAGCCGCATCGGCTTGCTTATCGTGGGTTGCACCAACAACTTTAGCGGTCGCCAGGGCAATAAGTTCGATTGTTTCATTGTGGAGTGCTTTTTTAGCAGCTTCAACTTCTTTTTCAATCCGACTCTGGGCATCGGCGACGATGTGCTCGGCAGCTGCTTTGGCTTTCGCTTCGCTCTTCGACTGAAGCTCACTTGCTTCAAGCTTTGCGGTGGAAACGATTTCAGCCGCTTCTTTCCGGGCTTCAGCAAGCAGGTGAGCTGTTTCCTCTTGGCTATCCGCGGCTGCAGCTTGCGCTTTTTGGGCAGCTTCGGCAGCTTCTTCGATGTTTTTCTGCCTTTCATCAACCTGCTTCATGAGCCAAGGGTACACAAACCTCCCAAGCAAAAGCACCAAGAGCAAGAAGGCGATAATTTGAATAAGTAACAATCGCCAATCAATACCAAGCGCACCAAAAAGGTTGCCCCCGGCTTCTGTCGTTTCAGCAACTACACTTAGAAAGTTCACGCTTCAGGCCTTCCTACAAGAACTTCGCAACAACAGCGACAACGATACCGATAATCGCCAGTGAGTCAGCGAACACGATTGCAGTAATCATAAGCGTACGAATATCGCTGAGTTTTTCTGGGTTACGACCGAAGGCGTTAAGCGCCGCGGCACCAATAAAACCAACTGCGAAAGCAGCACCAAGTGCCGGTAGACCGTATGTTAAACCAAATGCCAATGCATCCATAATATTATTCTCCTTAATTACTTACGTATCATTATATAATATTCACTCTTATCTGGCTTTAGCGGCCAGCGCCCTCTTCTTTTTAATAGGTTTGGCAGGGGAGTGATCAGCTTCAGGGCCGTGATGCGCCACGGCAAGCGAGGTGAAAATTAACGTCAGAACAAAGAATACATACGCCTGAATAAAGCCAATGAACAGCTCGAAGCCAAGGAAGAACGGCAAGGTAACGGTAGCAAAGTAGCCGGTAAGTGCAGAAATAACAATCAGCAATGCTTCACCGGCAAAAGCGTTCCCGAACAAACGAAGGCCAAGCGAAATACCACGAGAGAATTCACCAATAAACTCAAGGATTCCTTCAAAGGCACCGATTGGGTCTTTGAATGGATTCTTAAAATAACGACCCGCATTTGCAAAAGCACCGAGGTGTTTAGTGGCGTAAATCTGCACCGTAATCATGGTAATAATAGCAATACCAAGGGTGAAGTTAAGGTCGGCCGTCATACTGCGAAGTACCGGCACGCCATTCCAGGTAATTGATTCAAGCCCAGGAATGACACTCAACCAGTACGAAATGAGCACAACAAAGAAAATCGTTACCGCAAGGGGAGTAATACGCTTGGCAATTGTTTTATCTGGTACGATTTCATTAATTTGGTTTAAAAGCCCTTCAAATACCCACTGTACCAGGCCAACAAAGCGGTTGTATTTACCTTTGCGTACTCGCCCGGCAACATACCAAAGCATTACTACGGTAATAAGCACACCAATAAGCCCCGTCACCAACGCATTAGTCACTGGAAAATCACCTATATAAAAAAGTGGTGAAGACGAAATTGAAATATGAATGGCAGTTTCAGCAACAAAGGTATTCATGCAGTCGTTATATAATCCATTATTTTAAGGGTTTACGCACATCACGTAATTGTTTTGTAATAAGAAGGGCACTTACTATAACCCCTAGGGTAATGCACACAATCGTAGCAATTGGTGCAATGCCAGCCCAATGATCAATCCCGATACCAAGGAACGTTCCTCCTAATACCGGAATGAACAGACGCCACGTCGTATCAAGAGCGGTCACGAGCATAAGCATGGGTGCTGACATATCTTCTTTATAGTACCAAACTCGGCAGGGGATTGCCACCTTTAGGCCCGCCGTGCACCTCACCGCCGCCCCGTACCCGCACCATTGTGTTCCTTATGGCGTACGCGCTACAGTAAAAGTACCATTGTTAACAAACGTGTGGACGGTATATTCGCCAACGGTTACCTTGCTTCCCCCGGTAGCCACTAACCGAGCGGCTATAAAATCAGCCGTTTTGTAGCGAATAATCACAATCCCCGAACCACCAGCCCCCCCAGGGGCCGTTGTGCCCGAAGCGCCACCACCGCCACCAGAATTTGCCAGTGCGTTTGATGCCGCACCAATTGCCCCCGCAGATGCCCCATCGGTTGCTGCACCAGCAGTACCGTTACTCGCCGTAACACTTCCACCGCCACCAGCACCTACCGTTACCCGCGTTCCGTTCATGTAGGTAATATACCCTGGCCCACCAGCACCAGCCACTGCCGAAGTAGCCGCCGTACCCGGCCCACCAGCACCGCCGCCACCACCACCCTTTGCGGTGGCACCAATATCGGTTGACGGGCCGTTCCCCCCGCGAGCGCCAAATAGACTATGCCAGAAGAGGCCTGACCACCATGCTTGACTAAGACGATAGCCATTGGCCCCCACGTTACGAACACCCAGACCACCGCCCCATGTTCCCGCACCGCCACCACCAGTGGTCGCTGGGGCTGGCCCGCCATCACGCGAAGCACCGCCGCCGCCGCCAAACGCGGTAACCGCTCCCGCAATTCCGGTGTCCCCACCAGATGCCCCCCGTTGGCTATTGCTCGTTGCACCCGCACCACCCGCACCAACCGATACCGCGTAGGTAGAAACATTGACCGGAAAATCTTCAAGCAAAACAACGCTGCCACCACCGCCGCCGCCACCTGCATTCACCCCGCCGCCACCGCCGCCGCCAACGGCCAGTGCATCAATCGTAAGAGGAAGCGGGTTTGGCATCGCGGCCGGTACTTTTTCATACGAATATAATTCATCTGCCGCCGAGAGTTGTGCCCGTGCAATGCTCCACGTAAAATCGCTCCGCGCAAGGGTAAGGTTGTCACTTTTCCGCGCAGCCAACACCGCAATACCCGTAGCCGCCCGTGGACCCGACGGCCCAGAATAGACTCGCGCTCCCAGGCGGTGATACCCTGCCGGAACCGTCACTGTTTGCTGCTGTATACCAAGGGTTGAACTCGAGCTCCCCGAAAGAACGACGGAACCATCCATATAAATATCACACGACTTAGTGCAAGCAGTAGTAATAAGCACCTCGGTTTCAGCCGGTACGTAGAAATCTTTGGAATCGCGAAGATAGGTCCAGCGGTTAGCCGTACAGTTCCCGTCGTTATCGGCGTCTGCAGCAGGGCAACCAGCCAGCATTTGAGCAAATCGGTCACTCGAGGGCCACGACGCCACCTGCTGAGCTGCAGTTGAGCCTTGTGGGTTTTGCGGTGACGAAGACCCCTTTAACATGCCCTGAGCATACTCCCACCCATCTAATGTGGCGTTGTACCCAGAAGTAGCAAAGTGCGCCGGCCCAGAAGCACTAACCCGCCATGAAGGGTCACTGACGACAATTGGCACAGCGTTCATTTCCCCTAATGAAGCAGTAAAGCGCACTGGCTGCGGTACAAGAGCGGTGTTCGTAACACGTACCATAATAGAAAAACACTCGCCCGCTCCAAGTGCCAAGTCGGCACTTTTAAGGCCTGCTCCCTGCTGCCGTGCATTAAGCGTTCCGTTAACATACACCTCGGATACAGTATCTTCACTTGAAATATACCATTTAAACTCATAATTGCCCAACATAAACCGGTTACTAATCGAAATATCTTTGCGATAATACACCGACCCTCTTAGTAACGGAGCATCGGCCAACGAAATAGTCGTTGCACTTGCACCAGGAATCGCATCCTGAGCAGCCGTACGGACCACCGGCGCCCAGCCCATTGCCCCCTGCGTTGCCGCCGAGCAAAAATCGGGCACCGCTGCCGCCTGCACCGAGGGCTGACGATAGGTACGCCACACCGCGCCATTAGAGGTGCGAAGGAGTTCAACATACCCGTTGTTTGGAATCGACACCGCTTTGCCGTCGGCATCGAGCGTCGGCCGGCCTACCTTAAACGAACTACGAAGATTCTGCTCAGACGCCACCGAACAGCGCGGGTCGGTGGGGCAAGTACCGCTCGAAACGCTTGAAACCGTAAAAGTAGCCGTACCAGCGGTAAAGGTGTATATACGATAGCCTTCTTTGTCGGTAACCGTATGAGTGCCCGTTACTCCAGAAACGGCAATATTTGCAACGAGAGGAATCCGCACCACAACGACGCCTGAACCCCCAGCACCGCCCGCCGCGCCATCAGCGCCGCCACCACCGCCAGCCCCCGTATTTGGCGCACCGTCTGAACCTGCAATGCCTGTGGCATTCCCCCCAATTCCCCCCTGAGAGCGCCCCGGAAAACCAACCTGCCCAGCGCCCCAACGCCCACCTGAACCCCCAGCACCAAAATGAAACGGCTCGAGCGAGATATAAGACAACTGGCCACCACCGCCACCGCCAGAAACACCCTCACCCACAGCAACGCCCTGAGCGCTCTCTCCAGGTTCAGCCGCGCCACCACCGCCGCCACCATTACCGCCGCTACTCGTGCCCGACCCGGCACCCCCATCCATGCCAGACGGGCTCGAACCACCATTTGAAGGCGCCCCGGCAGTACCATACCCCGCGCCACCGCCGCCGTTACCACTCGAACCAGCTGCTATTGTATCTGTTGCCGTGCGTCCGCCGCCGCCACCACCGCCATAGGCCGTAAGAACGGTAGTATTACCAGCAGATGCAAACCGTGATTCGCCACCATTAGCCCCAGCACCGCCAGCTGCAGCCGCCCCAGCACCGCCACCGCCAACAGTAATCGAATATTGTTGAGGGCTTACCAAAAAAGTATCATCAGAAATAACATGCCCACCACCACCACCGCCACCGTAGTTGCCACCGCCACCGCCACCGCCACCAACAACGAGCACCTGTAGCACGGGCGAGAGCACGAGATTCCCGGCGCAGTCGGTTGCCGGAGTAAGTGGCTTGGCATCAGTCCACAAAGGCACATTGCCACTTTGAGCCAAGCAGGCTTTGGCATATTCAGCCCCCGCTTCGCCGGCAAGTTTGGCGAGCTGTTCATAGTGCTGCGCCTTCAAGGCGGTCCGAACCGTTGCCACCGACGAAACCGAAACAACAAGAACAGCCAGCATCACCACCGACGCGATTAAGACTGTAGGAAGTGCAAATCCGCCCCTGTACTTATTCATTAAAATAATTGTAGCACAAGCAGTATGCTATTGGTGAGAAAAAGAGCCTCCTGTATACTATGTAATAGCAGATATAACAAGCGCTCAAACCAATTCTGAACCAAAGGGGAACGACCATGGCCGACACCAACTCAGCAAATGACATAACACCACAAGTAACCGTCTACCGCACAAGCTGGTGCGCTTTTTGCCACACCGAAATGCAGTGGCTTGAACGCCTTGGCGTGGCCTATGTAGCAAAAGATATCGAAGCCGACCAAGCCGCACATGATGAGTTGATGGCCAAAATTAACGGCGACTTCCGTGGTGTTCCGGTCACCGATATTGCCGGCGATATCATCCTTGGCTTTGACCGCCCCAAACTTCAAGATTCGCTCAAGGCACATGGGCTTGCCTAGGTGGCCACCCAAAAGCCGACCATCATTCTCATTCACGGCTTCCGGGGCACACACCACGGTTTGTTGTTTATTGCTAAAAAGTTAAAAGGGTATTCAGTTATTATTCCCGACCTGCCTGGGTTTGGCAAAGGGCCAAAGCTCGAACGATACGATATTGACTCGTATACCCAGTGGCTCCGTCATTTTATTGCCTCCCAAAAGCTGACTCGCCCCCCCATACTGCTCGGCCACTCGTTCGGGAGTATTATTTGCGCCTCGTATGCCCAAGCCTACCCACAGACCATTGCAAGGCTGATTTTAGTTAACCCCATTGGCTCGCCAGCCCTTGCCGGCCCAAAACGCCTCATGACCAAGCTGGCAGTCTTATACTACAAAATTGGGGCTGCGCTCCCCGAGAAACCAGCCCGACGGTGGCTTTCCGCCAAACCTATTGTTCGGGTAATGAGCACCACTATGGCCAAAACCCCCAATAAACAGCTGCGCGCTGCGATTCATGCTCAGCACGATCGTTATTTTAGCCGTTTCCACAGCCCTCGATCGGTGCTCGAAGCCTTCAATACCTCTATTAGCCATACGGTGCGCGACTTTGCCTCCGGCATTACCACCCCCACACTCCTTATCGCCGGGTCGCTTGATGACATTACGCCGCTGAGCGACCAATACGCCTTGGTAAAAATCTTTCCGTCGGCAAAGCTAAAAGTCATCGACAACGTCGGCCACCTTACACATTATGAAACCCCCGAAGAGGTCGCAGCTCATATTCAGGCTTTTACCAAGCCCCGGTAAATTTCTTCAAACCGGTGAAGGGTGGTCTGGAGGTCGTGCGTTGTGGCAATTTCCAGACTTTGCTTGCTCATACTGGTACGCAGCTCAGCATCCTGTAATATACGTACAACACCCTCGGCAATCATTTCGTCATTATCTTGCTCACATAAATAACCGTTACGCTCATGTTGGCATAGCTCGCGCAGTGCGCCAGCATCAACAGCGACTACCGGCTGGCCACTCGCCATCGCTTCGAGTGTAGCAATACTCTGCAACTCGGCAGGGGAGGGCATAGCAAAGACAGTTCCAACTTTATGAAGCAGCTCCAAATCTTCATCACTGACTCTTCCGGTAAGCGTTACCTTATGCTCAATCCCCATATCGCTGGCGAGTTGGCGAAGCGCCTCGCGTTCAGTCCCATCACCCACAATAAGTAGGTGAGCATTCGGAACGCTCGCAAGCACTCGCACGAACGCTCGCAAGAGCACGGGCAAATGTTTTTCAGCGTCAAGACGACCAACATAAGAAACGATTGGGGCCTCTGCTGGCAAGGAGAAGCGCTCGTAAAGCGACTTTAAAAGAGAGCTCGGCACCTTGTCCGGGGTAAACCGCGCGAGGTCAATTCCGTTAGACACTGCTTCCATTGGAACGATAATTTTATCTCCAGCACTAAACATATCAATCGCCGATTGCGTTGGAAGTGTTACAAAATCTGCTTTTGAATGAAACCGGGCACCATAGGCCTTAAGCGCATAGTTGATTGGGCGCGATACGGGCGCAAGCAAGCGCAGATTGTCCATGAGATTCTCTGGCATGGCATGGTTAGTACTTACAATAGGGATGCCGTACTTGTTCCCATACTTCATGACTGCCTGACCAATAGCAAGAAGCATCTGAATGTGAATCACATCTGGGTCAAAATCCTCAATAATTTTCTTTACTTCGCGAGCAGGGTTCAACGAAATTCTAAAATTCTGATAAAAAGGGAAAGGCACTGAAACTGTGCGGACAATAACATGGTTACCATCGACCTCTTTACTTTTTTTGCCAGTCTGCGACGGAGCGATAACGAGCACCTCATGCCCTAAATCGGCAAGCCCGCGCGCTAAGTTTCTACTAAAGGTGGCAACCCCGTTGATAGTCGGGTAGTGGAGGTCCGACGCAATTAAAATTTTCATAGTACTTTTTTGATTATAGCATAGCAACACCATTTACCCGCTCGCCCCAGGTCGCACCCATGCTACACTTAATCTAATGAACCTCTTCTTTGACGCCCGCTACACGCGCACCGACTACCATGATGGTATTAGCCGGTATTCAGCCGAGCTAGGCAACGCGCTCCTTCGCCTCCCAGCGTTTCAGCAAGGTAAAAGTACGCTCACATTCTTAGTTTCTAATGAAAAACAGAAAAAATGGTTTCCAAAGGGCGCTCGGTTTCTTACACTTCACCCGGGCACATCCTGGAAGGAGCCTTTCACGGCGTTCATATTAAACAAACATAAGCCAGATGTTGTCTACAGCCCCATGCAAACCATCGGTACCCTTGGTCGGCGCTACCTTTCGGTACTCACCGTGCACGATCTTATTTACTACCGGCACCCTCAAGCGCCAAAGTTCCTGCCACTGCCAGTGCGCCTTGGGTGGTGGCTGTATCATCAAGCATATTGGCCGCAGCGGTGCATCCTTAATGGGGCAGACATCCTTACTACCGTCAGCCGTACGACCGCCCAAGAGCTCCAAAACACGCGCATGGCGCGCCACCCGGTTCAGGTTATTTATAATGCACCTCAACTGTTTTCCAAATACTCCGTAAAACATGAAAAAATAATTAAAAACATTGTCTATATGGGGTCATTCATGCCCTACAAAAACGTCGAAACCCTCATACAAGGCATGCAGTGGCTTCCGGGAAGAACGTTACACCTGCTCAGCCGTATTGGGGCAACCCGAAAGAAAGCCCTCCAGGCACTCATTCCAAACGGGGCTCGCGTCGTGTTCCATAATGGCGTTACCGATGAGCAGTATGAACGCCTTCTGGCTCACAACGCCCTCCTTGCTACCGCCAGCCTCGACGAAGGGTTTGGGATTCCGATTGCCGAAGCGATGTCTATGGGAGTGCCCGTGGTAATAAGTGACATCCCTGTTTTTCGGGAAGTAGGGGGCAAAGCGGCAGTATATTTTGACCCCCATAGTGCTCGTGATTTTGCAAAAAAAGTAACCCGCCTTGACGATGGACAGCTCCGCGCCACCTATGCAAAACGAGCGCAGGCGCAAAGCGCTCAGTTTCATTGGGGCGATTCAGCCCAGCGCCTTTATACTGCGCTTTTAGCCGCCCAAGAGCAGGGAGCCCGTACAGGGTTACCTCTTAAAAGAAGGAAGGACCCACGCGCTTAACGCACGTGAGTCCATTCCCTGTGAGCGACGGCAGGATGGAGCGCTAGAAACACCGGCGGGTGATGCGTCCATCCATGCGAACGGTAATCTGCTCCACGACACGGCCATCATCCTTCAGGAAGATTGCCGCCAATGTGTTATCGGCTCTTCCCAGCGCCCAGCCACCATTCGGGAGGCGGCTCAAGGCGCGGTAGACGACCAGTTCAGCACCCGCAGGCACCGCCACTTCCATGGCCGAGTGATACTTCGAGGCTGCCATCACGATATGCACCGGCCGGCGCACCGTCGTGATGAAGTTACCGTTCCGCTTCGTATACCCGCTGCCATCATACGACGCATCGCTCCGCCCAATAGGCGCGTCTTTGGCTAGGGAGTAAATCCACTCCCTAGCATCTATGACCGCTGTAACCGACATATACCTTCCTCTCGTTGCTACCAACAGGGATATCTTATTATTATACCAAATATTTGCGTTTTTGTCGAACCTTCCTGCCCAGCTGCGCCTATGAAGGGAGTGACCGCACCCCCTTTCATCTGTTACAATAGGCACATCATGGCACAAAAAAAGAAGTCGCAGAAAAAGCAAGGAGCAGCCAAACCCCGATCCATCGTTAATCGACGGGCTTCTTTTGATTATGCACTTGGCGATGAACTTGTTGCCGGCATCGTATTAACTGGCCGCGAAGCCCGTGCTGCCCGCGATAGTCGCGTACAGCTTAAGGGTGCCTTCGTAACGGTGCGGAATGATGAATTGTGGCTTAACAACGCCAGTTTTTCATTAAAGTTAAACACCAAAGGCGTCAATGAAACGACCGTCGACACCACCCCCCGTAAACTACTCGCCAGCCGCAAACAAATCGAAGCCCTAGTAGCGCATAAACAAGAAGGGATGACCATCGTGCCCCTCCGGCTCCTCACCCAAGGTCGCTATATTAAGCTCGTCATTGCACTCGGCAAGGGCAAGAAAAACTACGACAAGAGGCAAGCCATTAAAAAGCGTGACCAAGAACGCGACGTACGGCGCCTTGGTAGGCAATAGCCCCAGGAGCACCCCCCGGTTCCATTGTACGTTGTGCGATGCTACACTAATACCATGAAACTCTACTCTTGGAACGTCAACGGCATCCGCGCCGTCATCAATAAAGGGGCCTTCCAAACATTCATCGCCGAGCACCAGCCGGATATTCTTTGCTTGCAAGAAACTAAAGCAAAGCAAGATCAGGCCGAAATTGACCTTCCCGAATATACCGAATATTGGAATAGCGCCGATAAACCAGGCTATAGTGGGACGGCCATTTTTACAAAAGTAAAACCACTGCAGGTTATCAATGGGTTCACTGACGCCATTGCTGAAAAATACGGGCTCGCGGCAGATAGCTATGGTGACCCATCGAAAGAAGGGCGGGTTATTTCGGCTGAGTTCGACGATTTTTGGGTTGTTACGGTGTATACGCCAAATTCAAAAGGCGACCTGAGTCGCCTTGGTCTTCGCCATACGCAATGGGACCCAGCCTTCCTCGAGCATCTTCAAGCACTCGAACAATCCAAGCCGGTGCTGGTTTGTGGCGACCTTAACGTTGCGCATACCGAGCTTGACCTGGCCAATCCCAAAGCAAACATTGGCAAACACGGCTTTTCAAATGAAGAGCGTGAGGGCTTTAGCAATTTTGAAAAAGCTGGTTTTATTGATACCTTTCGGGCGGCCTACCCCCACCAAACCGGTGCCTATACTTGGTGGACCCACTGGGCCAACGCGCGTGCTCGTAATGTTGGATGGCGGATTGATTATTGGCTGGCCAGCAAAGGCATCGCCAATGCAGTCAAAAACCCCCAAATTCACGCCGAAGTTATGGGGTCCGACCATTGCCCGGTCAGCATTGAGGTTACCCTGTAGCCCTCCTCTGCGAAGCCTGCGCAGGACTCCGTACGCAAAACTCCCTACGCCTGCGATTGATATTTCTATCGAAATATGCTATAATAAAAAATATATGGCAGATCCTGGTGTTCGCATGTACCGGCCCGTCGCCGAAGAAAGCCTCCAATCCCTGGAGGCTTTTAAGGCGGCCCCGACCACCTTCCCAAAACACCAAATAAGGTTACGCAAGAAAAACAGCCTCAGTGCGACGGTGATAGAAAGTAAAGAATCAAGGGCCCGCAACGGTATCCGCGGCAACCCTGATTCGGCCGGGTCGGTAGGCTTGCGACAGGTTATCTACCCAATACCCAAGACCGCCGCAGAGAGCCTCACGGTTAACGTACTCGGCGTTAATTATTTCGGCCCCGCTATGGGCCGTCGAGCCCTGTCGCTTGTCCTTGAAGACGAAGATCGCGTCCTCGAGAATGAACGCCGTGAATATATCACGCGCATGGGAAAACAGTTCGCTCGGCTGGCAGTACCGCACGCTACCGTTCTTAACCTGGACCGTTTCTTCGCAACCTCGGATGTACTAGCCTGGGCCGAATCGGTTGCGCCAAAAACAATAACGCTCGACCCCATGAAAACGCACCCCTTTATTGAAGAGCCCCACCGCAAACCCCAGCGAAAAAAGATGATGCGCCCAGAAGCACATTCTGAGCTTCACCACACACCAGACCTTAGCGCAATCCCTATCCGCAATCTCGCAAACACCCCAAAAATACCACAAGGCCTCTTATCCTCGATTCGACCGTCGTCTTAAACCGCTCATCCTGCCCCACCCCACACCTCTAGACAAAACTGCTATCTTATACTATAGTTAGTCTATTCCGTACCCCACAGAAAAGGAGGTGGCCACCATGGTCACAACGGAGAGCACCATCGACGGCATCAGCGCCAAGGCAGAGCCCATCGACGATTCCACAACCAATCCCGACAAGAAGCGTCCAACGAAGGAGTACATCGACTGCGATGGCTTCATCATCTGGGTGCCGGCCAGCGCCCGCATCATGCCTAGGGTGTTTATGGCCGAAGACGCCGTGCTAGGAGACGACGTCTACATCGGCCAAGACACTCGAGTCGGAGAGCTGGTCAAGATCGGTGACGACGCACTCATCGGCGCAAACGTCCACATCGGACGGCGTGTCATCATCGGTGCTGGCGCGAAGATCGCCGACAGAGTGAGGCTACCGGCCGAACTCGTCGTCCCTGCAGGGGCCACGGTCACCGCGGGCCAAGACGCCACGCTCATCATCACCCCGCCAGCCTAGGCGGGCCACCCCCGCCATAAGGCTCCGAGGAATCCCTTGTTCGAGCCTATCGAGCGGGGGATTCCTTTTTATATAACCCCCTGTAGCGTAAAATAGATAATAAATATCATGGACTTAAGTTATTGGAAAAAGCAAACGCCACAAACCCCCTTGTTCCCTGATATCGAATGGAACAAGCCCGAAAACCGCGCACATGCCGGCAAGCTGGGTATTATAGGAGGCAATAAACTTGGCTTCGCGGGAGCCGCCGAGGCGTATACGGTCGCCTCTCAGGCCGGGGTAGGGCAGGTGCGGGTCGTCTTGCCTGACGCACTTAAAAAAACCATCCCCGCAAGCATTACCGATGCCCGCTTCGCTCCTACCAATGCCTCAGGAAGCCTCTCGAAAGAGGCCGCTTACGAACTCGCCACGCTCGGGGCTTGGGCCGACGCCGTTCTGCTGATTGGCGATGCCGGACGAAGCAGCGAAACGGCTATTGTCTACGAACAATTTCTGAGCGCGTACCACGGCCAGCTCGTCATCACCCGTGACGCCGTTGACCTTGTAAAAAACAGTGCGTCCAGCCTCGTCGAGAGGCCACAGACACTTCTTATTGTGTCCTTTGCACAGCTGCAAAAACTTTTCCAGGCAGTCTATTACCCAAAAGTGCTCACCTTCAGCATGCAGCTTACCCAGTTGGTTGAGGCGTTGCACAAGTTCACCATTACTTACCCCGTCAGCATTGCCGTACTCCACCGCGATACTTTCATCGTTGCCCACAACGGCCAGGTGACAACCAGCCCCTGGGATTCCCCCATGCTCATTTGGCGAGGAAGTGTTGCCGCCAAAGCCACCTCATACTGGCTCTGGAACCCAACCAAACCACTCGAGGCGGTAACGACGGCTGTCGCATAACTTGATATACTAAAAGCTATGCCAGAAAAACCATTCTCATTTACAATTCACCACCGTTTGCCCGGAACATTGGCGCGCACCGGCACAATTCATACGCCGCATGGCGACATTCACACTCCAGCATTTATTGTAGTGGGGACTCGCGCCGCCGTCCGTGCACTTGTGCCAGAGCAGGTGAAGGCAGTAGGCGCGCAGGCCGTCCTTGCCAATGCCTACCACCTTTACCTCCAGCCCGGTCATCACCGCATCGAAGCAGCAGGCGGCCTTGCCACGTTTATGAACTGGCCTGGCCCAACGTTCACCGACAGCGGCGGGTTTCAGGTGCTCTCGCTTGGGAGCGGGTTTAAAAAGGTACTCGCTATGGACACTGCCGTTGCCTCAAATGAAGCCATTGCTCAAAAGAGCTCGCGCAATGCCTGGGTTGACGAAGATGGTGTTACATTTAAATCGCACCTCGATGGTTCGATGCACCGGTTTACTCCTGAACTTTCCATGCAAATACAGCATGGGATTGGTGCCGATATTACTTTTGCGTTCGATGAGCTGACCTCGCTGCTTGACCCATATGAATATCAGGTAGAATCACTCGCCCGCACTCACCGCTGGGCACTTCGTTCACTCGCAGAGGTCAAACGGATTCGGGCTGCGCACCCTACACGGGCCTACCAAGCACTTTTTGGCGTGTTACAAGGCGCTCATTACGAAGATTTACGCAAAGAAACGGCCCAATTTATGGCAGCTCACGATTTCGATGGGTATGGCATTGGCGGTGCACTCGAGAAGGACCAAATGGGCCCAATCATTCACTGGGTCAACTCGATTCTCCCCGAAAATAAACCCCGGCACTTGCTTGGCATTAGCGAGCCTGACGATATTTTTGCAGCCATTGAACAAGGCATCGACACCTTTGATTGCGTATCGCCCACGCGAGTTGGAAGGAACGGCTCCGCCTATACCTATGATGGTCGCAAAAACATTAAGGGCAGCGCTTACCGTGACCGCCACGAACCTATTATTGCGGAGTGCTCTTGTTATACCTGCACTCACTACACACTCGCGTACCTCAATCATCTATTTCGAGCCAAAGAATCGCTTGCTGGCACGCTTCTATCGATTCATAATGAGCATTTTATTATCAAGCTGGTTGATGATATTCGCCAGAGCATCATTGAAGAAACTTTTAACGAATTCCGCACCGCCTGGCTAAAACGATATTACAGGCATTAAACGGCAGTACTAAATGGGGTGAAGTCCGTCTTTTTGTCGTAGGTATCAACCTGCTCTTTCCGCTTAAGGAAGGCGATTACTCGGTAGGTAAGCGGCAGGCAGAGTAGTTCAACCAACACCTTAAAGCCCCACCCTACAGCAATATAGTTAAGCATTTCGGCGCCGCTAATCACACCGCCGAACGCAATAAGACAAAATACTATTGTATCGAAGAGCTGCCCGGCAACCGTTGAGCCCATAAGGCGTAGCCAAAGTCTTTTACCCTTAGTTTTTACTTTTAGCCGAGCAAGTACGTACGAGTTTAAGAACCCTCCCACAAGATACGCCGCAAGACTCGCCAGTGCAATACGCGGCAAGAACCCAAGCACCGCCTCGAATGCGGCCTGGTCGGTATAGCCAGGAGCCGGTGGTAAATACCGAACAATCGTAAAGCAGCAAAGAGCGAGCAACATTACGCCAAAACCGGTCCAAATAGCTCGGCGCGCACGCTTGAACCCATACACCTCCGTGAGTACATCACCAAGAATGTAGGCAAGCGGAAATAGAATCGCGCCACCATCGAGTATAAGCGGACCCAGTACAAATAACTTCGTCGCCGATACGTTGGAAATTAATAATGTTGCGACAAAGAGGGCAACAATGATGTCAAAATAGTGAAATCGTTTCATATGCTTTTGGTACCGCAGGCCGGACTTGAACCGGCACGCCCGTAAGGGCACGAAATTTTGAGTCTCGCGTGTCTACCAATTCCACCACTGCGGCGTAGGAAAGTAACAACCATTTCATCATACCACAAAATCAGCTATAATAGACCTATAAGAGAGCCTATGAAGCCAGACGACAGCACCCAAGGTGGGGGAGTGCAGCACTATCCGCAGCAGGCGGCGCCCCCTCCCAGTCAGCACGACGCAGCGACGAATATCATTCGGGCGCAAATTAATACGCTCTTTGGAGACGAGCCCGTTGCTTCGCCACAAGTGCCACCGGCGGCCCCCACCGCCTCCATTGCCCCCACAACCGCCACAGTTCAGGCATCCCCGCGCAGCCTTCAGCAACAAGTAGCAGCAGAAACACCGCGCACCGTGTACCATCGTACAGCCGGATCTCACTACCAGGCCCACCCTCAAGCAGAGCAGTGGAAAACCTACCACAGTGCCTGGCAAGACTACTACCAAAAATACTACGCGGGGTACTATGCCGCGCAGCAGGCTGAACAACAGAAGCGTGCTCGAGAGGCACAGCTTGAGGCCGAGCTTGCTCAACCAAGCCCTGCGCAAAACAGTCCTTCGCTTGCAGCCATGCCTCAAGAAGCACTCCATACCCCCGCCGATGAGGCTCTCTCTAAAGATCAAGCCCTGCTTGAACTCCGCCAGAAACTCCTTGGCACTGTACGGAAACAAGCCAAAAAAATGCGCGCCAGCCGGCATTTTATGCCAATTGCAGCAGCCGCATTGGTTGTGCTTGTGTTCGTTTTTATTCAGTACAATCGCTTCTTCATTGGGGTCGTGAGCGCCTATGTGTCGCCCGGGGCTATCAACCCACAAAATATTATCATTGACCCTTCGAGCGACGCCACCGTGGGCCCCGACCCCCGGCTCATTATTCCCAAAATTAATGTTGATGTTCCCGTTGTGTACGATACAACACCAAAACATGAAGACCAAATGGCCGCAATGGATAAAGGCGTGGCACACTTCGCCATTCCAGGGGCAAATAGTAAGCCCGGTGAAATTGGCAATACGGTGTTTGCTGGGCATAGTAGTAATGATGTCTTTGACCAGGGCGATTATAAATTTATTTTTGTCCAACTCGAAAAGCTTACTGTTGGTGATAAAATTTACGCCAACTACCAAGGCAAGCGCTATACCTACATCGTTACAAAAACCGAAACCGTAAAGCCAACCGAGGTGAGCAAGCTTGTCTACCCGACCGACAAGCCAATGATGACCCTGATTACCTGCACCCCTATAGGTACCGCCCTCAATCGCTTTTTGGTAACGGCCGAGCAGGTAAGCCCCGACCCTAAGGCGGCCCAAGCTGCACCAGAAGGCAGCGGTGATCAAGCTGCAAGCGACGACAGCGCCATGCCAGGTAACTCACCAACGCTCCTTGAACGACTTTTTGGGCAACGATAGTACTAGTTAAGAAGCATGCGAACACGCTGGAGTTGGTACTCACCACCAGCGGCCTGCACCATGTACAAGAAGCGTCCGTTTGTACTAAGACTAGCTCCGTATCCAGCTGTGGCCGAGGCAATTGCGTAGACATTGGCGTTATCAAAATCACGCAGCATCAGCTTGCCTTCGGTGATATTCCACAAGTACGCGCCATCAATCCAACGAAGATCGGCCTGGGCGGCATCGAGCGTAGTCTTTCCGTCTAAAGCAAGGCGGCGGTGCTCGATTTCATAACTTGCAAAGGTTTCGCCCGCCTGAGCCAACACAATATCACCAGCTGGGCTAAGGCCGAGCTGGGTAACAGGTGCGGCTAGCTCAAAACTGGCATACGTGCGCAAAGAGCTCACATCTTGGGTGTTAGAACCAGGGTAGCTCCCCCGTAAAATAGTTACCTTTTTCCCTTCAGCGATAGCCACAATATCGTTGTTGTAGTACTTACCTGCGGCAATACGCAGTTCGGTTTCGGGCGTACTGACCCGCCGAAGCACATGCGGAACCTCGTCGCCCTCGCGGTACACGCCGGCCACTTTGTTTGCTTCGTCTTCAGGGTCCTTGCCGACATAACTCACAACAGTCGTATCGAAAACAGAAAATTGCTGAGCATGCGTTACCAGCGCGCGCGAGATAGTCCCTGCCGAGAGATCGAGTTTTCGAATTGTGCCATCATCGGTGAGCGCATAAAAATGCTTACCGTTTGAGCCAGCAAACCGTATATCGGTCATTGCAAGGTTAAGCGACCGGGTAATGTTGTTGCTCTGGGCACCGTTTTCCGTATCAACCACCAGCCATTCCTGAGTATCAGCATAGGCGTGCTTCACCAAAATATATCTGCCCGATGGGTTCCATCGTTCTATCGTAAACGTATGCGGTTCACCCGGCGCTGCAGCATCGGCATAGAGCTCGGGGGGCAGGGTAAGGGAAGTTGTTTTTATCTCTTCCCCTCGCAAATCGATAATGGTAAACGCTGGTGAATGAGCCTGGTCATGGGCAACAGCGAAACGGCGGTCGGGCGAAAACTCAAGCTGAGCAAGTTGCCCATACCGAGCAACCACTTGCGGAACACGCTCTTTAGGCACCAAGCGCACATAACTCAACCATGTAAGCGTACCAGGTTGTAGGGTAAGGGTTCGGTTCCACGCTTCGTACTTGTCTTTCAGTATGGTAACCGTATGCGTACCAGCAATCAGTGTGCGCTTCGAGGCCGTGCGGGCGCCCGTATCTGCGCCATCAATCCAAACCGAAGCCCCATTTGGAGCTGAGTCAAACTGGAGTAGCACCCCCTGTTCGAGGCGGCCATTATGACTATCGAGCCGGAACCCCATCATCGACAGTACTGTTGCTGTAACAATAATAAGCACCGCTAAGGTGGCTATAATCGAAAAAATAATGCGCCGAATAAGAAGTTGTTTTTTTGAAGGTTTTTTAAACATGGTGCTCTCTGTACTACTCCTTTAAGTATACCAAAGTTTGCCCTCTTTTACAGCAATCAGGCTTGCATAAGCACAATAATCGCTTTACTATTAAGCATAGTATCGAGTGGGCTATATCCCTTCGTTTCAAATGACATGCGAGAATAACACCAAGGAAGCACGCTATTTATGCCACACAAAACAATCTCTATGAACGGACGCTTGTACGACGCGGTAACGGGGCTCCCGATTGAAGGGGCAGCATCGCCAGCCAAGGCAGAAAACCAAGGCAACCACAAGGCGAGCCACAAAAATCCTCCCAAGACGAAGCCTTCACAAAAACTCGTCGCCACCCAGGTAGCAGCCCGTGCCGTTCATGCCGCCGGGCCGCAGCGCACCCAAACACTTCGCGGCCGAGCCGCCAAGAAACCAGCAGCCCCCCAAAAGGTTATTACTAAACGAAATTCGCCAGGGCGCCATATGGATATTGCCCGCAGTAGCACGGTAACAAAGTTTGCACCTCACCCCGTGAAAAAGCCCCTTACCCCCACTGTCGACAAGGCGCCTCAAGTCCACCCCATGGCAAAGCGTGCACTTTCTCGTATTGAAAAGCAACGGCCAGCTACCCAAAAAACCATTACGGCCAGGCAGGTAAAAGACGAGGCGATTGCGGCAGCACTCACCAAACCCCAGGCAAAGCCTATCAAAAAAGTAACAACTGCCCAGAAATGGCGTCGACGAATCCTCATTACTGGGGCGATTACGCTAGTTATTGCCGGAGGGCTGTTTATTGTTTACCGCTTTATTCCTTCAGTATCAGTGGGCGTTGCGGCGGCTCAAGCAGGAGTCAATGCTTCTTACCCCGAATTTATCCCCGACGGCTTTGGGCTTTCGCACCCGGTCACCTATACCGACGGCGAGGTCGTATTAAAGTTTAAGTCAAACAGCAACGAATCTTTTTACACCATTACTCAGACACGTAGTTCGTGGGACTCATCAGCCGTGCTCGATACCGTTGTTCGCGCAGCAGCGGGCGAAAACTACGTTACCACAAAAGAACGCGGCCTCACCATCTACACGTACGGCGAAAGTGCCGCCTGGGTGAACAAGGGTGTCCTGTATAAAATTAAGAGTAGTTCGGCAGCAATACTTTCAGGCGAGCAGATTCGGCGGATTGCAACGAGTTTGTAGATAAAGCGCTTCCGCTTTTCTACCCCTATACATCGTGGTATACTACTCAGTAGTATGACAGCCATTCGAACTCGTTTTGCCCCCAGCCCAACCGGCTTTCTGCACGTAGGGGGCGTGCGGACAGCGCTTTTTGCCTGGCTCCTTGCCGAACAGTCTAAAAAGGCAACGGGCGAGGGGGCCTTTATTCTTCGCATTGAAGATACCGACAAAGCTCGCGAAGTCGCGGGTAGTATTCAACAAATACAACAGAGTCTTCGGTGGCTGGGGATTGAGTGGGACGAAGGCGTCGGAAAGGGCGGCCCTTATGCGCCGTATGTGCAGTCAGAGCGGCTCTCAATCTATAAAGACTGGGCACAGCAGCTCATTGCTGCCGGCCGAGCCTACGCCGACCCCTATACTCAAGAAGAGCTTGCTGCCTTCCGCGAGCAAGCAAAAGCAGCGAAGCGACCCTTTCTTTACCGCGAGCATCGCCCAGAAAACCCACCCGTGTGGGACGGCACTCAACCGCTCCGCTTCAAATCCGACCCGAAAGCATACCGGTGGACAGATGCGGTTATGGGTGAACTATCCGCCAGCGAAGAGGCGATTGACGATTTTATCCTCATCAAAAGTGATGGCTACCCAACCTATAATTTCTGCCATATTGTTGATGATGCACTTATGGGCGTTACTCACGTACTCAGAAGTCAAGAATTTGTCAGCAGTACGCCTAAATTCTTAAATCTATATGAAGCACTGGGTGCCGAACGCCCCGTACTGGCAACGCTGCCGTACGTCATGGCTATCGATGGCAAAAAAAAGCTTGGCAAGCGCGATGGTGCTCAAGATATTCTTGAATACGGCGCAGAAGGCTATCTCCCCGAAGCAATGATGAATTTCCTCGCAACGCTTGGGTGGAACGATGGCACCGAGCAAGAAATCTTTACGAGTGATGAACTCATTGAAAAGTTTTCGCTGGCGCGCGTGCAAAAAAGCCCCGCCCGTTTTGACGAACAGCGCCTGTTATGGCTTAACGGCCAGCATATTCGCACACTGAGCCTTGACACCCTTTACGAACGAGTGGCCACCTTTTGGCCAGAAGCTGCAGCCAACACCAGCGAAGGTCACAAAAAGCAAGTGCTTGCCCTTGTGCAAGATCGTCTAAAAACGCTCGCCGACCTACCAGTGCTTACCCGTTACTTTTTTGAAGAACCACTCCCAAACTGGCATATGGTGGCCGAAAATAAGCAATTGAAAAAACTATCAAATGATGAAATCCGCAGCCTTCTTAGCGCAGCCCTTGAGGCATTTTCAAACACCGAGTTTACCGCAGCAGCTATTCAAGATACGCTGAACCAACTCCTTGAAACAACGGGCCAAAAACCAGGCATCTTATTCAGCCTCATCCGCCTTGCCGTGTCTTGGGCACCCTTTAGCCCGGCCCTTAACGACACCCTAGCAGCACTCGGGCGCGAAACAACGCTAAGGCGGCTCGACGTAAGCATGCAGCAACTGCCGTAGTTCGGCAGCCGAGCCACAAAAACATCTACCGCCAAGCACTGCGCGTTTACCGGTCACTCTATTTAAGGTATACTATGCTTATGTTTAAACGCACACAGCCACGGGTCGTTTTTGATTTTGACGAAAACGGCACGCCACTGAAACACTCCTGGGTTAAGCGGCACAAAAAGCTTGCCATTACCCTTGCAAGTATAGGGGTTATCCTGGTGGCTAGCGGTGTTGCCGTAGCATTGTATGTTTTCAACCGAGCGCCGGAAACTCCCAAAACCACAGTTGAAGCACCTAAGCCCCAACCGCCCAAGCCAATCCTTTACTATTCGCCGCTCACCGGGGCAAAAGTAGCCGACGAGGCCACCACCAAGCAGGCGGTAACTGCCGTTATGATTGAAAATAGCCCCGATGCGCGGCCCCAATCTGGCCTAAAAGAAAGTGGGGTCGTATTTGAAGCAATTGCCGAGGGGGGGATTACTCGCTTTCTCGTGCTCTATCAAGAACAAAAACCCCAGCTTGTCGGGCCAGTACGAAGCTTGCGTATGTATTATGTTGATTGGCTCGCCGCCTTTAACGCCAGTGTTGCTCATGTTGGGGGAAGTGCTGCGGCCCTTGCTGAAGTGCGTAACGGAAGCTACCGTGACATCGACCAGTTCTTTAACGCCGGCAGTTACTGGCGAGCCACCGACCGCTATGCACCGCATAACGTCTACACGAGTTTCGAGCGCCTCGACGCCCTCAACCAACAGAAAGGGTATACCTCGTCAGCCTTTACTGGCTTCACCCGTAAAGACAGCGCTGCTGCCGAAACACCAACCGCAACCACCATCTCTGTTGCCATCAGCGGACCTTTGTACAACAGTAGCTATGCGTACAATGCCGAGACCAACACCTACGACCGGTCGCAAGCAGGCGCACCCCATACCGACCGCGAAGGCGGGGGTATAAGCCCCCGGGTCGTCATTGTTATGAAGATCGACGAACAACGTGTCTTCGAGGATGGCTGGCGAGAACAAATCAACACCATTGGTAGTGGCAGTGCCTTCATCTTCCAAGATGGCACCGTTCAAGAAGTTACCTGGAAGAAAAATAGTAGGGCAGAGCAAATCACCTTCACCAACGCTGAAGGCAAGGATGTCCCGCTTGCGCGAGGCCAGACTTGGATTACCGCCATACCTCTCCATACAGGAGCTGTATCGTGGCAGTAGCACCAAAAAAACAACCCAAACTAAAAAAACCCAGCCTTGTGAAGGCATTCTGGCCGCAGTTTCAACGCTCTTCGCTCATACTCATGGCCCTTCTACAAGTGTTCATCTTGCTGGCGCTCGCTACTTTACTCTACGTGCTCGGGTTGTTTGACGGAGCCCCTCTCGTATGGGCAAGCATCCTCGGTGTTCAGGCGGTGCTGAGCGTTGCAGCAGCAATCGTCATGTACCGATTTGCTGCCTACCCAATGACGCAAGTCCTCAACGCCTTAACCCACGCCGCTGGCGAACCAACTACCACAACGCCGCCCAACCCTAACGAAGTCCAGCTCGAAAAAATCGGCTTTAAGCCCGTGCTCCAAACAATTTATAGCCTTGCTTCTACCACCAAAAAACAAACGGCATCACCAGGGGCAGACGCAGAGGTTGCCGCCACCTCAACTGCCGTTCGTAACCATTCGGCGCTCGAATCAGCGCTCGATGCCGTACTCTGTGGTATTGTTGTTATGAACGACAAGCGTGAGATTACCTACGCCAATAAAACCGCCCCGCTTACCATTACCCCTGAAGGTAAACGCCTTCTCTCGCTGCTATTTAACCAAAACAACGACCTCGAAACGTGGTGGAACGACTGCCAAGAGAGCACTGTGCATGCCGAAAAAACCTGGCCTCGCATTCCAGACAAACTACCCAATCAAGAAGACCGTCGCTTCTTTGATGTCATTGCCTCCTACAACAAGGGCGCCGAACACGAAATGGTGCTTGTCCTTGTTGACCGTACTCATCTTTATAAAGTCAGCGAAGACGAACTCGACTTCATCGCCTTTGCCGCCCATGAACTCCGCGGCCCTATTACTGTTATTCGCGGCTACCTCGACGTCTTACAATCCGAACTCGGCGAACAGATTGAGGCCGACCAACAAGAGCTCTTCCACCGACTTATCGTATCGGCTAATCGGCTCTCGGGCTACATAAACAACATTCTCAACACCTCAAAATACGACCGCCGGCACCTACGGGTTCACCTGACCGAAAATTCGCTGGCCGCCATTTACGATACCATCCGTGACGACATGCAACTTCGAGCCCACGCCCAAAACCGCGTCCTCACTGTCACCATACCATCCGACCTTCCGGCAATTGCTGCCGACACAGCCAGCCTCAGCGAGGTAATGGGTAACTTAATTGACAACGCCATTAAATACAGTAACGAGGGTGGTGTTATCACTGTTACGGGCAGCTCAAAAGGGGATACCGTCGAGCTTGCTGTTGAAGACCACGGGATTGGCATGCCTGGTAATGTGGTGAGTAACCTCTTCCAGAAATTCTACCGCTCGCACCGTTCACGCGAAACAGTTGCCGGTACGGGCATTGGCCTTTACATCAGTAAGGCAATTGTTGAATCCCACGGAGGCACCATTAGTGTACGAAGCGAAAACGGGCATGGGTCAACCTTTACCATTTCGTTGCCTACGTATGCAATGGTTGCAGATAAGCTTAAAGCAAGCGATAATGGAAATGAACTACTTATTAACGGCGAACAGGGTTGGATTAGCAACCACAGCATGTTTAGGGGATAAAAGAATGCCAGTACAGTCTATACTTATCATCGAGGACGACCGCTTCATTGGCGAGATGTACGTTCGCAGCCTCAAAAAAATCGGCTACGATGTTGACTGGATGGTTGACGGTAACGATGGCCTGGTTGCTGCGCGTAATAAATCCTATGACCTCATTTTGCTTGATGTCATGCTCCCCGAGCGCCGGGGGACCGAAATTATCGATGCCCTCCGCGGCAAAGAGGACCTCATCCCCGGGACAAAAATCATCGTCTTAACCAACTTTGAACAAGACGATGAATCACGCCTCGCCATGGAAGCCCGGGCCGACGCCTACCTTATTAAAGCCGAGATCACCCCAAACAAACTTCTTGAAGCAATTAAGCAACTTGGCTAACGCACCCCTATGGACCGCAAACACCGCCTTGAAGCACCTCACGACGAAGAACTGCGCACTATTGAGCAGATTAACCCCCATGAAGAATTAAGCGCACTGTACCGCAACCCAAAAAATTCCTGGGACGGTGAACTTGTTTCGGTTGAAGAAAGGGAGGAGCGACGTGAAAAGAAAGACCGCGCCATCTCAAGCACCATTACTCGGCAATTCATTGCGGTGGGTATTTTTGGAATCTCACCGCTTGTTCTGCTGGCGCTCCTTGTAACAGCAATCGTGGTAACCGTTGAGCAAGTCGCCAGTGCCTACATAGTTTTTCCGGCAATGATTGGGTTTCTACTGTGGGTTATGTTTGCCCTCCACCTCCTTCAGGCGTATCGAAACATATTTTATGACCATGCACTCAGCAGTACGGTCTTTTTATTCTTCCAAACCGTCATTACCGGGCTTGGTTCATACAGTTTTTTAACCCTGATGGTTATGCGTTTCGACATTGGCATCTTTCCAAGCGCCCTCCTTATTTCCGGGTTTAGCTTAATATGGAGCGCGCTTGCCAGCTTCGTCCTGCTTCACATCTGGGTCAACCGCTTCATTGGGGCGAGCGCTAAATTGGCGTTGATTCTTCTGTTGGCGGCATTAGCCGCAGTCGGCGCCTGGCTGCCTTTCCTTGTATAGGCCCTTATAGACAAGGGGGGAGTGGTTTGGTAGAATGAGGCTTGAGTTTTCGCTCACCATTCGGTCGCATCGTCTAACGGTTAGGACACCAGGTTCTCATCCTGGCAATCGGAGTTCGATTCTCCGTGCGATCACCAAAAGAGAATTACAGATTAAAACAAGCACCCTATTTTCACCTTTGAAAGTAGGGTGCTTTTTCTTATCTGTTAAATAGTTCGATTATTTTGCTACTATAGCAAGGAATACTATCAACTCATCTCATGCTTCATTATGCGCCCAGCCAGTTTTTAACGATCCCTCCCAACAATAGCCATGGCTAGCAGGGTTTAGTGTATCTTGAAGTCATTGGTTTAAAAATTTGAACAAAACAAAAAAGTGCGCTATCATTGATAGTATGGAAGTGAAATGCAAAGATACTTTTGAAGAGGCTGTTACGCTGCTGGCGGATAATCAACCGCTTTTCTTTGCGCTTGGCGACATGGCGCGGCAGCACATTATTATCTTGCTTGGGCAACACGAGCGCCTTAGCGTAGGCGAGCTTACTACCTACACACATTTGTCGCGCCCAGCAGTATCGCACCACCTCAAGATTCTTAAAAAAGCTGGGTTACTTCGAGAAACACGAGAAGGCGTCAGGCGCTACTACCAACCAACATTCTACAAAGCAATAGAGGCCGTAGAGCACCTTGTACACCGCGTTAGTAAAATAAAGGAGTTATTATAATCATGAGTAAATGGCTAAAAAAACTAGGCGAAGCAGCCTTTGAGCGCACATGGTGGATTATAGGTGGATGGGTGGTTATCCTGGCAATTATCGGTGTATTGGCCAGTCAATTCTACAAAGCACCAAGCGAAGCGATTAGTATCCCTGGCACACAAGCGCAAGCGGCGCTTAATCGGTCGAGCGAGCTCTTTCCCGATACCGGCAGAGGAACGGGCCGCATTGTTTTTGAGGCACAGGACGGCGCAACCATCAACGGCGAACAGGCAACGATTCATACCGTAGCCGAAAAATTGCGCAAGGTTGAAGGTGTCAGCCAAGTAGTGGACCCCTTCATGCTCGATGGTATGGTGTCGGATGACGGAAAGATTGCGTATGCAACCGTAAGTCTCTCCGCAGAAGCTGACGCAATCGACAAAACAACTATTGCGCATATTGAAACTATTGTCACCGAAGCACGCTCTGACAAACTGGCTGTTGAAATGGGAGGGGACGTCATTAATAAAATGCCAGGAGAGATTCTTGGCGTAGGCGAAATTGCCGGTGTGATGATTGCCCTGATTGTGCTCGTTATTACACTTGGTTCACTGGTGGCCGCTGGCCTTCCCATTATTATCGCTCTCGTAACAATCGCTGGCGGTGCGGGTGGTCTGTTTGCGCTGAGTGAAATCGTTACCATCACTTCGACTACGCCTGTCCTTGCAGTGATGCTTGGCCTTGCGGTAGGTATCGATTACTCACTATTTATTGTTAATAAGTATCGGTACTATCTTCTCCAGGGCTATGATTACAAAGAATCTGCAGGGCGAGCCATTGCGACAGCGGGTAATGCGGTTATTTTTGCCGCAGCAACCGTGGTTATTGCGCTTTCCGCGCTTGCCGTTGTTGGCATTCCTTTCATGACAAACATGGGGCTCGCGGCAGCAGCAACCGTTGCCTTGGCAGCGGCGGTAGCAGTAACGCTGCTGCCCGCACTCTTTGGTATAGCGAAGGCAAGAATCTTTCGAGGCAAAACTCGCACCTTAATCATGTCCGCACAAAAGCAGGGTCCCCATGAATCACACAAGGTGAGCCACAAAACGATAGGCTACAAAATAGCCGAACGAATCGCAAAAAGGCCACTTATCACTCTCTTTGCAGCGGTTATTGTTGTTGCGGTTATTGCATGGCCAATCAAGTCCCTTACCTTAGGGCTCCCAACAGATGAGTACGCAGCGGTCAGTACGACAGAGCACAAGGCATATGAAGCACTGAAGCGCGGCTTTGGCGAAGGCTTTAATGGCCCACTCCTCATTGTGGCAGAAAATATTACGCCCGTGTCTGATGCCGAAAAACAGGGAGTGCGAAACCAGCTCACGGCACAGTTTAATCAAAAATTCGCCAGCACAGACCAAGCTCACACCCCCGAGGCAGGACAGGCTGCTCAAGCCGCCCTTGAAGTACAAATAGAACAGTATTCGCAGCTCTATCGGCTCAATACCATTGCTGAATCAATTGCAACACACGACGGAGTGAAGTCTGCCATGCCGCTCCTTGCAACAGATGACACAACCAAAGGGATTATCCAGGTTATCCCAACGACCGGCCCGTCAGACGAAGCCACCCTCTCGCTCATCCACCATTTGCGACAACCCTCGACCATTCGTGATATTACAGGGAACGATACAACGACTTTTGGCGTCACCGGCTCCACTGCCTTGCAGGCTGATATTAATGAAAAGTTAGCAAGTGCCTTGCCGCAATACCTTCTTGTGGTTGTTGGGCTTTCGTTTGTCCTGCTCGTGATGGTATTCCGTTCACTATTAGTGCCACTCAAGGCCACGCTCGGCTTCCTCTTATCGGTTGCGGCGATGTTTGGCGCAATGGTAGCAGTATTCCAGTGGGGGTGGCTTGGTATCGCCGAGGCGCCCGGCCCAATTGTAAGCTTTATTCCAATCATTGCGATTGGGGTGCTCTTTGGGCTCGCCATGGACTACGAATTCTTCCTCGTTTCCAGTATGCAAGAAGAGTATGAACGCACCGGCAAGGCAAAACGCGCCGTCGTTGAGGGATATGCCATTGGTAGCAAAGTAGTAGTGGCAGCGGGAATCATTATGGTAGCCGTCTTTGCAGGCTTCATCACGAACCACGATGCAACAATTCAAACAATTGGGTTCGGGCTCGCGATTGGTATATTCGTCGATGCCTTTATTGTGCGGCTTCTTATCGTGCCAGCTGCCATGGCACTCCTTGGCAAAAGCGCGTGGTGGCTCCCGAAATGGCTTAACCGCATACTCCCTCGTATATCTATTGAAGGAACGGATAAACCGCATTAACGTTGCTTAGGCGCAGCCTTCGCATCGCCCGCGCACCTCAAAATGATGCCCTGTCGGCGCAAACCCTGCCTGAGCCGAAAGCATTTCCACCAACGCTTCGATATGTTCAGAATTCACCTCGATCACTTTTCCGCACGCATCGCATACTAAGTGATGGTGGTGTTCCGCATAGGGTTCGGCAAGCTCGTACCGCTGCTTCCAGCCATACGGAATAACATTCACAATATGAAGTTTCTGAAATAATTGTAGCGTTCGGTACACACTTGTTCGCTCGACATCTTTCGTTTTTCTATGAAGTTCAGCAAGCGTTAATGATTCGGTTTGGCGCTTTAACGCCCTATAGAGGGCAATACGTGGCTTTGTTACTCGATACCCATGCTTTAGTAAAAGTTCTTTAAACATTTCATCCATCTATGCAATAGCATAGCTTATTGCAACAAAATTGCAATAACTTACACGAATCGCTATGCTACAAAAGCCTATGAATAGTTCTCTTGCCTCAGTAATTCGTAACACCCTCAACCTTACCTCTTTTACTCCAGGCAGGCGGGTAAATAAAACAATGTCAGCGCTTGTTGCTCATGTAACCCAAGCGAGTGCCCACGATATAGCAACTATCTCGAAACATGATACGCAGGCCCTTCAACACATCAGTAGCCAAACCGAATATGAACTCGAAGCCTACTGGTCCCGTAAAATCGCCCGTGCCCATAACCCGCACCGCACGCTGGCAAAATTTCCCTATACTCGTAATTACGCGTTGCTGACAAACATTGAAATTGAGCTTCTTAAGCAAACAGGGCTCGCCTTGAATTCTCATAACAGTGTCCTTTTCGTAGGCAGCGGGCCGCTTCCGCTCTCATTTCTTGAGCTCTTTCGCCAAACAGGTGCCGCTGTCGATGTGCTCGATAGATCAGAGGAGGCTATTGAATTAAGCAAGCGCTTTTGCGGTGCACTCGACATAACCCCGCTCCACATTCACGGTAAAGCCGAAAAAGTATGGCTTGACCGGCAGTATGAGGCCATCATCATTGCCGCCCTTGCCGGTGAATCAAATAAGGATAAGCAGCACATCGTCAATCATCTCGCAGGGTACCTACATCCAAACGGCCGGCTGGTTATCCGTAGTGCAACAGGTGCGCGAAGTCTTTTGTATCCAGAAGTCTCCACCACTTTCCCGGGGCTCGCTCGTGTCGCCGAACATCACCCTACCAACGAAGTTATTAATTCAGTCCTTATTTATAAAAAGGGGCAGTATGAAAAATAAATTATATCTTATCAATGGGCCCCTCGGGGCAGGGAAGACCACTTTTCTTAAATTTCTTCTTTCCCAGAATGCATTTCAGCAGGCCCGAGTGATTGAGAATGAATTCGCAAGCACAAGCGTCGATACCGAAGAGCTTCACGACCACATCGGAGAAGTCGAAACCATCGCCGGGCTGTGTATTTGCTGCTCTACAGGCACCGAGTTGATCGACGCCCTGCTCAAACTAAAAGAGACTCCGCAGCCGGTCATTATTGAAGCAACCGGTGTTGCGAATTCACTCAAGCTCGTCGAAAAATTAGTTGCAAACGACATGCTTGACTATTACGAAATCGCCCGCTCGTTCTTTGTGGTTGACGCCGCTGAAATAACAACAAATGACGAAATTATTGCAAAACATGGAAACGAAATAGCTGCCGCCGACGTTGTTATTGCCACAAAAACGGACCTTTTGGCTGCTGCGCAAAAAGCGAAGGCGCTAAAGCTCCTTACTCAAGCGACGCCGGGCAAAGTAGCCGTTGCCACCATGGGTCACCTTCCTACAGCACTGCTCGATGGTACGTCTGGCATAGTAGCCTATTTCGCAGCATCCGATGCCAAATTCACGAACCACGACGAAGACACCAATTACACTATTATAGATGTCGAAGGAATCACCCTCACGCCCAACACTATAACAAGAGCCTGGAATACCCTTCGCATTCCCTACGGCCTCAAGCGGCTCAAAGGTAACGGCCGCGACGGAGAGGGGAAGGTTTGGCATGTCGAAGCAACCCCGTCGCAGTGTGTTGTTACCGAGCGAACAGGCTCGCCTTTACTCCAGCTCGTTTTTATTGGCACCAATGCTCGTCGTATTACCGAAGCAATTTTAAAGGAACAGCTCCACTATGAAGCCACTTCCTGAAGTCATAACGCTCCTTGGGCAATACAAGGAGTATAAGCTAAAACTCCAACACCTTGCCACAACCGAGCGTCAGCTTACTAAGGCAAAAATCCTTAACACGCCAACAGAAGCGCTTCGCGCCACCCAGCACCAGCTCCAGCAAAGCCTTCAACGTATTTCTAACGAGATGACCTTTGCCACACCCATAATTTGGATACAATATAAATATTTTGCTTACCAAGACGAAGCGCAGCCCATTCTCACGCTCAACGATTTTAGAGTGCACTGCAGCAAACCAGGCTATATTTGCACCAAACGCTTTACCTTTTTAAACGAAAGCTTAAAAGCGCGCAACCTTACACCACTCACCGACAAGCAAGTATTTGCCGATTCCCTTGACTTAGCAGAACTATGTACTAATTCGTCCCTCATGGCACTCGTAAAAGATGAAACATTCATGAAACAGTGGCATGGATATGAATACCACAAAGCAGGTGAACGAATTGCCAAATGGGAGAATTATTCATAAACCACAGGTTGTAATCCGTGCCCCAATCCGTCATACTAAACCATAAGAATTAAAAGGGTAGGCACAGACATTCATGGCACCAATCCGACTGTCCGAAACGTGGTACCGCCGTTTTTACGGCGCCGTTTTTGTCGCCATGCTCCTTCCGGTAGCCCTGTTCGTCCTCGATACTCTTGGTATTACCAGCGACAGGCTCCTTCCTACGGTTGATTTCATCGGCATCATTATTACCGGAGCCGTTGCCGTCGCAGCCCTGATACTGGCAATGATGCCATCAATCAGTCTAAAAAACACCCTTCCCGGGGTGGTGCTCTACCTTGCAGCCCTTGGCGGGGTTGGCTATATTGCAGCGCATTCCGGAGGGGTACAGTCGTCATTTGCTCTTCTATGGGCCCTGCTTGCGCTCTTTTCACCCCTCTTTGGTGCAGCAGGGTGGCTGACGGTTATCGCCGGGGGTGGTATTGGGCTTGCCGCGGCCTACCTCGAGAGCGGCTTAAGCCAATATGAACTCTTCCTTACTTTAGCAAGCAGTGCGCTGCCCCTTATTGCCGGAGTTTTCTTGTGGTGGTCGCTTGGGGCGGCCGACCGCGGCCAAGACACCCACGAAATCAAACACCTCGCCAGTCAACTCTCAGAGGTAGCCAATAAATCTGAAATTGTGATTAATGCTATTGGTGACGGTGTGCTTGCGGTTGACGGGAAGGGGATTATTCAGCTCATTAACCCCGCTGCGCAACAACTGCTCGGCTGGGGCAAACAAGATGCGCTTCTTTTAAACTACAAGTCGATTCTTCCGCTTACCGATGAAAATAACCACGAACTGGACAAAACCCAAGACCCCATTCAGCAAGTACTCAATAGTAACCAAGAGGCCAGGGGTAATAAGCTAACAACGGCCACGCACGCGGGAAAAAAAGTGTCCATTTCGATTGTTGTTTCCCCGATTGGTGCTCCTGGAGCAGGGGCTATTGCCGTATTTCGCGACGTCACCAAAGAGCGCGCCGAAGAACGCGAGCAAGCTGAATTCATTAGTACGGCCAGCCACGAAATGCGCACCCCTGTTGCCTCCATTGAAGGTTACTTAGGGCTGGCGCTTAACCCAAACACCGCCCAGGTTGACGAGCGAGCACGCAGCTTCATCCTTAAAGCCCACGAATCCGCCCAGCACCTCGGCCGTCTATTTCAAGACCTGCTTGATGTGTCAAAATCCGAAGATGGGCGAATGACACAACAGCCCAAAGTCATCGACATTGTCCAGTTCACCCAAACCCTTACCCAAGGCCTTGCCCAAAAAGCCACTGATAAAAACCTCCGGCTCGTCTTTAAACCTACCGATGGCGGAGCGCAGCGTAAAATTATGCCAGTATACTTTGTTAATCAAGATAACGACCATATCCGTGAAATTATTGATAACCTTATTGAAAATGCCATTAAGTACACTCCCGAAGGGCAGGTAACCGTTGACGTAACCGGCTCAGAAGATAGTGTTGTCGTAAGCATTGCCGACACCGGCCTGGGTATTCCAGCTGAAGATATCCCGCACTTATTCCAAAAATTCTACCGCGTCGATAATGCTGACCGGCAATCGATAGGCGGCACCGGGCTCGGCCTGTACTTGTCACGGCGGCTTGCCGAGTCAATGCAAGGTCGGCTGTGGGCCGAAAGTACCTACGGGAAGGGGAGTACCTTCTACTTAGAATTGCCCCGTGTCGAGAGCCAAGAAGCGGCGCGCCTCAAAGAAGCACAAGCAGCTCAAGCTCAATCCGTGGCTACCGCAAATGCCCAATCAACCTCTCCGGCAGCTCCGTTAGCACCTGCTGCGCCTTCGGCAAACCCTGCCCCAGCTTCGGCTTCGGTAATGGCCCCAACGGCGCACCCGGTCGCCGCTCAGACCCAGCAGGCACCGCAGGGGGCCGCGCCCGTTCGCCCCGCAACAACCGTGCCTCGCGGCGAAAGCCTCACCCGTGAACAAATCGCCGAACGTGTCCGGCAACTTGAGGCGTTAGCCGCCAAACAACGGAATGAACCCCCAACAAGAATGTAAAAAGCATAAGTACTATGGTAAAGTTAATAGCAATTAGGTAAAATAAAGGTAATTATGGCGAAAATCCTATTAGTTGAAGATGATAAAAGCCTACGCGAAATTTACGGCGTTCGCTTAATGGCCGAGGGGTACGAAATCGTATCTGCCGGTGACGGCGAAGAAGCTCTGGCAATGGCAATTAAGGAGCGCCCCGACCTCATCGTAAGTGATGTTATGATGCCGAAAATTAGCGGTTTTGACATGCTCGACATTCTTCGCAGCACTACCGAAACCAAAAACGTCAAGGTTATCATGATGACCGCCCTTTCAAGCGAAGACCAACGAGCCCGCGGCGAAGCACTTGGTGCCGACCGCTACCTTGTAAAATCTCAGGTTGGCATCGAAGATGTCGTACGAACCGTTCATGATGTCCTCAGCGATTCTATTGCGCCAGCACCTGCCGCACCTCCAACAACGCCCGTACCAACAGCAGCACCTGCCGCACCTGCAACGACCCCCGTTCCCGCTCCTCCCATCGCCCCCTTACCGGCCGTACCCGTACCGCCCATTCCCGCCACGCCTTCAGCCCCTGCGGCGGCTTCACCCGCCCCGCAAACAGCTCCGGTATCTGTTCCTGAAGCGCCCTTACAAGCAGCTGTACCACCACTGGCCGCGCCCCTTTCAGCTCCCGCTCCCGCAGTGGCTCCGCTCGCTCCAACCGCTCCGCTTCCCACGGCTCAGCCAACAAGCCCTCTCACACCACCCGCCCAGGCCCCCTCAACCGCCGCACTACCGCCGGTTCCTGCACCACTTCCTCCAGCTGCTCCCAGCACGGCCACGCTCGACCCCGCTTACGAAATACCCCCAGCACCGGCACCAGCACCGACGGCGCCATCGGTCCAACCCGCGCCGCTGCCTTCTGCGCCAGTTCCCCCTGCGCCCCTCGCAGCAACTCCCGCTGCATCAGCAGCACCAGCTCCAGCCGCGCCCCCTGCACCTGCCCCCATCCCAGCACCAGTACCTAAAAATGGGGACCAGCCCTTTGCGGTAACATCACGAGTACCCGTTGCCACTCCTACCTCCGCTCCCGTATCCGAAGCACAGCCAAGTTCGCTTCCGCAGCCCACTGCACCATTCTCATCACCAGCGCCAGCTTCGCTCGGCGAACGGGTGATTCAACCACTGACCAACCCTAATGCAACTAACGAAAACACCGTTGCGCTCCAAATGGAGCAAGCACTTGGAGGCGACCCTTCTTCTTCGCCCCTCCCGCCGCAACCCAGTGCATAATGCAGTTTTGTAGTACAATGAGGCCGTGAGCGAACGTCTTAATAAATATCTTGCTTTTCACCTTGGCATTTCACGAAGAGAGGCCGATGATTTAATTTCCAAAGGCTTAGTAGGCATCAACGGAACACCCGCAGTACTCGGAAGCCGCGTTGATACCGCCTCGAAGGTAACCGTTCGAGGTACGCCCGTGAACAAGAAAGAGGCCTATACCTATCTTGCATTCCATAAGCCAGTGGGGTACGTTTCATCGCGCAGGCAACAGGGCGACGCCCCTACGCTTTATTCGCTCCTTCCTAAGCAGTACCATCACCTCAAGCCCGTTGGGCGGCTCGACAAAGACAGTAGCGGCCTGTTGCTCCTTACCGATGACGGCACATTTGCCTACGAAATGACCCACCCCAAGTTTTACAAGGTAAAAACATACGAAGTTTTACTTAATAAGCCGCTCGAACCGCTGCATCAGCAGATGATTAGCGACTTTGGTGTTCAGCTTGAGGACGGTCCGAGCAAACTCAGTCTTGAACGTAGAGACGACGAGACAACACCCCCCGAAAAACAACGCCTCCGCTGGAAAGTCACCATGCACGAAGGCCGCAACCGGCAAATCCGACGGACTTTTGCGACACTGGGGTATGAGGTGACGGCGCTCCACCGGACGAGCTTTGGTGAATACAAGCTAAACAGCTTAGCGTCAGGAAAATACGAGACAATCCCATCTCCTCGACAATAGTTGACATTTTTACGCATTCGTTTTAGAGTATACGCAGTCAGTTCTTTCACATCCACAACCCAAAGGAGTTTCCATGACCCTTGTGTTTGAAAACAATGGCTGGGCAGCAGCCGCAATTATTTGTGCATCGCTGTTCATTTTTCTCGTGTTCGTGTCTGAAGCTATCTACCAAGCAGATACGTGGGACTACAGCTTCAGTGACACCCTAGGACGCCCGTCATTCTGGGTAGGCTCGGGCATCGCTTTCGTGCTTCTCTATGCGGCTGCCAACGGCATCGTGTGGTGGGTAAGTAGCTCCTCGCAGGAGGATCGCCCCGCTCAACTATCAGATGCCATGGGGGCGTACGGCATCACGAGCGGAGAAGCCTATCCACTCTTTTTGGGAGGAACAGCAAACTCGCTCGAAGGCACTGCGCAGGCCACAAGCACCATCTTCAGTTCAAGCGCAGTCATCGACCTCAAGCCCACAACGGTAGTAAACGTTGGATTCCAACACGGCGAGCTATGGTGGCCTGTCGCACTGCCAGCCGACAGAAGTCCGTTCAAGGAGACAAGCGGCACTCCGTCAATCACCCTGTGGCTTTACAACTCTCAACTTCAGGGAAACGAAGCCTACTGGGAACGAACCTACGGTGCATGCTCGTTGGTGGTACAGAGTTTCTGGTTCACCTGTGAGAAAGCCCTCGAATCCGAGGAGCTCGTCATCAGCGACGCATGGCTTCATCAAAGCGTACCTGATTTCATCAGCACCTACTTTGACCACGCCGAGATCGCCCTCACTCCCGAACAGCACGATGTTCTGTTTCCGAAAAACTGACCCACGCCCCACCGCGCATGTCGAGCATATCGCTCCACGCAAGTGGGGCGATATGCTTTTCAATCCCGCTTACGCTCGCCAAAACCCCCAAACTATGCTACAATTACCTCTGTTATGGCCACAAAACTCCCCACCGTTGCAATTATTGGACGCGCGAACGCAGGTAAAAGTTCGCTTTTTAACCGTTTCGTCAAAGCGCGGCAAGCAATTGTTGCTAAAGAGGCGGGGACCACTCGCGACAATGTTTTAGGCAAAGTGAGCCACCAAAATCCCACAACTGGCGAGCTCCAACAGTTCTGGCTGGTTGACACCGCGGGGCTCAAAGACCCAAATGACGAGTTTGAAGCCTCTATTCAAGAGCAAATCACTGAAGCCGCTGAAGCTGCCGATGCTATCTTGGTAGTCGTGGACAGTACCGAATATGTGGGAGATGAAGACCGCATCGTCGCCAAAAAAGCCCTCAAAAGTAAAAAACCGGTTATATTACTAACAAACAAGGTCGACCTCGCTGGTAACTTACCCGTCGACGAATTCCGCCGTCTGGGTATTAAAGATATTATCCGCACCAGTGCCGAGCACAACGAGGGCGTTCTTGAAACCCTCGACACCCTTGCCGAGCTCTTGCCACCAAGAACCCAAAAAGAAGAAACCGACGTTATTCGCGTTGCCCTTATTGGTCGGCCAAATGTTGGTAAAAGTAATCTTTTCAATACGCTCGCTGGCAAGCAGCAGGCGCTTGTTGCTAACATCGCTGGCACTACCCGCGACGTGAACCGTGTACCACTCAAGTATAAAGGGCAGGCGATTGAACTGCTCGATACCGCCGGGGTTCGCAAGCAAGGCAAGCAAGAGGTCGGGATTGAGAAGTTTAGTGTTCTTCGCACCCTTCAAGCAATCGAAGAAGCCGACATTTGTTTCCTTCTTATGGACGTCAACGAACTCAACACCGCCCTCGATCAACGCCTCGCAGGCATTATTGACGAAGCAGGGAAGGGGCTTGTGGTCGTTGTCAGTAAATGGGACAGTGTTATGGGTAAAGACGCCTACACCCGCGACGCCCTTGCGCCAAAAATTTCCAACACCTTCGATTTCGTCCCCTGGGCGCCGCTTATTTTTACCAGCTCCGTCACCGGCCAAAACGTCTCAAAACTGTTCGACCTCATCCTGGATATTCACGAACGCCGCACCCAAGAATGCAAAACACGAGCACTTAACGACCTTCTGCAAAAAACCATTCAAGCTCATCCCCCAGCTGGCCTTAAGAACACCCATCCAAAGCTTCGTTACATGGTACAAACCGACGTATCACCGCCGTGGTTTGTTATTTACGGCAGCAATCTTAAATTCCTTCACTGGAGCTACAAACGCCATCTTGAGCGTGTTCTTCGTGAGACCTTCGACTTTACTGGCACCTCAATTAAAATGAGCTTCCGCGACGAAAAACAAATCAAGGCCAATCGAGAAAAAGCAGCAACCCCTGACAAAACAAAAAAAGACTTCGCTTGAAGCCTCAGAACTATAGACCGATGAATTTTTGTTGGCCCGGAGGCCCCTCTTTTCAGAGGGGCCCCGAGCTTGTGCGCGAGTACGGCGAGCTTCCCGTGAGGGTCGCCTTGCGGGCGCTGCGGTAGGCGGCGAGCTCCCCCAGGGAGAGGAACACGGCCAACACCAACATCGCCCACAGCAGTGCCGCCACCACCGGAGTGATGACACTCAGCTCGGCGGGAATCGCCCGCAGCGCCAAGGCGCCGCCCAAGACGACCACCAAGCTGAAGAACACGATTACCGCCCAGGTCGTCGTGGTGTTGACGAAGTCGGTGGTACGCCGAGCCTCGTAAGTGCACCGCAGCTGGGCGAGTACAAGGATGGTGGCAAATCCCACCACCATCCAGCACACCACCACACCGGCGGCTAGCTGCAACATCGAGATGTAGTCCATATTGTGACCTTCTGTTTGTACCGCGTCGCTGCGGTGGGGGGTAGAAACTGCTAAAGTACTGCTACTTCTTCACATACGCCAAGGGCGCTTGCAAAGAATCAGGGTAATTATATCACGTTTTGCAATAAAATTCAATAGGGCCCGACCTCTCCGGTACGGAGAGGTCGGGCCCAAAGCACCACTTGGCAGAGTGGCAGAGTGGCGGGCACCCGCACAGCGAGGCCCTGCCACCTATTCACCAAACCGCTTCCCGCCTTACCGCCAGTGGCGGACGCCGAAGTAGGCCTCTTTGGCGAAGACTGCCAGCGTGGGGCTGGAAGCCAGGCGGCTCTTTCGGAGTCGCCACGGCACCACCGCTGCGGTGTAAATCACCGTTGCGGCAGTAAGGCCAATCGCCGTACCAATCAACAGGTTCTGAACGGCTTCCGAATAGCCGGGCGCAAGCAACAGCAAGAGCCCCACCAGCAGCGCAGCCACGCCGTACGCGGCCATGCAGGCTATGACCAGCCGCCGAACCATCAGCCGCACAAGGCCATCCGGCCCATACGCCTCGAGCTCACGCCGAAGCGTTTCGTCATCCGCGAACGGGCTGACCCTACTGTGATGCAGCGCTCGCACGTGAAGCCTCGTTGACACAACGCCACACAAGAGTTGGACCAGTAGTAGCACCGGCACCAGTACTGAAATGAGCATGTCGCCCCACCTTCTGTCAATTGGTTGAAACCAAGTGGTTACCTCTTCATATTATAGCACGTTTTATTAGGTATGTACAGTTTCGCCCAACGCCCCCATCCGTTACAATAGGGGGATGAAACTTATTTTTGCTCAAGGCAACCCCGGAGCCACCTACCAACGCACTCGCCATAACGTGGGCTGGATGGTGCTTGATGCCCTGGCGGCAAAGGAGGGCACTTCCTGGAAAGCGCATCGTAAGTATGCTGCCGAACTGGCCGAGTTCCAGTTAGACGGTGAAAAAGTACTTCTGGTAAAGCCCCTTTCTTTCTACAACGAGACCGGTCACGTCGCCCGGGCACTGGTCGATTTTTATAAACTCACTCCCTCGGCTGACGTGCTCGTTATTCACGACGAACTTGCCCTGCCATTCGGCACCATCCGCGTCCGCCAAAAGGGGAGTGATGCTGGGAATAACGGGGTCAAAAGCCTCAATGCCCACCTAGGAAGTACCTATTGGCGAATCCGTATGGGCATTTGGAACGAACATCGAAACCACATGAGCGATGCCGATTTCGTCCTCAGCACCTTCGGCGCTGCCGAAGCCGAACAACTCAAACACCTCATCGACGACGCCGTGCTTCCCCTTATTCAGCGCTTTGTCCAGGGGGCGCTCACGCCGAGCAGCAACGCCGCACCTTCCCCGCAGGCTCCCACCCAAACCGTATAACTTGCTATTTCATAGTGTTAATTGTATAATATAATTACTAAGCTACGCCTGGCCGTCAGAGGCCTCGCTCCCTGCCGACGTCCGGCAGGCGCTGCTCGAAAAGCTCGCCGAACTTATCGCCGAGCTTTCATAGCCCCTTTCCGAGCACTGCGTTGCCGGGCCCACCCTCTTCTTCACAAAAGAGCGCGGACCCATTCGCTTTTTACGGGCTTATCAAATTTTAACGCGAGCATTGCATTTATAACGAACTTATGCTATAATAAGCTTGGTCGAGCCCGACTGTTTTTTCACTCGGGCTCCCCGTAGCCCAACAACCAAGAGAGGAGACGTCATGCCCAGCATGTTCGTCCGCCTGATTGTCCGCCACCGGGCGGTCCGCCAGATTCACCACTGGGCCGCCGATATCCTCCGGATGCCGGATGAGCCTGCAGCATGGTACCACATCAGGTATCGTAGGGTAAGTGACTCGGACTCGGCGTTCTACGTCGAGTTCGAACACGGCGGCTTCCCCGGGCGCAGAGCGCTCAAGGATAGCCTACTGATTGTCTTCGACGGGTACCGGCAGGTCGCCCTGGGGCTCGGCAACCTATACACCCTGTCAGACCTAGAGTTCGACCGGGTGTACCAGGTCCTACAACACCAGGCCAGCTTGCCGCTGACCCGTCACGTCATGGCGAACCGGCCGTCACTGCCGATGCAGCCCAAGATGATCGGCGACTAGAAGAGCTACGTGCCCCACCCCTTACCGGGTGGGGCTTCTTCTTTGCCAGGCCTATCTGTTTTTCGACAAATAAAAAAGCGCCAGGTAAGGGTGGGCATCACCTGGCGCCATTTTACCCTTTAACCCACCCTGGATATGCCCCAGTGTGAAGCGTCGTCAACCGGGCCATTGCCTCGGTGCGCGCCTTGTTGAACCTCGCAAAGTACCAACAACTACTGGATAGTCACAGAGCATATCATTAACGGGTCCTATCCGGTTGCCCCGAAAGGCAAAAGAACGGGAGTTAAAGGGATTAGTAAGCGTGCAAAGCTGACATAGAGTAAACCTAAGGCTCGAAAAGTGGAGGGTAGATACTTTTAAAGCGCCTTGCACACTACCTAACGTTGGCAGTACTATAAATAGTAACTACCGTTAGAAATAGGGGGTATAAGGTGCTTGATACCAGCTTTTTGCTGCATCAATCGTGTTTAACTATAGCACCTTGTTGACTTAGTGTCAATACTTATTTTAAGGTAACCATGAAATTAGAAAAAATCAATAAACTGAGCGTCGCCGATACCGCCTACGCTTTACCCCTTACACACATTCCCATACCCCCAACCGAACTCTACATAAAGGGAGTCTTACCCCTCAAAAGACAACCCACGGTCGCCATTATCGGCTCCCGGCACCCTACGGCATATGGCAAAGAAATAACCCAACACTTTGCCTCACGACTAGCCCGTAGGGGAGTCATTATCATCAGCGGGCTCGCACTCGGTATTGACGCCATTGCCCATCAGGCCGCACTTGAGGCCCAAGGCACGACCCTGGCAGTACTTGCCAGCGGCCTCCATACCGTTTATCCAAAAAGTCACACTCCTCTTGCCAAGCGGCTTATTGCCCAAGGTGGGGCGCTGCTTTCTGAAATGCCGCCCGGTCACGAGGCTCGCCCTTACGATTTTCTAGCCCGCAACCGGCTTATTAGCGGCCTTGCCGACGCGGTGCTTGTTGTTGAAGCTGCCGAACACAGCGGCACCCTTTCAACCGCCTCCCATGCCCTCGACCAAAACAAGCACCTCTTCGCCGTACCCGGCCCCCTTACCAGCTTACTTTCGGCCGGGCCCAACCAGCTCCTTCAACAAGGGGCGCATGTCGCGCTTTCAGCAGAAGACATCCTTCGGGCCATCGCCCCCGAATTGCTCGAAGAGGAGAGAGTGCAGAGAAAGTTCATTTTTGGTGATACGCCCCTCGAGGTAACCATTATAGAATTACTCCAAAGAGGCATTCGCGACGGCGATGAACTGTTAGAGGCCGCCGCCGTTGATGCAAGTCAATTTCTTCAAACCCTTACCCAGATGGAGCTCAAAAGCCTTATTTACCCGCTTGGGGGCAACCGGTGGGCGATTAAATACTAAGTGCGCTACTTCGCGCGTCATTGGCCTTCTTACCCCCTTATCCTGCAGCGCTTTACAAACCCACCCAAGTTGTATACAGTCAACACCTGTGCTAAGTTCGACAAAATGCACAGAACTATTTAAGACAATCGGTATACACTTATATATATGGCCAAGAATTTAGTAATTGTAGAGTCCCCAGCAAAAGCAAAAACAATCGAGAAATATCTCGGTAAAGAGTTTCACGTGCTTTCAAGCGTGGGGCATATTCGCTCAATTGCTAAAAAAACCAAAGATGGTACGCCGCCTATTGATGTAAAAAATGGTTTCAAAACTGTTTACGAAATAGACAGCGAAAAAAAGAAAACCATTACCGAACTTAAAAAAGCAGTCAAAGCGGCCGAAGTTGTCTGGCTGGCAACCGATGAAGACCGTGAAGGTGAGGCGATTGCCTGGCACCTCTGCGAAGTCCTTAAGCTCGACCCGGCCAAAACCAACCGGATTGTTTTTCACGAAATTACCAAATCTGCTATAGAAGAGGCCGTAAAGAACCCCCGTACAGTCGATATGCAACTCGTTCAGGCGCAACAAGCCCGTCAAATCCTTGACCGTCTTGTAGGGTTTGAACTCAGCCCTGTAGTGTGGCAAAAAGTCCCTGGGGGCAAATCCGCAGGGCGCGTGCAATCACCAGCCGTACGGCTCCTTGTTGAGCGTGAGCGCGAAATCCAAGCCTTTGAGGGTTCATTCCAATTTAAAGTGACCGCCGCCTTTACGCACGAAGGGGTTGAGGTAAAGGCCGAACTTCCAAAACGGTTCGACACCGAAGAAGAAGCCCGCGCTTTCCTCGAAACACTCACCGGGGCAACCTTTACTGTCGCCGACGTTACCACAAGCCCCGGCACACGCAACCCAGGCGCACCTTTCACCACCAGTACGCTTCAGCAAGAAGCAAACAGCAAGCTTGGCTTTGGCTCACGCGCAACCATGGCCAGCGCTCAAAAGCTCTACCAGGCCGGTAAAATTACCTACATGCGTACCGACTCAACCACCCTCAGTGGTCAGGCTATTGCCGCCACTGCCGACTACATTAAAAGTGCCTTTGGCGAACAGTACTCTAAAGTCCGTCAATTTAAAACCAAATCTTCAAGCGCACAAGAAGCTCACGAAGCCATTCGCCCCACCGATATCGCCTCTGAAAAAGCAAGTGGCGACCAATACGACCAAAAACTATACGACCTTATCCGTCGCCGTACCCTTGCTAGCCAAATGGCGCCTGCCCAGCTTGAAAAAACCGTCGTTACCATTGCCATTTCAGGCAACAAGCTGGCCTTCGAAGCAAAGGGTGAGGTCATTATTTTCGACGGTTTCCTTAAAGTATACGGCGGGGGCAAAAAAGACCCCGATATCCTGCCGGCAATGGCCTCGGGCGACAGCCTTGGCCTTGAACATGCCAACGCCCGCCAAACGTTTGCTCGCCCACCGGCACGCTACACCGAAGGTTCGCTTGTTAAAAAACTGGAAGAACTCGGCATTGGCCGCCCCTCAACCTATGCAACCATCATTAATACTGTTCAGGTACGCGGCTACGCCGAACGCGGCGAAGGGGAGGGTATTGAGCGCAATGTTATCCTGCTTAGTGTTGGGCCGAAGGCGTCATCTGCTCGTACTTCAGAAGAACATCTGCAGCCCGAGTCTGAACGGGCTACAAAGACCCGAGAAGACACGGCGCGAAGCCATTCCGAAGAAGTACGAGCGGGTGGCGTCCTTCGATCAATCCTTACGGAAAAAACCGGCTCCGATAAAGGCAAGCTCGTCCCAACCTCAATTGGCATGATGATTGCCGATTTCTTAGGCGACCATTTCAACCAAATCATCGACTACGGCTTTACCGCCAATGTTGAAGAAGAATTTGACGATATTGCCACCGGTGAGCTTGCCCGCAATGCGATGCTTGAAAAATTCTACACGCCCTTCCACGAGTTAATCGAAAAATCAGGTGGCATCGACCGTGCCCAAGTTGCGCAGGCAACTCCCATAGGGACCGACCCAAAAACCGGCAAAATGATTTACGCCCGCATTGGCCGCTTTGGGCCCATGCTTCAGCTGGGTGACGCCAAAAACCCAGATGGTACCGATAGCACTGAAAAGCCTCAATTCGCCCCTATGCCAAAAGGCTTCCGCGTTGATACGGTCACTCTCGATGAAGCGCTGAAGGCCTTTAAACTTCCACGCCTTGTTGGCGAGACCCCTGAAGGGTTCCCAATAAAAGCAAATATCGGCCGTTTTGGCCCCTACCTTGAAATAACCAACCCTGAAGCAAAAACGCGGCTCTTTGTAAGCATTAAGCCGCTCGACCCCCACGACATCACCCACGAGCAAGCCCTCGAACTTTACGCCGAAAAACTCAAAGCCGAAGCCGAGAAAAACATTGCCGACTTTGGTGATGGCATCAAAGTACTGAACGGTCGCTACGGCCCCTACATTACCGATGGCGCAAAAAATGCCAAAATCCCTAAAGATGTTGAACCCAAGGCTATCACGCACGAACAAGCCAAGCAAATCCTTGCCGATGCCCCCGAGCCAAAAGGGCGGTTTGCACGGCGCAAAACAACTCGTAAAACCGCTAAAAAGTAGTCGTCAATGCTACAATAAGGCCATATGAATCAGCGGTGGGCCCCTGCATTTACAATCGTCGAGCTTCTCATTGTAGTGGTGGTAATTGCCATCCTCGCGAGCATCTCTGTTGTCGCGTATAACGGCATTACCGACCGAGTCCTTGCCTCAGCGGCCAGTAGTGATCTGCGTAACACTGCCATTGCAATGCAGCAAGCCTACCAAGTGACGAACACCTACCCCTCAACCCTGCCCACCCATATCAAACCATCCGAGAACATCCACATACGTCTTGGCTATGCGTACTCCTTGCCCCATTACGTAGGGCTCTCACCGGTCCAACACGGCATGCTTTTTGCACGCATATGCCAGCAGCTTATTGACGAGGGAGCGGGAAAAGCAGCCGACCAAGGGGGAACACTTCAAAGCTATATTATCGGGTGCGGCAACTGGAATCATGGCAGTGTGCAAATAACTGGCTGGGCATCGCCAGTATGGGTGACCCCTGTTGCCAAGCAGGCACTTCTCAATTATGCCGCACAGTATGGTGCGGCAGACTCCTGGCATCCTCATGAAAGAGAAGCGGTTCAAGCCTTTTACACCCAGCTTGTCGAGCGTTATGAGCAGCAGGGTGGAGCTTTCCCCATTACAAGCTTCTGGGATGCTTGGGCTACCGATTCAAACGGGGGAGTAATGCAGCAGCCGCTCGATAACCATCCCCCTATACAGTCTTCGTTTTGCGTCGAAGCTCAAGCACGGAGCCGCCCAGAGCTTACATGGAACGTCACAGAAGCGGGAAAGATAACAACAGGAGGCTGTTCGAGCTAACATCACTGGTGGCGTTAATTGTCGCTACAACACCACATCCTGTGGATAACAAAAGCCCTAAAACACTATTTGTAGTGTGTGTCTATTACATGGTATAATTAATTAACCGAGCAAATCCTTTGACATATTTTATATAATCTTGTATAATGATGTTATAGTTAGATAAAAACAATAATCTCCGCATGGTGGGACAGGGGAGAGGAAGACGCAGTATCCATGACCGAAGCTACCGAACAAAAGCCAGCCGTAGACCTGAAAGCAGGAGTTTCAGCTATTATTGACCTGATCGATCAAGAGCGTGAGCGTGAAATCGTTACTCGCCGCTTTGGTTTGTATGACCGCCGCGAAACGCTCGAGCAAATCGGGGAGCTTCTTGGCATTACCCGTGAACGAGTTCGTCAGCTCGAAAAAGCCATCCTTATTCGCCTTAAAATTGCCGCCGAAGAGGGCAAGGCCGATACGGTTGCCGCGCTTGAAAAAACCTTCATTCGTACCCTCAGTGAAATGGGCCGCGCTGCCCGCGTCGCCGACCTTGCCGACGCCTTGTACGGCAAAACAACCAACCAAAAAGAGCGCGCGCACGTAGCCTTCATCGCCACACTTGCCCCCCACCTAACCGTCGTTGACGAAAATGACAACTACCACCAAGCAGTAGCCGTGGCCGAATATGGCGATGACAAAAAACTCAAAAGCCGCATTGATGAAATCGTCAAACTTATTAAAGACGCCAAGGAACCACAAACCGTTGATCAGCTCTACGACAAACTGAGTTACGAACACCCCGCTCAAGTTGCCGCCCTTGCCAGCATTAGCAAGCAACTGGCACACCTTCGTGACACCTGGGGGCTCAGCAAATGGCCAACCGTCAACCCTAAAAATATCCGTGACAAGATCTACGTTATTCTTGCAGATAACGGCAAGCCCATGCACTTTTCTGAAATTGCCAAGGCTATCAAAGATAGCTCCTTTAAGCGAAAAGACGTCACTACCCAAGCCATTCACAACGAGCTTATTAAGGACAAGCGTTTCGTGCTTATTGGCCGCGGCATTTACGCTCTCGATAACTGGGGGTACAGCAAGGGCACCGTCAGCGACATCATTTCAGATGTACTAAAGAACGCCGGCGAGCCCCTTCACCGTGATGAAATCGTCAAGCGCGTCCTTAAAAGCCGCCAGGTCAAAGAAACAACCATTCTTTTGAACCTTCAAAGCAAACCACAGTTCAAGCGGGTCGCTAAGGCTACCTATGAACTCGCAAACGAGGCGTAGCGCCCCTGCTCTGCGCATAAGACTGGTCAAGGTATACGACACGTTGCCACGTTAATCTCCCTCTGTTAGTAAGAGGGGATTTTTGTTGTAAATAATACTCTGGTAAGACAAGTCCGCTTTATAACTATTTCATTTTTGATATCTACAATAAGAGATATGAAAGATACTCAATTTAACGCAATCATGAAGGCCTTTGGTGATCTCCACGCAATCGTGGCAACCATGGGGGTCACGCTTACTGCAGTGCAAGAAGATATTAAAGAACTAAAGCGGGACGTCGCCCAATTAAAAAAGATTGCCACGAGGCACACCCGCGAGATTAAAGAGCTCCGCGCTACAGTGGCAGAACACACTGTCGCTATCAACGAGCTTCGCACCACAACCATTAAGCACACCCAGATGTTCACACAATTCCAAACGAACCAAAAAGAGCAAACAGAAATACTCATGAACCTGGCTCAGCATATTGATGATACCGCCACCGAGCTTTTGCAGCGCCAGCGCAAAGATGCCATCGAATGCAACACAGCCCACCAAAACACGCGCCGAAGGCTCCTTACGGTCGAGAAAAAGCTCCATATTGCTACCCTCTAACAAGATCGCCCGAACCCCACCCATACCGCTTGCAAAATTATCAAAAATTTGCTATAATATAAGTATGACAATCCAGGGCGAAGACCCGTATAATAAACAGTAGTTATGGAAATAATCGGCGCATTCTTCGGCTTTCTTCTACAGTGGTACGTGTGGCTGCCTATTGTGGCTGTGCTTGGCTATTTGACATGGCGTAACTACCGCAAGGTAGAGGCGATTCAAAACCAAGAAGCTGACCTACTCATTCTTGAAATCCCAAAAACCAACGACAAAAAAGAGCTGGCCGCCGAGCAAATGTTCGCCAGCCTCCATGGTATTTTGCGCGATAAAGAAGAGCTTAAAGCCAACGGGGGGTTCCAAGAACACCTCAGCTTTGAGTTTGCCTCGGTGAATGGGCAAATCCGGTTTTATGTCTGGGTGCCAAAAACCCTGCGTAGTTTTGTAGAAGGGCAAATTTATTCACAATACCCAACCGTCCAAATCCGTGATGCCGACGAAGATTACACCAGCCACGAACGCAACCACAGTGTGGTATACACCGCCGATATCACCCTCACCGAAAAAGACATTCTGCCCATAAAAACTTTCCAAAGCTTTGAGGTCGACCCCCTGGCCGGCATTACCGGAACGCTTGCTAAACTTGAAGCAACCGGCGAAGAGATTTGGGTACAAATCTTGGCCCGCCCCATTGCAGACGATTGGCATACTCGCACCGAAACGTGGGTGAAGGGTGTCCGCGGCGGCAAGTCAAGCTCAACCAGCCTCGCAGCCGGCTGGCTTTCGCAGGTGCTCGAAGCCCTCTGGCGCCCACCCGAAGCGGGTGAAAAAACCACCATTGCCAAAGAACTTTCCGACCGCGATAAAACCCGTATATCCGAAGCCGAAAGCAAAGCAACTAAGCTTGGGTATGAAGTAAAAATTCGGGTAGCCTACCTGGGCAACAGCCAGGTGCACGCCCGTCAACAGCTTCAGGCCATCGTTGGAACCTTTAAACAATTTAACTCCACAAACTTAAACGGTTTTAAGGTAAGCAATGCCAGTTTCAACAGCGAGGCGCTCCAGGCGTATCGGCAACGATCCTTTGGTCACGATGCCTACATCTTAAATATCGAAGAACTCGCCAGCGTCTTCCACCTTCCGCACACCAACGTCGAAACACCCAACATTGTATGGGCCAGCGCTAAAACCGCCGAGCCACCAGCAAACCTACCAATCATTACCGGTGACCCAGCGGTTGACGAAAATATCAGTGCTTTTGGCCTCACGAATTTCCGCGGCATCAACCACCAGTTTGGCATGCTCCGCTACGACCGTTCCCGCCACGTCTACATCATTGGGCAAACCGGGGCAGGGAAGTCAGGGTTGCTTGAACTTTTCGCCCTCAGCGATATCTTCCATGGCCAAGGCTATGCCATTATCGACCCGCACGGCGACTTTGCGGTAAATAACATGCGCTTCATCCCAGGCAGTCGCCTCGACGACGTAGTGTACTTTAACCCGGCCGACACAGCTTTCCCGCTTGGGTTCAACCCGCTTGAAGTCACCAACCCTGAACAAAAAAGTAACATTAGCTCCGAAGTCATCGGCGTACTCAAACGCATGTTCGGCGAATCGTGGGGGCCGCGGCTCGAGTATATTCTTCGGTACACCATCTTGGCGCTCCTTGACCGCCCAGAAACAACCATGCTCGACATTACCCGCATGCTGACTGATAAAAAATTCCGTAAAGACACCCTTGCTTACTGTAAAGACACCGTCGTGCTGCAATTCTGGAACGTTGAATTTGCCAGTTGGAACGATAAGTTCCAGGCCGAAGCAATTGCGCCGGTCCTTAACAAGGTAGGGGCCTTTACTGCCAACCCCACCATTCGCAATATTATTGGCCAGCCAAAATCCACCTTTAACATTCGTGAGATGATGGATGAAGGGAAAATACTTATCGTCAACCTTTCAAAAGGGCTTATCGGGGAAGACAACGCCTCAATCTTGGGCTCGTTCCTTGTAACAAAGATTCAGCTTGCCGCCATGAGCCGAAGCGACATCCCCAACATTGCCGACCGACGGCCGTTTTACCTTTACGTTGACGAATTTCAAAACTTTGCCACCGATTCGTTTGCCACTATCTTGTCAGAGGCGCGTAAATACGCCCTTAACCTCACCGTTGCCAACCAATACATTAGCCAAATGACCGACACGGTTCGCGATGCCGTATTTGGCAACGTAGGCACCATGATCTCCTTCCGTGTGTCGGCTGATGATGCCCCCATTCTTTCGAAACAATTTGAGCCACAATTCGAGGCCAGCGATCTTCTTCAAATGCACAACCGTCACTTCGTCATGAATATGGTCATTAACGGTCAAAAGTCACCGGCCTTTAGTGCAACGACCCTTTCACTCCCCCCAGAGCAAATCGACAATACCGGGCGTATTATTGAAAATACTCGCCGCAAATACAGCAAGGCCCGAGCCGATGTAGAGGCAGCAATCAACGCGATTATCCAGCCCCCTGCGCAGGCCGCAACAGCCGCGCAGGTTGCCCAACAGCCAACAGCCGCACCACTCTCGCCCCAAGCCCAGGCGCCAGAGCAGCCAATCGTGCCACTCACAGCGGCACAAGCAAAACTATGGCCGATTGACGCTGGCGCACGAGCCGTCGAGACGGTCGTTGGCGCACCGCAGCCTGCCGAGCCTGGCGACCAAACCGTTACCACAGAGGCACCTGCCAAAAAGAAGCGAAAACGCACCCGAAAACGCAAAAAACCAAGCACCCCTGCAGCCCCATAATGGCTATGCTTGGCACCTTCGCCCAGAGGTGGTACGATACTTATAATCATGCCACCCGAGTCCTTCTCAGGCCATACCGAAGCCGCTATTTCCACCGCCCGGACCCACGCCGAGGCTTTTCTTGAAGGAGAGGGGAGTGCCCTTGGGCAACTTAAAGTTGTCGCCAATACCCTCGCCACCACCACAGAAGGTAAAACCGAATTATTGCGCATGCAACGCGTCGCACTTTTCGTCTGCGGCCCCCAGCAAACTGCACCTAAGCATGATACCATGTCATTTATCTACGGTGAACTCGCCGCCCAAAACCTTCTAGGCCATCTTGTCCCCGCAGCCGCCGCTGGCAGCCATGCCCACGAATTTCTGAAGTATCGCATGGAAGATGCCCGCCTCGGTAGCCTGCAAGATATAGCCCAGGGTCACTGGCCCACAGTGCAAGAAGAGCATCGCAACCAAGAAGCACTCGCCGCACAAATCCGTGGTGAGCTATGTGGCGAGCATGGTGTACTCCCCGATGCCTACGAGCAGCACCTTGACCACCTGCTTGACCTTATAGACACTCCACTCGTTTCGGCCCATCATTTTAGCATGGGCTTTCGCATCGCCCTACAGGAATTCCACGCTCCATCTCATCGCGAAGATTACGACCTCGTCATGGAAGCAACCGCAGCCTACGCAACAACAAGAGGGGAGTCACCCCTGGTAATAACACCGCCAGAGCCAACAGTGGTAGAATTCCCCTCTGCAGTGCCCGCTCTCGAAATCACCACGCAGGCACCAACGGTTGACGAGCTCAGGACACTCCTGCAGGGCTCTGGTGAACTCAAACTGGAGTCACTGAGTGAAGTCCGAAGAATACTCGTCCAGCATCTTCGGCTAGCAGAGCAGGCGCATGCATTCCGAAACGTAGGGGAGGACGATGAAGCCACCAAGTTTGCAATACGCCGTCTCCAGGAAGAGCGCCTTAGAGCACTCAACCGCGAACGTGCACTCCTTACCAAGGGCGATCTTATTTTCGCGCATGGCGAGCAAAGTATATACGTCCGTCAAGATGATCAAGATAGCCAAGGCGAATGGGTGTCCTTTACAGCAGAAACACGCATTCAAGGAGCCTTTGACACGCTCACTGTCGTTAACGCGCCGTTAACAGACCCTCCGTCAAGACACCTGCAAGGCACCACTCTTTCGCCAGCCCTACAGCTTATAAACCCTACCTTCTTTGTTAATGGCCACACTATCCACCAAGAAGGGGTCACCATTGAGGTGCCCCTTCTTTATGACTCAGTTACCTTAGAGCGCCTTGCGGCACATCAGTTTGATGATTAGCAAGCGGGTGGAGCTACTTCCGCCGCGCACCCCGAACCGCTAAGGTTCCAATAGTGATTACGGCGATAAGTCCCATAGCAATCACAACAACAGGGTTTGCTTTCATAAGGCGAGCAAGACCAGTATTTGGTGCTGAAGGGTCAGTTGCTCCGTTAAGAGCGGTAAGAACAACATCGTTGCCATCACCCCCTACGTAACTAATTTTGAAGGTGAGGCCGTTAACGGTGAGTTCGGCGCCTTCGGGGAGAGCGGCAAAGGTACCACCGACTGGAAGCGTGCCTGTATTGTCAACAATGGTAAACGTGTCACCCTGCTTAATAGACCAACCGCTCACGAGCGATACGTGCAACGTGCCCAGTAAAGACACGCTGCCTGCCTTAATCTGGTCGTACGATGAGGCATTCAATAGCTCTGCTTCGTACGTGCCGTCCGTGTTAAGGTCAAATGACTGCACTACCGTAATTGTTCCCGGGCTATTACCCGGTGCAACCGTTCCAGACACACTGAGGCCCTCCACTGTACCGACCCCCTTGAGCACGGCTTCACTTCTCACGTGAACATGCCCTCGCTTGCCGCTCAAAACACCGGTTTCTTTTGGCACAAGTGTTGCATTACTGGTACTATCGCCAGAAAGCTCAGTTGTTTTAGGCTCGTACTCCGTTTGCTGCACACCATCGGGCAGTTCGAGCGTACCGTCGGCTTCAGCGTCGCGAGTGAGGGTGTAGCCGTTTTTCGTAAGATTCGTTACAACCACCCTATCGTTACCCCACACACCAATAATCGCATCCGAGGCAAGGGTAACATCACTCAGCGTCGCGGTTTCAATCTCATCAACGCCACCGCTACCCCTACAGCTGCCAAAATCAATCGTAGGTGCTGCACCCGAACCGCCACCAAGGGTGAGTGGCGTTGCATAGGTACCAAACAGATTGCAGGGGCTATAAGCTCCGTTTTCAATCACAACCCGTGTCGCGCCAGGGACGGTTAACTGCGCAGACGTACCAGACTTATAAGTGACAGTGCCATTAACCGTTAGATTATTCGGCAGAGACCCTCCAAGCACCGTGAGAGACCCATCACCCTTAACCGTTCCACTATCGAGGTCGGCCCTAAAAACATACCCATCTGCTGTATTATTAAAGGTCGCACCACTTTGCAGATTGAGTTCACCCTGCAAAATATACGTAGGCCACGGATTACCTGTAGCACTTCCGCTTATCTGCACACTGCTAAACTTTGTTGCAATATCGTCAATAAGAATCACTTCGGCGCTTGAAGGGGGAGTGGTGATTGCAAGCACGTCGCCATCAACCGGCACGCTGTTTCCGCTCCAGTTAGCGGCTGTACTAAACTTATTATCACTCCCAGCACCGGTCCAGGTTTTCGTGGCTGCGTAGACATTCTGCCCGAATATACCCGAAAGTGGTGCAATCGTTACCGCAGCCACAAATGCAAAGGTCACACCCAAACGCGGCACCTTACCATTCACAAGTCTTTTCATGTTATTCCTTTTTGTTTTATTATTTTATGGTTCAATTTTAATGATATATATATATATATATATATATATATATGCAATAGATGTTGTTATTTCTACACCGTCGCTGTTGGAGTGAGAGGGGGAGGGGTGCCGTTACAATCTCGCTAAAAATAGAACATTTTTAGAACACTCATACCGCTTGAGTCGTTCGATGTAATCCACAAAAGGATTGCACATTCACTAGGCTTGTTTATTGCGGCTAAGCTCATTTAACGGAGCCGGAAGGGCAGAGCGATAATTGCATGAAACATTCAATCGATTGAACGGACCAAGTAGGAAGAAAAAAGGGCATAGATTGTATCTGTCACAATCTATATATCTAATGTCGCACAATATATCTTTTACGCAGTAAATATACCTAAACTAACATGAATCCACATACGTCTTACATAAGTCATTCCCTCATTAAAAATAGAGAAGTACCGGGGCATCCTCCATTCAGGCTCTACATATTGTCTGTGGTACATACATCCTGACCTCACTAGCGCACCCTAAGTGGGCCACGCCCGACAGTGAATGGCCCATGATGTATAGAATTACACAGTTATCCACACAATGCCAAGCCTCGGGCCATGATATTTGCTTTTTTAAAAAAATGATGATACTACTCTCCCACTCTCCTCTATTTGCGTTTTTTGACTTTTCGTGTTTTAGATATTAAAATATAATTTTCATCGATGAAATGCATATAGAACAAAAATAGAACATGAAGTCAAACAAAAGAGGAGAGTGGAGTAAGGGTTCCCGCCTTAGCGGTACGCCGCTCGGCCACTCACGCGCACATCAATATATTCCGCCTGCTCACCACGGCCCGCCAAATATTTTAGTGCCCGGTCCACGTCTTCTATCTGCTCCCCTGCTCCCCTGTCGATATTCAACTTAACGCGCGTTGGCAGGTTTGTAAAACTGATTTCGACTTGGCGGGTTCCACCCTGAGGCAAAAGAGCTTCTGAAACAATATACCCCCGCTCCCCTGCCCCTGCCACTACCTTGCCAAGAAACCCAAGGAGCCGCTTTCCTACAACAGTGCTCCCCTTTTCTGGCCGAGCGCCGCTCTCATCAATGATCTGCACTTTCGGTGCAGCATAGTAGTTTTTTTCAAAAACCGCTCCGGCGTCGTCAACATATTGTTGGGTTCCATTAATTTGCCACCCAGCAACAGGGGTGCGAAAGGTAATGGTGAAATCGCTCTTCGCTAAGGCTGTTGCCCCTTCACTCAGCGCAAGCTTTGCTACCTCGGGGTGCTTGGCAGCAATAAATTCACTCAGCGATTGTTCATCTAAGGCAAAACGGAGCCGCTGCGCCGGATGAAGCCCAAGATACTCATCAATTGTGGCGCTGTAGAGCTTGCTATCAAAGGCCTGTACTAATTGTTTTGAAGACGCTGAAACACCTACCTGAGCAATGAGCTGCCACAGTAAGAGTGCAAGCAGTACCATACCCGCAAACACAATCGAAAAAACCGCCCCCACCGAACGGCGCTGCCGCACCAACTGATGGGCCTTACTCCGCGACGATTCCTCTGCCGCCGAAAGCCGATACCCGCTTAACGTTTGGCCGCGCCTAAACTGAAGATCACGCCCCGCCTCGGGCTGGTCGAGCCGCCGCCGGGGCACTGGCTCGTCGTGGTGCTTTTTTGTCATTCTTCGTCGTACCATACGTTCGCTCTTACTTTACCGACCGACGCGCCGCAAGAATCATGGCCGCCATATCCTTTGCTGCATTTGGTTTGGCGAACTGGGCAAAACGCTTTGTCATCGCCGCCGTTGTTCTAGGGTCAGCCAAAAAGTGCCGCACCGCTTTTACAAGCGTATCGGGGGCATCCGACATCTCACTTTCGTCAAGCACCATAACAGCCTGAGCCTCGCCATACACGGCGGCATTTTTAAGCTGGTGACCCCCTGTAAGGGCTGCGTTAGGGATGAGGATTGTTGGCTTGGCTAAGGCCGCAAGCTCAAGGATTGTCGTTGCCCCAGCTCGCGTGGCGACAATATCAGCCGCCCCCAAAAGTGATGGCATGTTCGTAATAAACGGGTATATTTGAAAGGAAGGTGTGTCCGTAGGGTGCAAGGCACGCAGCTCATCGTATTGGCCCGCACCCGCCACAAGCACCACCGAAACTACTTGCTGCAGCTTGTGAGCGGCAATCAGGACTGTATCGTTAAGCCGCTTGGCACCAAGTCCGCCCCCTGTCACAACAAGCAAAGGCCGCTCCGGATCAACGCCCCATTGGCGTTTCGCATCCCGCTGCTGGCTCTTCGTAAAAGGGGTAAATGCTTCGCTAATGGGAATGCCTACATAGGCCGCCCGACCCTTAGGGTACGGATAGTAATCGAGCGGCGCGCCCGTACCAATACGCTTTGCCCATCGTGAGAGCACTCGGTTGGTAAGCCCCGGGTGGGCATCGGAGTCATGGATAACAAACGGTATGCGCAAAAGATGAGCCGCCACCCCTACCGGCAAACACACATAACCACCTTTCATAAAAATAACGTCAGGCCGCCAGAGCACCAACTTACCAATGCTCTGTAGTGCCCCACCAAGCACTTTCAAGGCGTCGGCAAGGTTATGAGCAACCAACGAGGGCCACAGCAAATGCTGTACCACCGTTAAATGGTGGTACCGCCGAAACTTACCCGAGGCGATCGTATCAACCCTGAGGTGCTCGTCGAAAGTATGCAGAATTGATTTTGCTTGGGGTGCAAATTTCACATCAACCCAAAAGCGAAGCTCAACTCTGGGATGGCGAGCGCGAAGCTCTTTAAGCACTGCGACGACTGGAGTGACGTGCCCGCCCGACCCCCCGCCGACTGCGAGAATCTTCATAACTCTCCTCCTTTATACGCGATGAATGCACCGTATACCGTGAAAGCTGGTACACAATACCTAATGCAATCATAACAAATATCATACTGGTTCCACCATAGCTAAGAAACGGCAAGGTAATTCCAGTGAGCGGCACCAGGCCAATCATTGCCGCAATATTCAGCACTACATGAGCTGCCAGCCACCCGAAAACGCCGGCTACCAGCAGTTTCATGCGCTGATCAATTAAATGGTCCATAACGCCCAAAAGCCGCATCAGAAGGGCCACAAAAAGGGCAACCAACGCCACCAGCCCAATAAAACCAAACATTTCACCCATAACCGCAAAAATTGAGTCGTTAATGACCTCGGGAAGATATCCTGAAGCTTGAACACTGCTCCCGATTCCCACTCCAAACAACCCACCAGAGCCAATGGCGATTTTTGCATGCTGGACATGGTAAGCATCGGCATCCGAGGTAGAGGTGTTATCACCCTGCATGAAGGTCATCACTCGCTCAACGCGATGCGGCGAAGTAAAAATCAGCACAAGCCCCGCAAGCACCATAAGCACCGATAAGCCAATAATAAATTTTTTGTTAATTCCAGCCACAAAAAGCATGGCAGCAACGATAGATGTTAAAGCGATACCCGTCCCAAGGTCACGCTGAATCACCACAATAAAAAGCAGAGCGAATGCCGTAAGTAGACCAGTCGGGATCAGGGTTGCCCGAAAGTCGTTAATCCTCCCCTCGCGCATACGAATACCTAAAAAGACGGCTAAATGAAGCAGTATACCGAGCTTTAGAATCTCGGCCGGCTGAATACTCCCCAATGCCCCCAAGTTAAACCAACGTACCGCCCCAAGTGTTCCGCCAACCACACCAGCCCACCCAAGAATCGCCAAAAGCAAACACGCCGCGAACCCCGCAACAAGTACCTTTGTGCCGTGCTTCAGCACCCACTCGTACGGCACCTTTGTCATAAAGAAAAACCCGCCCAGTGCAATCACAAAACTGGCAAGCTGCTTTACAAAAAAATATTGGTCAGAAAAAGCCGATCCATAAACCGAGTTCATAAGATTTGCCCGTTGTGGGCCAATCGCATAAATGACCAATAGTCCAATAAGCATTAAAATAACCGCAAAGGTAAGAATGAGGCGATCTGGGTGATGCCGCCGCACCACTCCAAGCGACAAGCTCGCCCGGCGCTCCCCTTGCCGACCCGCCATAGCTAAATAGTACCCCCGGCAATCGCAATCATGACCCCGATAAAGGTCGTCACTGCCGCAATCACCCAAAACCGCATCGTCACCTTTGTTTCGGGCCAGCCAATGGCTTCAAGGTGGTGATGAATTGGAGCCGAAAGAAATACTTTTCGTTTAAACACTTTTTTGCTCACAATCTGCACTAAACTCGAACCGGCCTCGATGACAAACACCAGGCCAATAATTGGCAACACAAACAATGAATCGGTTAACATTGCCACCACCCCAAGCGAGGTACCAAGCGCAAAACTCCCCACATCACCCATAAAAAAGCGTGCTGGATAGATATTAAACCACAAGTAACTGAGGAGTGCGCCAACCACAGTAAAACAGAAGGCGGCAAGCAACCCATTGCCCTGCATGAGGGCAATCACCCCAAAACCACCAAAAGTAATCGCCGCTAGTCCGCCTGCCAGGCCGTCAAGCCCATCGCTGATATTGACCGCGTTGCCCGTTGCCACAACAACGAAAGCAAAAAGCGGTACAATCAGCCATCCAAGGTCCCAATCCCCTATAAACGGCACGTGCACTGCGCTTACTCCAAGCTTATCAAAGAAGTACCACCCCAAAAAGGCGCCAATTGCCGCAATCATCAAAAATTTCAGCTGTGAACGAAGCCCTGCCACCCCCTTGCCATTGCCACGAATATTAATAATATCGTCAATGAGGCCCACCAACGCACCACCAGCAAGCGCCGCAAGGGGCAACCATGTTTCGCGGCGGTCAAGGTTAAACAGGAACGTTATCACCACCACCACCAACACAAAAACCATACCAGCCATGGTTGGAATATTGCGCTTAAACTTATCGGCATGAAGCTTGGTAAATACCTGGAGCTGCTCGCCAGTAGTACTTGCGGTACGTTGGCGCTTCCAAAACTTGTAGCGGTACGCAACAAATGTATACACCGGTGTCAGGAGCATTGCTAAAAGAAATGCTCCAATACTCAACACGAAAATCCGAATCAGTGCTTCATCAAGTGCTTGTGTCATGAGTTCCACGGCCTATCCTTTCGGTTGAATCTTTAGGTAATCGAGCATCCAGTTTGAAATATCGGTGAAAATCGGCAGTGCATGAGTTGCTCCCTGAAGGACTTTTCCTTCGCCGTATATCTTTATCATTATGACATACTTTGGGTCATTTTCAGCACCCCCATACCCAAGAAACGAGGCGATCGTTTCGGTATCGCTATACCCCCCGCCAGACTTAGCTACCTGAGAAGTACCGGTTTTACCGCCAATTTCGTACCCCGGTTTGTCAAGATAGCCGTAATTTGTGCGGCGGCTTTCTCTCGCCATGGCACGCATCTCATTTGAAGTTTCCTGCGAAATAACCCCCTGCGCAATTGGCGCTGGCGCTGGGACCGGTGTATACACCCCATCGACCATAAAACCGTTAACAACGGTTGGCTTGTAATAGGTACCGCCGTTAATAATTGAACAAAACCCAGCAGCCATCTGTAGCGCCGTCGCGTTCATACCCTGGCCAAAGGTCATGGTTGCATAGCGCACCGCGTTCCCTTCGCCATTGGGGTCATCAGGTGCAATAATGCTGGCTGGTGATTCACCAGAAAGCTCAATTCCGGTCTTCTGGCCAATCCGAAAACGGTTATGAAAATAGTCATAGATCGTATCGCGTGCGCTTTTCGTAATGGCTGTTCCGTTCCCCAGACGCTGCCCTAACGTCACAAAGCCCGTATTAAGCGACCAGTTCAGCGCTGTTTGAAACGTAATTGTACCTGTTTTTCCTTTTGAAAGGTTTTCGACAGTGATATCACCTACGGTAATACGATCAGTATTCACATACGTATCCGTTGCGCGCGCTACCCCCTGGTTGATCGCTGTTGCCATAGTAAACAGCTTAGTGGTCGAGCCCGGCTCGTACATTGATGAGATTGCAGCATTATTATAAATACCCTTATCAACATCTCGTCGGCTTACTTGGTCGAACTTTGCCGGCTCATACGTTGGCACATTTGCAATCGCTAAGACCTTCCCTGTTCTTGGGTCCATAACAACAGCGCTCGCCTCGGTCGCGCCAGCTCGCTTAACCCCTTCAACCAGCGCTTTCTCAACATGCGATTGTATGCTCCTATCAAGCGTCAGCACTACGTTCTTACCGTCCTGGGCCGGCTGCTTAATATTTCGATTCCCTATCGTTAAGGGAACGTCACTCACGTCAGTCACCGTCTCTAAGCGTCCGTCAACACCCTTAAGCTGCTTATTCAAATACCCTTCCACGCCATAGTTGCCAACACCTTCGTCATTCACAAACCCAAGTGCTTGGCCAGCAAGACCGTTCTCAGGGTACACCCGTTGCGATAGAGCTTGGAAGCCAATGCCTTTAAGTTTCCGCTCCTTAATCTTATCAGCCTGAACGCGCGTCACTTTTTTTGCAATAATCTGGTACCGTGTCTTCTTTTGCGCGAGGAGGCCCTCTACGTTTGGCATGAGATTACCCCCCGCAATCTCCTTCATAGCCGTTACCACCGATTTCGTATCAGCGATAACTGCGGGATCAGCAAATACCGTGTACACCGTCTCATTCATCACTAGCTTCGCTGGCGTCGCTCCATTCATGATGTATATTTCACCACGCTTGGCCGGAATTCGCTCACGCTTCAGCTGCTCGGCCAACGCAAGCGTGCGGTAGTGATTATGTTGAATGATCTGCAGGTAAAAGAGTCGAACCACAAAAATAACCGCAATAATCAGCAGTGTAGTGGCAAGAATGCGGGAACGATTTCCTGTGCGTAGTTGCGGTTTCATACTTTACCTGACTTTCTTAAGGCTCATCACTCGCTTGAAACATAGCGGGTGCTTGCAGGAGTGGTCATTTCCTTGGCAACAGTACTGTTTTTGATAGTCTCAAGCGCAGTAAGGCGGGCATTTTCAATTTCCAACTCGCCCTTTTGCTCGTTGAGCTCGGCGATTTTGCTATCAATTGCTTGCGCTGCGTAATCATACCCCGAGGTGCGCGTCGCCTGCGTCACATATATCAACCCTAGCACAATAATCATAAGCGCCACAAGGACGGTATGAGCAACGGGGCCAAGCTTGACCGACGAGATAAATCGAGTCGTATTTTGGTTACGCGACCAGTTTTGCTGGCGACGACTCACATAATAATTACTTTGTTGTGACATTGTGGTGGTATTACTTTTTGTATTAGTTTTTTATTTTTGTGCCTTTGGAGGCGCCGCCCGCCCCTTCCCAGGCAGCGGGTGGCGCCACAGTGTGACTACTTTACGCGTACTGCAACAATTTGTGGTTGGTCTGCGTATTGTACAGGAATGTGAACTGGCATACTTTTTGGCCCTTTCCCTTTTTGTTTTATTTTTTCACAGCGACCCGAAGCTTGGCGCTTCGAGACCGCGGATTGTGAACGTCTTCGGTGGCTCCTAAAATCGGTTTTTTGGTCAGTATGTCTAGTTCCGCTTCAAGTCCAGAATTAATCTGTTCTTTAAAGAAGCGTTTTACTAAACGGTCTTCGAGGCTATGGAAGCTAATTACCCCTACCCTTCCGCCCTTCTTAAGAAGTTTTGGAAGCAAAGGAAGTGTTGCTTTCACTTGCCCGAGTTCGTCGTTTACGGCAATGCGGAGCGCTTGAAAGGTACGCGTAGCAGGGTGGATTTTTTGCCTCTTGCCACGATATGTTTGCTTAATCAACTCAGCGAGCGTCTCAGTGTCTTTAAATGGCCTCTGTGCAATAATCGCTTCAGCAAATCGCTTTGCTTGAGTATACGGCTCTTCGCCATACTCATGAATGATGGTTGCAAGGTCGCGAACAGTTGTAGTCTCGATAAGTTCAGCAGCAGTCTGCCCCCTCCTTCGATCCATACGCATGTCAAGCGGACCATTATGTGAGAATGAAAACCCTCGTTCGCCCTGATCAAGCTGTGGTGACGACACCCCCAAATCAATCAGGATCAGGTTAAATGCTTTCCCCTCTTCGACCAGTTGCTGTGCAGCTGATGCGAAATCGGTATGCATTAAACGAACGCCTTTGCCGGCCAGGTGCTGAAGGTGCTCAATCGCATATTCATCCCGGTCAACCAAAACGCTTTCCTTGAAATTTTCCGTTTTATGAAGCACTTCACTTGCGTGCCCTGCATATCCAGCAGTCAAATCTAAATACGATTCGCCTTTCTGGGGTGCAAGTTCGCGAAGGGTTGCTTCTAATAGAACGGGAACATGATGTGGTGGATGTTCTTTACTCATCTCCCCTAGTATACCCTAGAGAAGCTCGAAGTCACCTAACTGATAGTGAAGCTATTTATTTTCGCATGGTGTGTTTGTTTTTGTAAAAGTCGTGCAGTGCCGTTCATGAGAACCATTTGATACCCATAGTGTGCACTGCGAGTTGAGAGACTTATGTGAGGTGGAGTTTTTTGGGAGGTGTGTTTTTAAGGAAGGTGCAACGGAATGTTTATTGTGTTTCCGCAGGCCACGCCTCACTACCAGATAGTTGACTTCGAGAGTCGTTCATTTTCTCGCCAAGTTGTTAAAGAACCGACCGATTACCTTAGTAACTGCCTATTCAGAATCCCCTGCCATAAGGCGCCAATAGGCACCTGCCCGTACCGCAACAATCGCGCGTTCAATACCCGAGTAGTCAAGAAGATGCTGCTCGAGTGTAATGCGGCCTTGCTTTTGGTCAAGCTCAGCTTCGGTCTTACCTCGCCGGAATTGTACGTTTACGTCGGCAATCTTTTCATCAAGAATGCTGCCGCTTGCGCTCAATGCCGGTTCGACTTCCTGCTCCCATACCGACTTTGGGTACAGGTGCAAGTACGTACCGAATCCCCTCGTAAGAACGACGCCTGAAAGAAATTCTTCACGAAGTTCTGATGGTATCGTCAAACGACGTTTGTCATCGAGCCTTCGTTCAAAATAATCTACTTGCGCCACTTGGTACCTTTCGTGGGGTGCTAGGGTAATTTTTTAATGTAATCCATTGTTTGTCTTGTGGTTCTTTCCACTGGCTTTAACTATACTACCCACTCTTACCCACTACAACCCCCATTTTTGACATTTTTTCAGAAGGTGTTTGTTTATCCACATATTTGGGGATAACTACTCGAGTTGGTGTAAAAAAATTCAGAGGTATAGCGTCGCACTCACCCCTCCCTACACTATAAAAAATCCGCTCAAAAGGCGGATTTTTTATGTGGTAATTTTGGGCACGATTTATGAAGACACCACCTCTTCACCAAAGAGTTTTTGCAAACGCATCGTAATAGACCCTTCGTGGCGGCCAAGCCGTTGGCTCAATGCCTTAATCGATTCACCCTGCTGAAAATATTGCCTTAACTCAGTATCATGCTCGGCAAGCCACGGACGATACGCGTTTGGGTAGACTTCGCGCATTTTTTCGATTTTATCCGCCCAGCTTCCCGACCCAGCCTTTTTGGCTTTCGGCGCAGGATTGTTTGCTCGCTCAATCACCTTTTCGGCCAAATGGGCAAAACGCCGCACTGCCTGAGCGGCTCGTTCACGAAGGTTCACATCAATCGCCTGCGCTTCTTCGCTCACCCGTAGCGCCATTTGGTTAATACCTGTTAAATACAGATTGTTTACATTTTTTACACGGCTCAACGCAACGTAGCCCATCCCCTCAACAAAGGCTTTTCGAAGGTCAATCCGGGCTGCATCAAGGGTCATACCCTGTGACTTATGCACGGTAATCGCCCACGCTAAACGAAGTGGCAATTGGGTAATACTCGCCCGCTTTTTGTCGCCATCGCGAAGCTCCCAGGTGTCGGGACTCATTGAGACTTCTTTACCATTCCTAAAAAGCACGATTGGATAATCGGTGTGCGGCTCAAACCCAACAACGGTACCAATACTCCCATTCGCATACTTCCGTTCAGGGCTGTTTTTTACCGCCATCACCAGTGCGCCTTCCTTTAAACGAAGCATTTTTGGCGCAAGTACCGACCGCTGCAGGTTCTCGACATAGTTTTCGGACCCAGTGGTATGCTGTTCATAGGTAAGCTCGTCACCTTCAAGCTCCTTCAGCTTTGCCTCGTTCATTGAATCAACATCAATATTGACTGTATGAAGCTCAGTTAATTGCTCAAACTCATCGGGGTAGATTTCGGTGCGAGCAAGCAGCGTTTCGGCATGGTGGCGCCGTACATCACCCGCACGGATCGCGTTAAGAATTTCGACCAACGTTTCGTCATCCTGGCGGTGTTGCTCTTCCAGGTAACAAATAACCGGGTCAAGCTCTTGCCAAACCTGCGCATTCACCACAAAGCTCCCTGCCCGCGAATCGCCCCTATTAATCGGCGGAAGCTGGAAGAAATCCCCCGACATAATCACCTGAATGCCACCAAACGGAATATCGGGCTCTTTGCGGACTAAACGGCAAGCTTCATCAACTATATCAAGGCGAAAGTCGTGAAGCATACTAATTTCATCAATCACTAGTACATCGGTTTTCTCAATAATTTCACGACGGCCCTTAGCAATATGCTCGGCAAAGCCATTTGGCAAATAATCGCTGACGCCAATACCCGCCCAGCTATGAATAGTGGTGCCACCAAGATGAGTTGCCGCAAGCCCCGTAGTAGCGGTTACCGAAACATGCTTGCCCTCGTGTTTGGCCAACTTAATGAACTGGTTTAACACATAGGTTTTACCAGCACCGGCTGGACCGGTGAGCAACACACTCTCGCCCGAGAGCATTATTTCTAACGCCAATGATTGATTCATCTCTCTTTAGTATACCCTTTCTCGACCTACGCCACCGCGGAAAAGGTGGCGTAAAATACACTACAACGACCCTCCTTGATTCAGCCGAGCCGCCATTGCCGCAATGATTGTATTCGTCTCTTTTTGTAAAGTGATAAGCTGACCAAGCTGCGATTCGACAATATTAAGGCGCTGCTTGACCTCCCCCATGTCTTGCTTGAGTTCCGCAACATCTTGTCTTAGTTCCGCAACATCTTGTCTTAGTTCCACAACATCTTGTTTTAACTCTGAGACATCTTGCTTTAGCCCTATAACATCTTTCTTGAGCTCCGTGACATCTTGTCTGAGCTCTACAACATCCTGCTTCAGGAGACTGACATCCTGCTTTAGAACCGTGACGTCTTGCTTCAAAACCGCGACATCTTGCTGCAAGATCGTGACGTCTTGCTGCAAGATTGTGACGTCTCGCTCCAAAACTGCTACATCCTGCTGAACCTCAAAAAAATCCGCCCTCGTCACCATTGTTGTTTCGATGCGCTCAAGCCTTTCATCGATAAACGCATGTTGACGATTCACGTGACTACGAAATTTTTGGAAGAGACTCGCCATCACCTTCACATCGTCATGAAGGGAGTCGAATTGCCGTTGGAGGATTGTTATCGTCATAGCCATACTCTTAGTATAGGGAACGATTCTTAAGTACCTATAAACTTTTTTGCAAACCAATCGCCGGCTCCTCGGCCACCTCTAACAGCATCTGTTACAATAGACTTGATATGCGTATTGCAATACAAGGTGACGCCGGCTCGTTTCATGATGCCGCCGCCCAAATCTGGACTGCCAAACAGATGGACAATCTCGAAATCGTCCCGGCTGATACTTTTCCTGAAACATTCAGGGCCGTTGCGAACGATAAAGCCGATTTACTCATTGTAGCAATCGAAAATTCACTCTATGGCAGCATTAACCAGGTGTACGACCTGATTGAAAAATACAGCTACCCTATCGTCGGTGAAATCCATCTGCCGATTCATCATCAACTAATCAGCGCAGGCACCCCTGAGCTCATCACGGATATTTACTCTCATCCCGTTGCCCTTGCGCAGTGTGAAGCATACCTTGACCAACATTTCCCCCGCGCCGAACGTCACGAATATCATGACACCGCCGCCGCTGTTAAACACATCAAACAGCTCGACGACCCACACTACGCCGCCATTGCCAGTGACGTTGCCGCAACACTCCACAGCATGCCAATTATCGACACGAATATCGAAGATAGCCCCGCAAACTTCACCCGCTTTTTAGTTTTACAGCCACGTGGAACCGTGCCCGATGACGCCAACCGCACCTCGTTAGTCCTCACCACCGACCACACCCCCGGGGCACTCGCACGTATCTTGACCATCTTTGCCAACAAAGGCATAAACCTTTCAAAGCTCCAGTCGCGCCCCATTATTGGTTCGCCGTGGAAATATCGCTTTTACTTGGTGGTTGATGCCGCAGGCGAGCAGCTTGAAGCGGCTCTTCGCGAAATCGCACCACTCAGCGCATCACTCAAGAATTTGGGCAGCTATTGTCACAATACCCTTAACGCTAACGTTGTCGAATAAATTTTATTAGCTCCATCATTTCGACCCACGCCAATACTGTCAATCGTTAGTGGAATAGCTACCGTCATCTCGATGCTCATTTGTCTCGCAAAAAGGGTTAAGCTCTCACTCCCTACGGCCGTCCTTGCAGCAATCGCAAGCTGCATCATCTTATATCTCGTTGTGACTATTGTATTCTGGGGGCAAGCATTTGGTATATGCGGCATTGAATGCGGCCCCGAAGAACAACACCATTGGGTTGTCCGGACAAATAATTTTCTCACTGGCTGGCTAAATTAAACCGTCGCAATTCTATTTACGAAGCTACTCTTCCAGCTCATCCACGCGGCGGCTCACCCTCAGGCTCATCGAGCAGTTTCTTGCTTTTAATTTCATAACGCCTGCCGGTAATTTCACTGGTAATGTAGTCTTCGTTAATAAGATTAACGAAAATGTCGAGGTCATTGCCATCCATAATAATAATTTTACCTTCGTCATCAGTCATGAGCTCAAGCTGCATAGTGTCGGCGTATTCAATCGCCTGCTCTTGGGTAATTGCCCCGACTTCAAGTTTTTGCAATTTATTAACGATCTTCTTTTTCTCCATCACTAAAGACTGAAGATCCATGCCTTCAGGAAAGCTGAGCTTGTATTGTTTTTCGATCTCAGCGACTTTTTGGTCAGCAAGAAGCTGCTTTTTAAAGTCATAATTAAATAAACGCTCAAACTTAGACTGGCTAAAAATAAAAATGTCTTTCTCAACGATGAGTACCTGGTTATCACCCGGAACCTTCCAACCAAACTCTGGCTTGAATGGCTTAAATGCGCCTTCAGCAAACTCCCAGGAAGTCGCACCATGCAGCGCTTGGCCACTACTCACCTGCTTAATAACATAGAACGGCTTCGAGCCATCTTTACGAGCAAAACGAGCAACAATACCCTTAATGCGCTTAAACTCATGTTCCTGTTCGCTAAATTCAACAATATCGTTGCGTTCATTTTCAATAAGGTGAATCAGCGTTTCGGCACGACCAACCTTTTCAAGGTCAGTCCGCAGTACGACATCATCTTCCTTTTCACTTAGTTCATAATCACGGACCGAAAGCCCGGTGCCTGCGCCCATATTCACATCGTTAATAACATCGTAGAGGAAGAGTGAACGAATTTGACTATCAAGATCGTCTACGACCTTGGTTGAGTAGGGCGTGTAGTTTTTATTGAACAAAAAGAATTCAATGGTAAGGTCAAGTTTTACGGAGTCAGTCTGGTTGGCCCATAGAAAAAGATCAACGCCATCGTCTTTGGGCCGGGCACCCTGGGAAGCATCAATATGCACCGTGCCAGTCTCTTCTGCCGTATTAACATCAACAGTCTCCGTCATTTCAGTCGTGTTTTCAGTCGTTTCCATGTATGTTTTTCCCTATTTAAGCAACAGTACGTATTATACCCTATTCGCGCGCCAGGGCGTCAACACCAGAGAGCATTCATTGTCCAGCGCGGTGACGAAAGGCGCTCAAGACTCACAGCCGCGCGCCTTCGCGGGCTTTGTTAGCCCACTGGTCGGCAAGCTCATTCCCCTCGTCACCCTCGTGCCCTCGCACCCAAATAAGGGTTGCCTTCGAGGCCTGATGGAGCGGATACACTTCTTGAACGATATCAAGATTCTTAATTTCGCCGCCCTTTTTCTTCCAGCCCTTCGCTTCCCAGCCGGGTGCCCATTTGGTGATCACATTGATCCAAAATTCACTATCGGTGTAGATTTCTGCCGGTTCACCCGCAGCATCTTTCAGCGCCGCCACAATTGCCTTGCCTTCCATGCGAATGTTGGTCGTTTCACCGTCTTCGCTGCCTAAAATATGTGGCTGGCCGTTTTTAATCACCGCAAAACCACCCGGGCCAGGGTTAGGGCTTGCGCTTCCGTCTGTGTAGTAAACAATCATGGTTCTATTGTACAGGACACGAACGTTCGCCCCTACGATCTTCGCTGACGTCGCTGCTCAAACAAACACACCGCTGCAGCTGCAGCCACATTCAGCGACTCAACTCCCTCATCTTGAGGAATAATAACGGTATTTTGACCACATAACGTAATAAGCTCTTCAGAAACCCCGGCGCCCTCGTTTCCTACAATCCAAGCAGTAGGAATAGTTAAGTCTTTCTGATATACCGATTGTTTCGCCTTAAGGCTGGTTGCCCGTACCGGAACAGCCGCACTCCTTACAAGCTCTGCTAAGTCGCACTGCTCATAGATGTTCATCGCCATATGCGCGCCCATGCCCGCGCGAATCGTCTTCGGTGCCCAGGCGCTTGCAGACCCTGCAGAAAGGTAGGCCTCAGTCACACCAGCCGCAGCAGCAGTCCGCAGTAAGGCTCCCAGGTTCCCTGGGTCTTGCACTGCGTCAATTAAGAGTGCATCGCCTTCAATGCGGGGCGGCTCTGCATATTCAGGGATTTCAACGACAAATGCAATTCCAACCCCCTGCTCAACCGAGCTCATACCCGCAAATAAACTATCGGCAAGCTGCACCACTTCTGTATTGTCATCAAGGTGAAGTAAGAGCTTTGTTACCTCAGCATTTTCCAGTGCTGCATCCGCTACAATCGCAGTCACAGGTTGAAAGCCGCTCTTTAGAAAAGCTTCGCACACATGAACCCCCTCAAAAACAGTTTGGTTGGTCTCGCGACGAGCCTTGGCCTGTAAAGCAAGGTGCTTAAACGCTCTATACACCGGGTTTTGCGCCGAAGTAATGCGCTTATATTCCACTACAGGTCCTCAACAGCCACACGCCGTTGCTCTGTTGTATCGCGGTCACGGACCGAAACCAGCCCGTCCGTTTCAAGCGTATCAAAGTCTACCACTACGCAGCATGGTGTCCCGATTTCATCTTGGCGGCGGTAACGTTTACCAATGTTTCCATTGTCGTCCCACATCACTGCCCCGTATTTTTTCTTGAGCGCCGTATACACTTCACGAGCCTTCGCAACCAATTCTGGCTTATTACGCACCAGCGGCGAGATGGCAAACTTAACAGGCGCAAGGTGTTCTGGGAACTTCATCACAATGCGCTTTTCGCCGTTGATCTCATCCTCGGTATACGCCGACGAAAGCACCGCCATAAGTGCACGCTCCACGCCAAATGAAGGTTCAATAACATGGGGAACAAATTTTGTGTTCGACCCTTTCACGGTATATTCCATGTTCTTGCCGCTCATGCGCTGAATATTTCCAAGGTCAAAATCAGTACGGTAGGCAAGGCCTAAAAGCTCTTCACGGCCAATTGGGAAATCAAATTCAAAATCAATCGTTCGCTTGCTATAATGCGCCCTATCCGCCGCTGGTACTTCAAGCTCATGAACCTGCTCATCAGAAAGACCAAGCGCACGGGTCCAGGCCCACACCTGCTCACGCCAATGCTCAAACGACTCCTCCCATGTTGCTGGATCAACAAAGTATTCAATTTCCATTTGTTCAAATTCGCGGCTACGGAAGATGAAATCGCGCGGGCTAATTTCGTTACGAAATGCCTTGCCCTGCTGCGCTAACCCAAACGGAAGATCCGGGTAGAATGAGTCAACAACATTCTTGTAATTGGTGAAAATACCTTGGGCAGTTTCAGGGCGAAGGTAGCTTATAGATTTATCATCAGCAACTGGCCCCACGGTTGTTGTGAACATCATATTAAACGTACGAGCGTCTGAAAGTTCATTCCCATTCGGGCTTTTAACATTATTATCGCGAATGAGTTGCGTCAGTTCTTCAAGTCTCAACCCATCAACAGCATAGCCAGCGTCTTTAAGAAGATGGTCGGCACGGTAGCGCTGCTTTGTAACAAGATCCTCAACTAGGGGATCGGTAAACGTATCAACATGCCCACTCGCCTGCCATACTTTTTGGTTCATAAGAATCGCTGCATCAATGCCATACATATCATCACGGCCTTCAACAAACATCTGCCACCATAAGTTCATAATATTACGCTTCAACGCAACACCGAGCGGGCCGTAATCCCAAGTACCGCTTAAACCACCGTAAATATCCGAACCAGCATAAATAAACCCTCGGCGCTTCGCCAAACTAACAATGGCTTCCATATTTTTTTGAGTATTCATCATTGCTCTTTAGTATACCACGAGGAGCCCGAGCGAAAAGCAGATAGCTCCTGAATGAGTTGCATTACCAGCCATTATATGGTATAATACCGACAGCTCTTCAACAATTAAATATAGTAAGTCTGCCCCTGCCCCCTAGCCGACCATGGCGTCTACAAGCGCCACGGCGCGAGAATAGAGGAAAAATGAACGCGACCACCACCTACCCCGTCGTCCGCGATGGCGATGCACAGCACAACTATGCCCTGCGCTTGCTCAAGGACAGCGGACGCCGCCACTCGAGCACCCTCAGTGACGAGGTGCTACGCCAAGCCGCCGACCTCTTCCAGGGAGGCGCGGATGCCCGCACCACCAACAACCCGGTCGAGGCCGCGCTGTGCCGGGGTCGGCTGGCGCTCCTGCGTTACGACATGGCATCGCTCGGGCTGGCGATGGCTCTCAGTGGTGACGTCGTCCACAGCCTCTCGCGAGCAGATGCCCGCGTCATCGGGCAGACTCTCGCTCGAGAAGTTGCCCGCGAGATTCACAGGCAGCTCCGGAAGCTGGGGGACCCCGAGGCGGAGTTCAACCACCTGGTGACGGTTCTCATCCCGATCACCAAGTTCGTCGAACGCGCACCGCTCGTGCACCGTGCCGAGGCGCTGGCCGGCGACGACCCGCGTAAGCTGTCGGAGCTGCGCCTGGCGATGCTGGGGCGGTGGGCTGTGCGCTGGAATACCATCCACCGCTAGCCCCCGCAACGAGAAGACTATAATTCAACAAGAAGAGCGCCCCGCCATGGCTTACCCAGCCGTGGCGGGGCGTTTCACTTTAAAAGAAAAGTCGCTCCAAAAATACTTTATGTCGTATCAATCGCCGCATGCTCCTGCACTAAGGCCAAACACTCGCTCAACACCCCCTCTACCCCACCAATCTGCACCAGTACCTGTAGCGGACGCGTTGCAATAAGGCGCAGTAACTTAATATGTTCACTGGTAACGGGTCCTGCCGTACTTCGGCGAAGGCCTTGGTTGACTATGTCGTAGCGATAGAAGGCCCCAGCCTCAAGGGGGTGGCCTTCAACGTCAAGTTCAAGGTTAAGCTCGTGGCCCAATAGAGCAGCATAGCGGCTATAAAACCATGCCTCAACTAACACAAGAGGCACTGTAAGCACATCCAGGCCTGCGAGCGCCTCTTGCAATAAATCGAACCACTCCGGCTCGTCAATTGTCTCACTGGCTCGTGCCACAAGCTTGACTGCCTGGTAGCCAAACTGCAGCCGGTCGTAATCAGCAAGGATATGCCTATAAAACGTATCGAGTTTTGCAGACGTTAAAATCCCCAAATCACCCCTACCTTCACCAAGCACCACATCACTTACCGCAAATAGTTCAATACCCCCGGCCAATTTGCTCTTCTCTTTTCGCACCCCCCGAGCCATGACGCTCCGTCGCCCGTCTGGTGTAAGCAACTGAAGAATCCGGTCAGCTTCGCCGTAATTAGTGCGCCGTAGCACCATTGCCTTGGTACGGGTTGTTCTCATGCCAGCACCGCCCGAACCGCCACCCCTAAGTCGCTTGGATGCATGGTTGTTTTGTCAATAATCCTCCGTACACCATAGGGGCGCAGCTGCTCAAGCGAGAACTGTTCCGCCAGGTTGGTGCAAACAATGACCGGTACCTGAGCCGTATCGTGATATGATTGCAGTTCGTGAAGAAGCGCGATAGCCGTTGAACCAGCTAACAGCATATCAACAATAATCACTTCAGGCAGGTATGTATCAACGGCATCAATTGCTGCAAGCCCATGTGGCACCACCGCCACCTCATACCCTTCGCTCTTCAGCACCTCCGCCTCAAGCTCCGCCAACCAGGCATCATCTTCTACTAACAAAATTTTTGTCATAACAAACTCAACTGCGAAGAAGCTTGTAACTCCACATAAAACGTCGCTCCGTCGCGGTGGCGCACGGCACCAATCGTACCATTCATAGCCTCAGCAAATTGGCTGGCAATATACAAACCTAAGCCACTACTTTCAGGCCGAGCATGAACCGGTTGCGGCGCAGCCTGTAATTTCTTCTGCAAGGTTCGCCACAAATCGCTTGAAAGTGCCGGTCCGTAATCGCGTACACCCACTCGAATCACCCCCGCCTTCTTAAAGGCTTGTATTTGCAAGTGAACAGCCGTTCCCGGCTGGCTGTAGTGAAGGGCGTTATCGCTAAAGCCAAGTAAAATGCGGCGCAACAAATCACGGTTAGCCACTAATAGCAACGGATGCCGGCGCGTTTGCACGGCAACACTTCGGCCATAGGCTTCAAATAAAGGGCCGAGTTCCGCGGCAACGTCTTTGCATAACTGCTCGGGGTTAATTGGTTCAATTGTAAATAACGCCGACTCAAGCCGTGCAACTTTTGTAAGGTCGCTGGTAAGGCGAAGTGCCCGCTCGCTCACCAAAACCGACTGGCGCAAGAGCCGCTGACGATCGGCAGTCGGAAGCGTCGTGTCCTCGAGGCGAAAAGCAATCTGGCGAAGCAGGGCTAAGGGCGCCTTAAGCTCATGTGCAGCCGCGATAAGCGGCGTTACAACCGGCAACACCCCCCCTTCCCTCTCTTCGGCTCGTTTCATAGCTCTAGTGTAACACTTCACCCCCGCGCCGGGCAAAGACAAGCATCATGGCCGACCGCCCCGGCTATTTGTTAAAAGTAATTGTATTAATTAAGGCGTTAAAATCGGGGTCAACAAATGTCTGGGCATCTGTTTGAATCGTTACCGTTTTGTCACGAATCTTAAATACCACCGCCGCACCATTAATGTCTTTGGTAAACATACCATCAAAACGCGTACCATCGACCCCGTTAATTTTCACGGCCGTCGATTTAAGTGTCCCTTTTGACACCGCCGACTTGTATCCGTCAAGGGCTTTGTCGTAGTCCTTATCTTCAATGAATACCCGAAGTGCGAACTGCTGAGCCGTGCTCACCACTTCAACCGGGCTGAAATACGCTTCATAGGTGCCCCCTTTGGCTGCATCTTTCGCAACATACATACTCCAGATTTTGGGGTAGGTAAATGCTAAACTACCATAATCTTCAGGCCCAGCAAACACACGGTTTGGTTCTTTTTCTCTTTTAATAAACTCGGCTTCGTAATAATCTTTCTGCTTCTTCTCAGCTTCGTTGACGGCGGCACTGACCTTGCTGTCAACATTGTCGCGATTATCGGTGTAATTGAGATAGGCCCATACAAAAGCTGCCGCAAGCGCCAACGAAAGCACAATAAAAACAATTGCTATCACCAGCCAAGCTTTTGACACTCGCCCATAGGCCTTGGGTGGGCTGACTGAAACAGTTGGAGTTGGAAAGGGAGCCGGAGCTACGGGTGAGGCCGGGGCAGCCCCCGAAGGCGACCCAAACGGTGGTTGCGGCTGGGGCGATGCTTGCGGCGCACCATACTGCACAGACCCTGCCACTGGTGGCTGCGGAGGGCCATAGGGTTGATTTTGGCCACCGCCAAAAGGAGTCTCAGGATTCATATACTCGTATTATACTTATGCTTCGGGCGAGTGTAAAGGGGTGATAACCCCTCCAGCAATAAACAACCGATCCACCGCTCTAGGCCTGGTCGAATTTTTGCTTTACAACCGTTATTTCATTTTTTAACTCGGTCAGACTCTTCTCAATTTCTTCAGCAAGCGCCTCGGCTTCCTTGTACGTATCGACCGCCGCTTCAAGTATAAAATCGGGGCCCTGAAACCACGCCACTAATTCTGAAAGTTTCTGTAATTTTGCCTGCACCGTACCCTGGGCCGACATAGCTTTATTTTTTCCTGACATCTTGTACCTCCGCTCGTATCGTTTCTTCACTGGTTTCAATTTCTAGCAGTTCCCCCATTGCCCGCTTGCCCCGAAGCAGCGCATACCCTTGCCGCAGCACTGTTTCTGGGTTGGCTTGTTCGGCGGCAAGGCGAAGCATACGGAGCTGCCTGGCAGCATCGTCTATGCGTTCATCAATTCGCTGGGCGGCATCGGTAAGCTGCAAGCGAATGTTCCGCGCATAATCGTCAATCGCCCGTACCACCTGCGCCCCAAGTGATGATGCCTGTTGGCGAATACCAGCAAGCACCTCCTGCCTGTCGGGAATAACTATTTTCGCAGCATCAGTCGGCGTTGCCGCTCGCCTATCGGCAACCATATCGGCAAGCGTATGGTCAATTTCATGCCCGACCCCTACCAGGGTAGGAATGCGGCTTTCCGCCACTGCGCGGGCAAGGAGTTCATCATTAAATGTCATTAAGTCCTCAGCACTGCCGCCGCCACGAATAATCACCAACACCTCAGGTAACTCCTCAAGGCCGTTAAAATAATGAATCGCTCGTATAATCTGGTCAGGTGCCGGATCACCCTGTACCTGAGTATGCGCCACCACAACCTCAAGCCCGCCCCATCGCTCGTTAATAATTTTGCAAAAGTCCGCATACGCCGCCGATTCAATACTCGTAATAACAGCAATCCGCTGCGGTACACGAGGGAGCACTCGTTTACGCTCTGGCGCAAACAGGCCTTCGGCCTCAAGTCGAGCCTTTAGAAGTTCAAAGCCTTTTTTAATTGACCCTTCACCCACTGGCTTCACTGTTCGCACATTCAGGTTAAAATAGCCCTTTGGGTTAAGCCGCGGCCCAGCAACCACCATCACCTGCATGCCATCTTCAAGCGGCATGCGAAGCTGGTATATACCCATAAAGCAGTTCACTGCCGCCCCCTCATCTTTCAGCTTAAAACTCACCCATTTCCCTTGGCTAATTTTAAACTCGGTAATCTCACCAACAACCGCCACCGACGGGTAAGTATATTCAAGCGTTTGGTTGGTAACCGCTACAAAATCACTAACGGTCAGTTGGACGGGTTCCATATTTCATCACCGTTAATTGGTATAGTACGTAGCCAAACAAAATAGTGCCCGCAAGCAACGTTACACGAGCAAGCAGTGTTCCGGCAATAGCAACGTCTGGTGTTACCCCGCTGGCTGCCAAAAAAGCTACCATAATTGCCTCATACACCCCAGCACCCCCAGGGGTCACCGAAACCGCACTGGCAATCGAGGCTACCCCAAAAGCGACGAACAGTAGGGCCGGATCAAGCGGAAAACCAAGCGCCCAAAATGAAATCCAGATCAATGCCACGTCGAGTACGTTTGCAATTGCCGCCCAAATAAACGGTACAATCAGCACCTTTCGTTCCCGGCGAATCCCCAAATAATCATCATGGAGGCCATCAAAGAAGTTTCTAATAGGCGCTTCCTTGACGCTATTCTTTTTACGCCCAGCCGTTACCCATCCAACAACGTTGTTTGCCGTTCGCGCCAGCCACTTCGAAAACATCGCCAACCGCTCTTTATTACGCACTAAGAAAATAATCAACCACAACGCCCCAATAGCAAGGACAGTAAGGGCCAATGCCACAAAAATAATCATACGGTCAATGCTATGGTTCAAAACAAGCACAAACACCGCCAGCACCAAAAGCACAACAAACGACAAGAAAGTTAATGCAAACCGAATAATTTGCGCCATTGTTGCCCGGGCTGCACTCACTTTGTGCTTGCCGAGCACCCATGCAAGGTACGAAAAACCCGCTGCGCCGCCACTCGGCAAGATGTGATTCACAAAGTTCAACTCCAGCGCCAACCGAGTCATCGACCAGTGCGACATATCTTTTAAATCACCCTTCGCCCGAAGATACGAAAAAATCATACCGCCCGTTGCATAGTAACTAAAAAACTGCACCGGTATAAGCAAGGCCAAAACCCACAAGTTCACCGACCCCAGAAGGCCCCAGGCCTTACGAATTTCTGGCCATGCAAAAATAATCACAATCGTTAATAGCACCAGTGTGATAATTGTCAGCCAACCTCGGAAAGAAAGTTTCATCTCCTCTTATTGTAGCATGGTACACTAAGGGTATGTATATAGCTCTTTTAGGCCGCCAGCCAGAACTTTCTATTGCCGAGCTCGAACGCGTCTACCCGCGGGTCAGTTGGTTCTCTGCCGAATCGGCACTAGTTGACACCGACGCAATCGATGTCCAAACACTAGGCGGCACCCAAAAAGCCGGCAAAGTTATCCTTGAACTCCGCCAGGGCGATTGGCGCAAAGTGAGCGATGCTATTGTTCGACACTACTCAAAAAAATGGGCCCTCTCCAGTGGTAAAATTACCCTCGGCTTGAGCGCCTACGGCCTCACTGTAAGCCCGCGCGAGCTCCAAAAAACTGGCCTTATACTTAAACGTAGCCTTACGCAAAGCAACCCTAAACAAACCGCAAAGCAGAATCAAAACGGGCCAAGCGTGCGGCTTATCCCTAACCAAGAAAGCGCCCTCAGCACCGCTACATCTCACCACAACAAGTTGGGCCTTGCCCCAAACAAAGTAGAACTCCTTATTATAAAAGGAAGAGACACAATTATTGTGGCCGAAAGTACCGGCGCTCAAAACATTACCGCCCTTGCCGCCCGCGACCAAGGCCGCCCACGCCGCGACGCCTTTGTTGGCATGCTCCCTCCCAAACTCGCTCTGCTCATGATTAACCTCGCCACAGGCGGCACAGCACTCCGCACACAAGGTGCCCACAGTACCCCCCTTCGCTTGCTCGACCCTTTCTGCGGCACCGGCGTTGTTTTGCAAGAAGCCGCCCTGCGCGGCTACGCCGTCTACGGCACTGACCTCGCCGAAAAAATGGTTCGCTATAGCCGCGATAACCTCAACTGGCTTGAAGAGAAATACCGCTTCACCGCCGACTGGTATCTTCACGAGGGAGATGCCACTACCACCCACTGGCAACAGCCCCTCGACGCCGTCGTTACCGAAACCTACCTTGGCCAACCCTTCAGCGCCCCCCCATCACCCGCCAAGCTAGCCGAAGTACAGGGTAACTGCAACCACATTATTGGTGCCTTCCTAAAGAACATCTCTGGCCAACTGCAACCCGGCACCCCCTTGGTTCTGGCTGTGCCCGCCTGGAAGAATAAGGAAGGCACCTTTACGCACCTTCCCCTTACGCGCACCATTGAAACCTTTGGCTTTGAGCGAATCGAGCTTACCACTACCCGACCCGAACAGCTACTCTACTTCCGGCCCGACCAAGTGGTGGCTCGCGAGTTGCTTGTGCTCAGAGCCCAAGGGGCCCAAGGCACTATAACGAAATGACAATAACTGCCAGTTCGATTGAAAACAGCACCAACACCGCGCCCGTAAACACCCACAGTGTTATTTGCCGCGCACTATATTTTGCCTTTTGCTTTGCCATATGTTGCCTCCGCCCGCCCCTTATGAGTTATAACCTGGACTAGAGATACACGGAACCCGCCGCTAGGCGGACCCTCTAGGGCCCCGTTCAAGTTTCCCCAAACGACGCGTTAACATTACCTGAACGACGGGATCAGTATTGTTAACGCGATTTCCAACCATACCCTTGGTACGCGACCTGCGTACAACCCAAGGGGTTAGGCTGCTTGTGCCAAATTGTTATTTATTGAACCGATACCACCGATTCACTCCCTGTATTGTAGCATACCAATTCTTAAATCCCTCTTAAGGAAAAGGCAAACCTATGCTTTTCGAGATTCAGTCAACTCGCACGGAACACTTGACTATCCCGCCCATTTTCGGTACAATGGAACAGATTGAATGAGCCACACCAAGGAACCCGGCTCATAAGGAGTTAATAATATATGTCACACGTAAAAGCAGGTGGTTCAAGTAAGAATGTCCACAACAACGCCGGCGCTCGCCTTGGCGTAAAGCGCTTTGGTGGCCAAAAGGTCAACACTGGGGAAGTCCTCGTTCGCCAAACTGGCAGCACAAAAGTCGCTGGCCCTGGCACCTTTATGAGCCGTAACTTTACAATTCACGCCGCCAAGGAAGGCGTCGTATCGTTCCAGAAGGTCAAAAAAGGAAGCTTTACCGGCAAGACCGTCACTCGTACGCAAGTAACGGTTTCGTAATCTTAAAGCTTACCCCTTCGTAGTCTTGTAAAAGTATTCCATATCATTGCCTAATTGGCGAACCGCATGGTGCAATGCGTCTTCTTTAAGGTGAGTATACGCACCAATTGTAGCCCCTCGAATCGCAAAGTCTACGACACTCATGCCCGAGGCGCCGCCCATATGGCCTGCATAAGAATGCAATAAACTCGCAACCCCGTGGTAATTGGCCTCTTCTTGTGAAGGGTCCGCCGACGCTTGGCGAGCAATGCGCGCAATCCGCTCCTCTATCTTCGCAAGGTCCGCATCCTTCATTACCCGCTTCGCCTGGTCCATCAGCGCATCGACTACCCGCGGGTTATCAGCGGTTGTCAGATACACACCAAGCTTATACATAAATGCCTCCTCAGAAAGCGTACTATACCCCTGCTCAAGCGCATCGATTTTCGATGAAAGTCGATCAACAACGCCACTTCGCAGCGCCTGCTCATGCGCACCAACCTCGGCGGCAGAATACTGCGCAAAGGTACCAAATTGGGCAAGCATGTCGGTCATCTCACGTTGAATCTCGCCAATATCCGCCTGGGGCATAAGGCGTTCAGCATCTTTTCGGGCAAGAAGTTCCTGCATTTCACCGGGGCTCATCCCACGGCGAACCCCTAAAATCTCAGACGTCTCGCCAGCTGAAGCAGGGGCAATATGCCCAGTTACATCTTCATACCCAGAAGGTTCCCGTAGGCGTAGTTCAGATGGCGCAACCACCGCTTTAACCGCAATCTCCCCAAGGTCCTCGACAGCTCCCGCACGAACATAGTCATGTTCACCTTCCCCTCGGTGAGGATTCTCTAGGCCGGGAATTGGTTCAGGAAGCGTATCTCCGTGTGGGTCAACGGGCTCAAAAAGCACTGGGCCAAATGTGTCATACTGTTTACGAAGCTTGCCCATAGCAGCCCTTAAGTGGGGCGCCACCTCGGTGTCAGCAAGGGCTGCGCCGAGTGCGCTTCGAATACCCTCGCTCTGCGGCAGATGAGCAAGCGCTCCTGCGTGCTGTTCGGGGTCATCACCATAGCCGCTCATTACCTTCTCTAGGCGAAGGAACATCTCAACAGAATCAATTGGCTCCCCTCTGCTGGTCGTAGCACCGTCAGCAATCAGCGGCAGAAGCAAATCGCTCGTCACCAGCCCTACTTTTTGTTCTGGCTTCATCTTAAAAATCTTCAACCGCTCGGTGACGTCTGCTGCAAGCGCCTCGTACTTCTTAGGGGTGAGCTCTTTCTCTACTGCTACTGCTGGGGGCTGTTGGTCCATATGTTTTGTGTCGTTGTTTCTGTTTTAATCTTATTTACCCCATTTAAGCATAAACGGTTAAAAAAGTCAACCCTTATAACCATAGGGTTGACTTTTATGCAAGTTTTTGGCTTAGGCGTTTCCGAGGCCAAGGTGATGCCGAACTCGATCGATAACATCACCAATGACTACCTGTGATTTTACGAGGTAATCGTCAACACCAAGCGATTCGGCCCGTTCTTTATCTTTGGGCTGGCTCAGCGCAGTAAGCATAATAACGTGAATATTAGTGGTTTCAGGGGTATTACGAAGGATATCAAGCACATCGAAGCCGCTGATTTTGGGCATCATGGCGTCAAGTAAAATGAGGTCGGGCTTGAAGTCGATGGCGGCAGAGAGCGCCTCCTCGCCGTTCCCTACCCAATGGGTTGCAAAACCTTCAATGTCGAGGCGAGATTTATAGACGTTCGCCAACGCTTCGTCGTCTTCAACTAAGAGAACTTTCTTTTTCGTGTCCATATACGCTTGATTGTACTACGCTCCCTCTGTAAGCACAAGCTTTTCGGGCGTTTTTTTGCGCGCCTCGGTGCCCTGGGGCCCCGTACTAACGCTGGAGCACACGAAGAGCGGCGTCAAGCTGGGGGTCTTTATTGGCGTTGATATCATCGGCCGTACGGTCAACCAACACGTCTGGTTTAATACCCGTTTCAGAAATGCTCACACCAGCTGGGGTAAACCACCGGGCAACCGTTACCTTCAACAGCGTACCTTCTGCGAGGTTCACCATCTTTTGCACACTCCCCTTACCAAAGCTTTCGGTACCCACTAGCGTGGCGGCTTTATGGTCGCGGAGCGCACCAGCAACGATTTCGCTGGCACTGGCACTGCTTTTGTTCATAAGTACCGCCGTGGGTACCCCCTGAAGAATCGGGGTGCGGCCCGTTTTGAGCTCTTCAACCGTTTTACCCCCGGCTTTTTCAACTACCACCGTTTTGTTTTCAAGCCATATACCAGCCACAGCCTGAGCAGCGGTAACATACCCGCCGCCGTTACCCCGGAGGTCAAGCACCACCCCTGCCACCTGTTGCTGCTTGAAATCTTGGGCGATGCGCCGCGCCAGAGCACCCGTCGCGTCATCGAAACGAGTAACGGTGAGTATACCGATGCCATCTTTTACTTCGCCGTACGCGCTGGGGTTATTAACTATTTCGCGGGTCATCGAAAATTCGTGCAGCTGGCCACCCCGTATCAGCGACAGCCGTACTGTTGTTCCGGCCTCGCCCTTAATTTTGGCAACAACTTCATTAAGCGACCACTTTTCGGTAGAATCATCGTTAACCTTGGCAATAACGTCGCCCACCATCACCCCAGCCTTTTGGGCCGGGTTATTTTCGAGCAGCCGCAGCACAGTGGGTAGGTTGCCGCGCATGCCGACCTCAATACCAACGCCACCGCCAACCGTACCGGAAAGGCTGTCGTTAAACTCGGTGCTCTCGGTGGCACTCATGAATACGGTGTACTCATCGCCCGCTGCCGCAACGAGGCCCCTGCTGGCGCCTTCAATAAGTTTTTGATCGTCAAGGGGGCCGTCGAAGTTGTTTTTAAGCGCACTATAGGTTTGCTGAACACGAGACAGGTCGAGGTCGCCTTGGGCAGCAAAATGCGCGCCAATCGCCCCCCGCACAGACTGCCCGTAAAGCGCACCGCCCACATAGCTTGCGCCAGCCACCAAGATAAAAGCAATGATCAGCCAGCCCGATGCCAGTGGTTGCCGAGCCGGGCGACGAACCCCAGCCGCGGGACGTGACGGTAAATGTTGTGATTCAGCCATGCAGTAAAGACCCCCCTAACGAAGCGTTTAGATACCTACGATGTATCTTATTATACCGTAGTTTTGGCCAAAATAATGGCTAGAAATAAATGTAATAGTCGTAAGAGGCGGGCGAAAGATTGTACATTTCGCTGTAGTGGCCCCAACCCGACCCACCAGCGTTGTAATAATTGTATTGACTAATGTTAATAGTGCCGTTGCTGTTGACGCTTTCAACCCACACCACATGCCCATACTGCCCCGCCATAATTACCCCTACCGAACCGGCACGAGGCACAGAGCTTACGGTAATACCGGCCGCTCGAGCATTACCTGGCCATTGGTTCGCATTGCCACGGCCGCCCCAATAGGCCATATATCCGTTTTTTTGGTACACTTTCCAGGCGGTATAGCTCACACACTGGCGCGAGTACATTCCCCATGGGTCAACCACTGGGTTGTAATAGTCAGAATTTGCGAGATTTGCTGGATACCCACCCTTGTTTGGGTCACCGGTAACTGCCCGCCCGCCGCCACCTGCAGCCCGCAGCGCGGCTTCAATGGCCGCCTGTTGTTCGCGCTGGAGTTGCTCTTTTCGACCGTTTGACTGTGCAGAGAGCGAACGATAGTTAGCTTCGTCGCCACGAGTTTCGTTTAACAAGCCTTGCTGTTCAGCCTCTTTGGCGGCAAGGAGATTGCGCTGTGATTCTTGGTCTTTAAGAACTTTTTCAACATCCTTTTTTTGAGTTTCAAGTTCGGCCTTGGTTTTTTTAATAGTGGCGATAGTTGACGTTAACTGGTCGCGGGTAATCGAGCGATATTCTTGTTTATTAATAAAATCGCCAATCCCCTTGCTACTGGCAAGCATTTCAATGGGGGTAACTTGGTCGTTCACGTAAAGATCAGCGATAATATTACCCAGGGCGTCTTTATTACGCGAGATTTTATCTTCGTTGGCTTTAATATCGGCGTTCAGCTGGTTTACCTTAGCCTGGCTAATATCAACTTGAGCCTGAATGGTTGCTTTTTCGTTGTTCAGGCGGCTTACCTCACGCTGAAGCGAATCAGCTTCGCCCGCCAGGCGGCTCGCCTCGGCGTCATACCGAGCAATGTCTTGTTCGAGTGCTCGAATACGAGCTTCGTAATTATCGGCCTTTACTTGGGTGGCCAGCTGAAACGGTGCCACAATTGCCAGGGCGACGACCGAAACAGCGATGACAATGAGTCGCTTAGAAGAGAGTGAAGCTGATGTGGTGGTGTTCAGTTTCATATCTATGCTTTAGCTTAGCATAAGCGGGTTGGTACGTCAAGGGAATGAGGTACATGGTTCGGGAAGTCGATGCTTTCGATAGCGGAGTTACCGCTTTAAATACCGCCGCGTTGCCAAAAGCGACGAAAGAATGCCGATGAAGGCACCGATAAGAATCAGTGCCAGTACCACAAAACCGGCGTACGTAACAAGGAAGCTCAGGGTTGACTTGATGTTGATTTGGTTAGCGGTAAGGGCAGGTTCGACAGCGAAGAGAATGGCGTACCCTACCCCACTGGCAACCAGGGCAGCAATAAAGCCGTACATCATGGCTTCAACCAAGAAGGGCCCGCGAATAAAGGAGCGTTCGGCGCCAATGAGCCGCATCATTTGGATCTCATCGCGGCGGTTAAAAATCGCCATGCGAATCGTGTTGAAAATAATGAGCATTGAAATAGCCACAAATACGCCACCAATCACCAAGCCAAGCGTTTGGGCAAACTGAATCGCGCCGGCAATGGTATCGATTGTTGCTCGGCGTTCACCCGAGAACGATGCGGGGCGGCTGGCATGCTCTTTTACGTCGGTATTGGCCGCGACAAATTCGGTAAGCTGCCGGGTGTCGTTAATGTCGATGACGGCTACGTTAATAGTCCAGGGAAGCTGGCTGTTCATCTCTTTAATGGCCTCAAGGTAAGCAGGGTCATCACTGTTGTCGGCGGCGATTTGCTTTTGAGCTTCAGCAGGGCTCTCAATGGTAACACTTGTGACTGTGCTGAGTTTTCTCAGCGCTTCGGCAACGCTATCGACAACCTGCTTGTCGGTATCGGTTTTTAAGAAAATCGACATTTTTAAGTTTTTGCTTAAATCGCTGCTGGTGTCTACTAGAATATTGCGCGAAACAACGCTAATAAAAATAACGATGAGCGTGAGGCTCATAACAGCCGTGGCGGCAATGGTGAGCCAAGCATTACGGCTCAGGCTGTTTACCCCGTAGCGGCACATTCGCACGAAAGTAATCCACTTACGGCGGTTCCGCTTTTGCTGGGTAAGCACCTTTGAGCTGACTTTCTTTTTTGCTGCCATATTATTGCCTGTAGCTCCCCTCGGCTTGGTCACCGGTAATTTTACCACCCTCAATGGTAATCACCCGGCGCTTCAGCTTGTTAACAATATCGGCATTGTGCGTAGTAAGGAGCACGGTTGTTCCATACTTGTTAATTTTTTCAAGCAAGCGAACGATATCCCAGGTGTTTTTAGGGTCGAGGTTACCGGTTGGCTCGTCGGCAATGAGGATTTTTGGTTGGCGCACAATGGCACGCGCAATGGCCACCCGCTGGCGCTCCCCGCCCGAAAGCTGGCTGGGGAAGTTTTTTTCTTTGCCCGTAAGGCCTACGAGGTCGATAACTTTTGGCACGGTGTTTTTAATTTCGCGGCTGGTCATACCGGCAATTTCAAGTGCAAAGGCAACATTTTCAAAAACGGTGCGCTGAGGAAGAAGCTTGAAGTCTTGAAACACGACACCGATTTTACGGCGAAGCATGGGGATTTGGGAATCTTTAAGCGTATCGTAGTCGATACCGCCGACCACGATTTTACCGCTGGTCGGTTTTTCTTCGCGGGTCAGTAGCTTAAGCAGCGTTGACTTCCCTGCCCCCGACGAGCCAATAATAATAACAAATTCGCGCGGTTCGACAAAAAGGCTCAGGCGATTTAGCGCTGGCGCCATGTCTTTGCCGTATGTTTTTGTTACCCTATCAAGCAGTATCATTTCTATGTTAGTTTACCATAATCACCATACATTTTATAGTAACTGGAGTAACCTATAGGTATTCATACGGGTTGGCGGGTGGCAGTATTTCTCGAGCATCGGTGACCTCAACAACCAGCACTTCCTTGTCTTGTATAAGCTGTTCAACAAAATGGCCCCGTATAGTCACCCACTGCCCTGCGCGTGGCGGCTGCTTTAGCCCCTTGAGCGGAAGCACGTAGGGCTGAGTGTCAACAGCACAGCACATTACTGCAGCACGAGCAATATAGAAAATGTCCTTTGGTAACACGCCCTCGTTAGGGTGGGCAAAGAAGCCGGTGAGCTCGACCGCCGCTCCTTTGTAGCAGTGCGCTGGGAAATCGCTTAGAGTAAACACCCACCCACCAATAGTGTGGGGCAACGGAGATGAAGGGCAGGCCCTTCCGGCTCGTGCTGCCTCTTTTTGTGCATCGTTAACGACCGTTTGTGGTGCTTGGGGCATGCGGCGGGCAATAGCCTCGGGAGAGAGAGGACGTGCCGGCAATAATAGGGCCAAAAGCACTACCAAGGCAACAACCCCATTCACCAGCCTTCCCAAGAAGGACCCCGATGCATGGACATGTTGCCGATGGCGTGATTGCGCCTCAACAACAATACCCCCCAGGAGTGCCACTGCTGCGATGCCCGCCATGATAACAGCGAACAAGCTATATCGTGGATGAATGTAGAGCGCGATAGTGCCTTCCCAGTACACGCCAATGACGTACACGCTCAAACCAAGCAGGAGCACCCCGCTACCGAGCGAACGCAGCGTCCCTTTACCAAACATAGCTTGCTCCTAACCCCACAATAAAAGAAAGCACGAGAACAGTTGCGGCAATAATGGCGATGGCTCGGTAAGTGAACGTTGATTTCATTAATGCAATCATTTTAATATCAACCATTGGGCCTGCAACAAGAAACGCAATAATCGGGCCAAGGCCGAATACGTTCACATAGGCAAGTGCAAAAAAGGCATCAACGCTCGAGCAAATAGAGATAACAAATGCGAGCGCTAGCATGGCTAACACCGAGAGTACTCCATTTGAGCCAATCACATCCATGAATTCACGAGGAATAAAGATTTGAGAAGCAGCCGCGATTAATGCACCGATAACGAGGAGCCTTGTAATAAGCCACATCTCACTCCGGAAAAGCGTCAGGGCACCCCTAAGGCCCCTCCCCTCTCTACGACCCTCCTTACAGTAGGCGGCAAATGCTTTTGTAAGGATCGCCTGGGGAGCGAGCGCGCGCGAAACAATCAAGGCTGCTACATTCGCAATACCTATAGTTGCAAGCACTCGCACAATAGCGACACCGTGGTTTTGGCTAAACACCTCCCATGTAACAATGAAAGTAATGATATTCACGCTTGGCGCTGCCAACAAAAAAACAATCGACTCTTGCACAGACAGGCCCTTCGCAAGAAGCCCCCGAGCGACCGGTACATTGCCGCATTCACACACGGGCATAAACACACCAAGAAACGACACAATTGCCCGACGAGCAATGGCATTCTTAGGCAATTTCTTAATGAGCCTCTCGGTGGGAAGCCCGGTCTGAATCACCACAGAAATAAGCACCCCAAGAACCACAAAAGGCAGCGCCTCCACCAGAATGCTCAGCGTAAGGGTTATAAGGTCACTAAACTGAGTACCAAACGAAGAAAATACCGCCGCCCGCCGTGCCTCGCTCATGACAAGTAAATAAATATCGAACTTAAAATAAGAAAAACCAACATATGCCACTACCGCTGCTACGGCCCACAAGACCAGTGGCTGATTTTTCAAAAAGGCCCCAAGGCGCCGCAGCTGCTTCATACTGCTACCGGGCAGGTGTTGCTTATTCACCCGCTTATTATAGGTGATTTGCGGACGATTTGCTGGAACATAGGATATATTTCCTTTGTTGGTGCCGACCTGTAGATACATATAAAACTCTGAACTCTTGCAAAGGATGCGAGGGGTTCTCTTTCGCAGAGCGGAACACTCGTATGAGTGCCCGCTCTGCGTCCGAGAAATTGCCACGATCCACGATCCGCGCACCGTTCGTAAAGAGCGCTGCACTTTACCCCCCCCGGGGGGGAGTGGCGACCCTTAGCCCTGCACGATGGCAATCGGGCCGGTAGGAAGGAACAGCGTGCCCGTGTCCATCCCCAGCGGCGGGACCATGGGACGGGGCGGCCGATTTCGCAGCCAGCGCTGCTTCACGGCGACGTAGTCGGCACACCGGCCGACGAGGCCGTCCTCGAAACCCCCCTCGACGAGGGCGATGAGCAGGTGCTCCACACCTACCAACCGATCCTCGGAGGAGCTCGCCTCTTGCCGAGCACGGCTCATCGCCTCCTCGACCGACCAGTGGTACGGCAGCTCGCCCTCGGTGGAGGTGTCGGCCGCCGATGCCTTGAGCGCGTGGATGAGCCGCTCGATGAGGTTGCTGGGGAGCACCTCCGACATCTCGCGGATGCCGGTGAGGCTCCGGAAACAAAAGTCGGAGTGGAGCAGCGCCACCATCAGGTGGCGCCCGTCGACGGCGCCGTGCCCGTAGGACCGTGCCACCGCCGCGGCGGCGTTCAAGGCACGGCGAGCCGTGTCGTTGAACTGCAGTTCTTGAGTGGGCATTTGCCCACCCCCTTTCTCTTTGGTAATTTCTCGGATAAGACGCTTCAGCGCCTTATATCTATCTACAACTAGAAGAACTTCTCGACAGCATGAGCGGCGAGACTGAGTACATTATATCATATATTATATTTTTTTCAATGCTTACATAAGCTAAATACAATCATAGGGTTAGCATTGACACATTACCACGTCGTCTGGTTAGCTATACTAGTAGCAGCCGCTACACCTTCGCATTATTCGAGAGGCTTAGTATGAGACGCAGATCTCGCGTACTGGCAATTGCCAGTATCTCCCTGCTCCTGGGAACCGGTAGTGTCGTGGCAACGACTGCTGCTGCCCAGGCGCTTCCTAGTGGGTGCACGGCATTCGTCGCAACTGATGGACGCGGCTATGCCAAATGCACCTCGGGTACTGGGTACTACAAAGTCGGCATCGCCTGTAAGCCCGTTGGGCCGTTCGGACAGTACGGTTTCGGCTTCACGCACCAAGGGAACTGGGCGCGCGTAGGCGGTGTCTACCAGTCGGTCGCCAAGTGTCCGCCGGGTACCAGTAACTGGTCTCCGAGCGGTAATGGCGTATTCTACGCCTGGATCGACCAGACTGCCGAAAACATCTGAGAAGGTGGGGCCCGAGGCTATCATTACGATAGCCTCGGGTCTCCATTAACACAAAGGAGAGTCAAGAAGTGAAACAAAGTATCATTATATCGGTTAGTCTATCCATTATTGCAGCTACAGCATCAATTGCTTTGGGTATTGCAGCCCTTAACCTTGCGGGGAAGCTTCAAGATGTAGAAAGGAATCAATCTATTAGCCTGACACAAAGCACCTATGCTCGCGAAAAGCTCGAGTTTTGCCTGAACAACTCAATTACGCCCTGCGATGATAGAGGCATAGACGCCTGGAACACGTCGCATCCAAACAACTTCTTCACCCTAAAAAACTATCAAACATTAATAGAAGAGGGCATCGAGAGCTACAATACATCTCATAGATAAGAGCGAGGCGCTTCGCGTCAACAAAGCCTATTGTGGCATTTCAAGATAGGCCTCAATAAAAGGGTCAATGTCACCGTCAAGCACCCCTTGGGCGTTATTGGTTTCGTGCTTTGTGCGAGTGTCTTTTACCAGGGTGTACGGGTGAAGCACGTAATTACGGATTTGGCTCCCCCAGTTGGCAGACTCCCCCGCTTGTAGCTCGGTGATTGAGGCGGCATGTTGTTCAAGTTGCATTTGTGCCAATTTAGAACGAAGGATTTTCAGAGCCGTTTCTTTGTTTTGAAGCTGCGAGCGTTCGTTTTGAATCGAGACAATAATACCCGTTGGGATATGGGTAATACGCACAGCGGAGTCGGTGGTGTTTACCGATTGTCCCCCGTGGCCACCCGCACGGAAAACGTCAATTTTTAAATCTTTATCATCAATTTGAACTTCAGTGGGGGTGTCGATTTGAGGCAACACCTCAACTAACGCAAAACTTGTTTGGCGCAAGTTATCGCTATTAAAGGGGCTTAAGCGCACCAAACGGTGCACACCATGTTCCGACCGAAGCTTGCCGTAGGCAAACGCACCGGCAACTTCAATAACTACCGACTTAATGCCAGCCTCTTCCCCTGCAGAGCGATCGATGCTGGCCGTAGTCATATCGGACTTTTCTGCCCAGCGCAGGTACATGCGCTCCAACATTTCCGTCCAATCTTGAGCGTCGGTGCCGCCCACCCCAGCGCTGAGACGAAGAATGGCATTATGATCGTCGTATTCGCCATCGAAAAGCAAATCTTTTCTTAGATACTCATATTCTTTTTCAAAGGCGATAAGTTGGGCTTCAAACTCTGGCACGAGCGAATCATCGCCAAGCTCCATAAGCTCGGCAATATCGTTAACCTGTGCCTCAAGAGTAACCCAAGGGTCAACCATTTTGCGCAGCGCCGCCACCTGCTTACTTAAATCTTGGGCGTGGCTGGGATTATGCCAAATTTCAGAAGTGGCCAATTGAGCATCAAGCTCATCAATGCGCTCCTGGCGTTCGAGAATATTTAAGCGTTTTAGGGCCGCTTCAATTTGTGGCTGAAGGGACTGGAGGCGTTTGAGGAGGGGTTGCATATGGTGCTTATTATACCTTAGAAAGGCGACGGTTCACAGTTTAAGGGCTTTTTAAAAAGAAGCCTCAAGATACTATTGGTTTCCCTACCGCAGCAATAAACTGCTCACCCCTATCGGCATAATTTTTAAATAGTCCAAAGCTCGCGGCCGCCGGGCTCAGTAATACGACCGAGCCCTCTTCTGCGAGTTCAACGACGCGCTGCATGTACGCCTCAGTTATGGTTTCACCTGTTTTTGGCTCTGTAACGTATTCATAGTGTGTAAACCCTGCCTGCTCGCAGGCTTTAGCAATCGTCTTGGCTTCATCGCCAATAAGCAGTGCTCGAACTTCATGTTTTGTTAACTCTTCAGCAAGGGCCGAGAAGTCCGAGCCCTTTGACGATCCCCCAAGAATAATTACTTTTTTGCGCCCCTCAAACGCACGGAGTGCAGCAATCGCAGCGGCCGGAGTTGTTGCAATACTATCATCATAATACTCAATTCCGTTCACCGTTGCGACATAGGCCAGGCGGTGTGGGAGCCCACCAAAACGCCGTAGTCCTTCAGCAATCGCTTCGAAATCTTGCGTATATTGCCATGCTGCGTCAATCGCCGCCAAGGCGTTGCTGTGGTTGTGCGCGCCCTTGACACGCAGTTCATCAGTTGAACATATTTGCTGGTCGCCATAGTAAAAAGCATTGTCTTTTATATGAGCCGTGCTTTGATGCGGAAAAGCGATTTTTTGAGCAACCGACCCGTCGGCGATTTGTTGCGCGTATGTGTTTTCGGCGTTGTACACTAGCACGTCGTTTTCAGTCTGACGCCACGCGATGCGCGCTTTAGCCTGCACATACTCCTCCATCGACTGATGAACGTCGAGGTGCTCTTGTTCAATAAACAGCACGACCGCGACATGTGGGTCTTTTTCTAAGTCCCAAAGCTGAAAACTCGAGAGTTCATACACGACAATATCTTCGGGTTGAACCTGGGGGAGCACACTGAGCGCCGGGGTGCCAATGTTACCTACAAGCCACACTTTCTTTCCGGAAGTTTCAAGTATAGACGCGATGAGACTCGAGGTTGTTCCCTTCCCCTTCGAGCCCGTCACGCCAATAATTGGCGCGGGGCATTTCTCGAAAAACTCATTTGTAGCGGACCAAACTTTACCGTTGGTTTTAATTCTATGGGGTGAAAGGCTTGGGGTGCGAACGACGAGGTCGAACCCCTGAAGCTGTTCGAAGACGCCGGCGCCCGTCAGGCTTTTGAGACCGGCAGGAAGTGTTGAGGGGTCGAGGTTCTCATCAACAATAGTGATGGTATTGCCCGAGTCCTGCGACCAGTAGGCATAGTTTTCTTGACCTTCAACGCCAAAGCCAGCGATTGCGATGTTCATAGCCCCAGTATACCACCACTAGGGAGTTGGCTCTATTGCTTAGCTTTTCTTCCCGAATATCGGTGCCACAATCGCCTGAAGTTGCTCGAGCGCGGGTTCTTCTAGGTTACCAATCGCGCCAACTGCCCATTGGCCCTCTTCAAGAAGTTCCTTCATGATACGCGCCAGCATGCTCCGTTTTGTGTGTTTAATGCGTTTTGGCGAATCTTGCAGCAGGTCAATCTTTGCTGTCTCAAAGTAGTAGCCAGCATACCAATTTGCAATGGCACTAACGGTCTGGCCACGCATTTCGTATGCACCAATGGCACTCATTTGCGCTTCTTCAAGCTCGGACTGCGTAACGCCACCCTCGCTCACCTTCTTTAGTTCTTCGGCAACAAGCGTAAAAAGCTCTGGCGCGTTTTGCGGGCGCACTTGGCCGCTTATTTCCCACTGCGTAGTTGCATCTTCAGATGTGGCATGGCCAGACCCTACGCTATAACAGATACCTCGCACGCGGGCTTTACCCCAAATGCGTGAATGCATAGTTCCGGTGAGTATTTTGTTCAGAGCCGAAAGCGCCACTGCTTCTTCGTCCGTAAGGCGACGGTTAAGGGCAATCTTGAGTGAGAAAATAATACTAGGAAGGTCACTACGATACACACGAACAGGGCGAGCACTATGTAGCCGCCCCTGGGGAATCGCTAGAAGCTCGCCCGGCGGGAGGTCCCAAGCTTCAAGCTGTTGCACAATTGCCTCCTTGTGCCGGCCAAGGTTCCCTGCAATGCAAAAACGAAGATTTTTTGCAGTATGGGTACGCGTGTGATGCGCAATAATATCATCGAGAGTCACCCGTGGGATTGTTTGGAGTTTTTCGGTATCAAGAAAGCTTATACCACCCATGGCCCGGTCCAACTGCTGGTAAAGTACTCGTCCGTAGTTGCTCGCCTGGCCAGTAAGTTCTTCCGTGACGCTCCCTTTTTCGGCGTCCAGCAATGCTTGTGTGAAGAATGGCTCAGTAATAGCCTGCCGCTGGAGATCGAGGATACGGTCCCATTCCATAAGCGCACAATCTGCCTCATACCCCATGCCATACTGCGAGGTACTCGCATTATTGTAGGCGCCATTCTTGCTAAACTCCTGGCTAAACTGCTCGACGGTTGGATAGTTTTTGGTTGCCGCAAAAGCCATGTGCTCCATAATATGAGCGGCTTGCTGCACTTCAGGGCTCGGGGCAAAATAATTACCAGCCCGAAAGTGAAAGTCGTACGTTACCACTGTAGTACCCGGAATATCAATGAGCAGCCCCTTGGCTCCGTTGGTGAGCTTTATCTCGTGAACGGTATGGGTAAGCGGCATGACGTACCTTTAATTTCCCTCTTGAGGAAAAAGCTTCACGATCTTTTCATTTAAAGCCACGAGTTCGTCTTTATCGCCACTGCTCACCGCCGCCAGTACCCAGGTATTTGCTTGAAAGAATTCTTCGGTTACGGCCATAATTTTTTCGCGGGTCACTTTGCGGAGCATGTCAGGTACCTTATCGTATTCTTTTACGCAGTCGTCGGCAAAATAGCGGTTGGTGTAAAAACTGGTAATTTGCGACACTGTTTGGGCACCCATTTGGTAGCGGCCAAGGCCGAACGACTTTGCTGCTTCGATTTCTTCGTCGGTTAACTTTCCGCCGAGCACAGCTTTAAATTCGCGGGCGATAATGTCGAATAGCTGCGGAGCGGTATCGTGGTTGACTTGGCCCGAAATATCCCAGGCACTGTCGTAAAAGCCAGCACCAGCATAGGCGCCCACATGGTACGCAAGGCCCTTGGCCCGTGCTTTGCCATAAATACGTGAGGTGGCCGTTCCGGTAAGAATGTGGTTAAGGGTGTGCAGGGCATCGAGTTCTTCGTCAGAAAGCACGCGCGGAATACTCATTGTCCAGCCAAACGTCAAGTTGCTGGCATCCTTACGGCGAATGACTGTCGGGTTTGCTTTATGAAGTTCATCGCGAGGAATCTCGAACCGCTCTCCTTCGGGCAAGCTAAAGCCCTCAAGCTGCCGGATAATATCTGACTTCCGTCCACGGAGCTTACCGGCAATAACAAACCTCATATTACGAGTAGTGTGCGTGCGTTTATGGTGCTCGCGGATATCAGCCAACGTAACATTGTTAATTGTTGCCAGGCCCTGGCGGAACGTGAGTACGTCTTCACCAAGCAGTTGCTGCACCCGTGGCCATAAAATACGGTGGTGGTCATTCAGGTAGTTTGTGAGCTCGCTTCGCACATTCCCCTTCTCAGCTTCAAGTTCCTGGGCGTTAAACCGAGGCTCGCAAATACTGAGCCGCTGCAATTCAAGAATCCGATCCCACTCAAAGTCGGCACAGTCGGCCTCGTATACCATCGCAAGGTCTGAGGTGTAGGCATTATGGTAAGCACCATTTTTGGTAAATTCAGCTTCAAAAGCCGCCTCACTTCGATACTGAGCGTTCGCACCAAAGGCCATATGCTCCATAATGTGGGCGACCTGTTCAATATCCTTGCTCTTTGCATATCGATTACCAGCACGGAAATGAAACTGCATGCTCATCACCGTCGCGCCAGGGACGTTAATCAAAAGGCCGCGAGCTCCGTTTTTGAGCTTTACTTCTTCAACAGTATGATTCATACGCCCCTACTATCGACGACCAGATTTGCGGTTTTGACGCTGAGTTTTCTTTTTCTTACGTGCGGTGTTTTTTTTGCGCTGCGCTTCGCTGGCGGTTTCAGACTTCTTTACTTTAAAATCATCATCGCGATTCTCTTCCCCGCCCGTTACCTCGTTCACACCCCTTTCGACTGAATCTTCAGCCAGGCGCGTGAGTTCGGTGTCGTAGTCTTCTTCGGTACGAGCAATTGCATCGCGAGCAGTGACGTGCATAATGGCACGAATGACTTCGTCGCGAAGGGTCGCCTGAAGACTATCGAAGAGCTTTTGTGATTCGCTGCGGTATTCAACCAGCGGGTCGCGCTGCCCAACACTGCGCCAATGAATACCATCACGAAGGTGTTGCATATTCTCAAGATGTTGCATCCAAAGCGTGTCGAGCACCTGAAGATACACTTCGCGCTCAACTTTTCGAAGCACCTCATCTTCAAGCTCATCTTCTTTCATCTTATACAGTTTTTTAGCTTCTTTAAGCGCAAGCTCAAACCGTGCCTTGTCGTTCTTTTCAGCACCGATTGCTTTGATTTTCTTTTCGTTGATTGGGAAGGCGTTTTCAAATTCAGTCGCAAAGTTTTTATTATTCTTTGCTGGCACTACGGTAAGTTCACGGACTTTTGCTTCAATAAGGCGGTCGATTTCTGTCTTAATATCTTCACCCTCAAGAATTTTGCGGCGAATGGTATAGACAACTCGACGGTGGCGATTAATAACGTTGTCGTACTGCACCACATTTTTACGATTGTCAAAGTTATACCCTTCAACACGCTTCTGGGCGGCTTCGAGTGTTTTTGAAACCATCTTATGCTGAATTGGCATGTCGTCATCAACCCCAATGCGGCCCATCAGTGCAGCGATGCGCTCACCTTGGAAGATACGCATAAGGTCGTCTTCGGTTGAAACGTAGAACTGCGTCACACCCGGGTCACCCTGGCGACCACCACGGCCACGAAGCTGGTTATCGATACGGCGAGACTCGTGACGTTCAGAGCCAATCACCACAAGGCCGCCAAGTTCTTTCACGCCCTTGCCGAGTTTGATGTCGGTACCACGGCCGGCAATATTGGTTGCAAGCGTAATCGCGCCCTTCTCACCGGCTTTTTCAATAATTGCGGCTTCGCGTTCGTTATTTTTAGCGTTGAGGATTTCGTAAGGAATTCCTTCTTTATCGAGGTGAGCGGCAATGAGCTCGTTTTTAGCAATGGAGGCTGAACCAATCAGCACGGGGCGACCAGCTTCGTGATGTTCTTTAATTGCATCGGCAATCGCCTTAATTTTGCCCTTTTCGGTGCGAAAAATGAGATCTTCGCGGTCTTCGCGAGCAATTGGGCGATTTGGCGGAATCTGCACCACATCAAGCTTGTAAATTTGCTGGAATTCTTCAGCCTCAGTAAAAGCCGTACCAGTCATACCAGAAAGCTTTTTGTAAAGACGGAAGTAATTCTGGAACGAAATGGTGGCCAGGGTCATACTTTCTTGAAGCACTTCTACCTTTTCTTTGGCCTCGATTGCCTGGTGAAGGCCCTCGTTATAACGACGACCTTGCATAAGACGGCCGGTAAATTCGTCAACGATGATGACTTCGCCGTCTTTAGTAACAACGTAGTCTTTGTCGCGCTTGAACAACGTTTGTGCGCGAAGTGCTTGGTCAAGGTGGTATACAGAGCGAACGTATTCTGGGCTGTATAAGTTTTTTACACCCAACATTTTTTGAACTTTCTCAACGCCATCGTCGGTCAGGGCGACCATTTTTCGCTTTTCATCAAGTACATAATCGTCGGCAGTAAGGCGCGCGGCGATACGAGCAAATTGGTGATAACTTTCAGGGTTTTCGGCGGCTGGAGCACTAATAATAAGCGGTGTACGCGCTTCGTCAACAAGAATCGAGTCAACCTCGTCAACAATCGCAAAATTAAGTTCGCGCTGACGAAGCAAGTCAACTTCGTTCACCATGTTGTCGCGAAGGTAGTCGAAACCAAACTCGTTGTTGGTGCCGTACGTAATATCGGCAGCATAGGCCTCTTTACGCGTCACCGGGCGAAGCTTGCGCATGCGAGGGTCGTCATGTGCTTCGTTGTCGAATGTAGGGTCGTAAAGATACGAGGCTTCGTTAACAATAACTCCTACACTCTGGCCAAGAAAGTGATACAGCTCACCCATCCAACCGGCGTCACGCATTGCAAGGTAGTCGTTCACGGTTACTACGTGCACACCTTTTTCTTCAAGGGCGTTAAGATACACGGGCGAAGTAGCAACAAGAGTCTTCCCTTCACCGGTCTTCATCTCGGCAATGTCACCGTCGTGAAGCACCATACCACCAATAAGCTGCACGTCGAAGTGCCGCATGCCAAGCACGCGGTCACTGGCTTCACGCACGAGCGCAAATGCATCAGGAAGAATTGCATCGAGCGTTACACCTTTTTTGGCAAGCCGCTTTTTCAGGACTTCTGTTTGCGCTTTCAGTTCTGGTTTTGAAAACTTCTTATATTTGTCGCTCAGTGCGTTAATAGATGAAACGCGCTTTTCAAGCCGCTTTAAGATTTTTTTCTGCGGGTCGCCAAAAACCTTAGTAAGCGCCCCCTGCCGTGTAATCGCCATGTGTAAAACCCTCGCCTTCCGGACATAATTCGGTAATTTCTTTAGATATTATTATACCATGAGGAGGCGAGGGAAATAAATGCTTGCATTTATTTCCGAGACGACGAAATGGTGTGAGCGACAACGGAGCGATATACCGCAAGGAGGCGAGCGAAATAAATGCCCGCGTCTAATGTGCCGCTGCCACCTTCCGCTCAATAATAGAATCTTTATATTTTGCGAGTTGCGCCGCGAGCTTTGCTTCAACAATATCAACTGCGGCCATCATGTTAAGAGTTGAATCGGTCGCGGTTATAACCTTGCCGGGCACAGTAACAATCACCTCGGCCTCGTACTTATTGTTGTAGTCGCGGTTAACTTGCCGCAGCTTAACATCAGCTGTCATAGACTTACGCGCATGCAGAGGCACATACCGATCGAGCTTACCTATTTTCTGCGTGACGTAGCGCCGTGTTTTTGCGTCTACCTCGTATTTGATTCCGGTTACATCGATTGATGCGATCATATCGCCCCTCCTTTGCAGTTGGTTTGTACTCTTATTTTACGACATTTTGAGGTACCGCGCCATGCTTACGGCTATCTTGTGAATCCAGACTTCATGGCGAGCAGTCTGACTATTGAGCGCAGTGATTTCTGCTTCATGCCCATCAAGCTTATTGCGATTACCGTCAAGAATCGCCATGACATCCTCAAGCTGCTGTTTTGTTGCCATAGTGTCAAGACGTTGATCGACATTCTCAAACTTCTTTTCAAAATAAGCAAACTGGCGCATGAAACGCTGGTCCATGGAGGCTTGCATCTGTACAATCATGCTTTTAATATCCTGTACAGCATCCCTGAACTCGCCCCTCATTACCTCCATGTCCGCCCTGAGCTCGTCCCGCGTTACTGCCATGTCGGCCCTGAACTCGCCCCTCGTCAGTTCCATGGCGTCCCTAAACTCGCCTCTTGTCACTGCCTCCGATGTATCCTTTATTATTTTCTTCATACTCTTATTGTAGCCACTAAATGTTAAATCCCTCTTAACCATTTAGCAAATATACCACCTAAATCGGTGCTTAAGGCAGCGCTACTTCATCACCGCAAGCATTGCATGGCTGCCATAAGCCTTGGCACCCTTAAGGTATTCATTAAAGCAAGTCTCTGCCGCCAAGATACGCGCGAAGTACCGAAGGGACGCGCACGCGCCCATCTTCCGTTTGACCATTTTCAATAATCGCAATCATTGCCCGGCCGAGCGCAAAAGCGGTTGCATCATTCGTGTGGAGCAATTCCAGCTCGCCATTAGTGCGGCGTACGCGGGTCTGCAAACGACGGGTTTGGTAATCGGTCATGTAATCGGCGGTGTGTGTTTCGCGGTATTGGTTTTGGCCAGGAAGCCAGGCCTCCATATCAATGCCGCGCGCATTCGGCTTGCCAATATCAGCGGTGCACTTTTGAATTACCCGATACGGAAGTTCAAGTGCCGTTAACAAGTATTCTTGCACGGCAACCATAAGAAGATGTTCGTTCAGGCCGTTCTCGGCAGTGGTAAAGCTTTCCATTTCCAGCTTATCGAACTGGTGCATGCGAAGAATACCTTCCATGTCTTTACCGTAAGTACCGGCTTCGCGGCGGAAGCTGGTTGCATAGCCAAGGTAACGTAGTGGGAGCTGTTCTTCAGGAATAATTTCACCAGCATGCATACTGCCCATAACGTGCTCAGCGCTGCCCTGGAGCCAAAGATCGTCGCCCTCTAATTTGTAGCGGTCATCGCGCGGTTCAAGGCGGTCCATTGCGTCGTACATATCGGTGCGAATCATAAGCGGCGGGAGCACGGGGGTAAATGGCTTCGTGGCTACCCCTTCAAGGCCAGCTTTTTCAGCAATCGCTGCAACCGTTTGTTCGTCACTGAGGGTATCAATGACAAAAGTAACGATAGCAAACTGTAACCTTACAAGGTCAGCCTTTAGATACGCAAAGCGACTGCCTGTTACCTTAGCGGCACGTTCTTTATCAATCCAGCCACGATCTTCGGCGATTTGGTAGTGGTTGCGCGGCGCAAAAGTAAAGCTCGTTGGCTCGCCCACTACCTTTGCAACAACATTTTCGTCTTCACTCGCACCAACGGGCACGTCATCAAGCGCCATGTTTGGGACGGCTTTTTGCAAGGCAAGTACTTCAAGTTCAAGATTCGTTAAATATGATTCTTGTTCGGCAAGTTCAACTTTAATTTGCTTACCTTCGTCAATAATTGCTTGGTCGGGCTTACCCTGCGCACCTTTCATTTTCGCAGCGTTGGCATTGCGGCGTTCACGCAGTTCATCTACCTTTTGAGCAAGTTCACGGCGGCTATCGTCGAGTTCAATAAGTTTAGAAATGTCCACGCTATACCCTTTTTGCCGGGCATTACGTTGCACTTGTTCGGCGTAGTCGCGGATGAATCGAATATCTAACATAACTAGGGTTAATTGTAGCGCATTACCTTACATTCTCCAAAATCGCATACTGCAAAGCCTGCCTATCGCTCCTGCCACCTCGTGCCCGAGCCAATGCAGTATACCTCGCAAAATTTGTCCATGTCACAAAACTTCGTAAACGCCCCCGCATGCGCGCATCAAGGCGGTACGTAGACCCTTGCCTAGAACCGAATCCCTGCCTCGCCTCTTGTGCTATTCTGTTCGTAATGCTTCAATCGGATCGAGCTTAGCGGCTTTACGCGCGGGGAAATACCCGGCGAGCATGGCAACAATCATCAGACCAGCAATCACCCCAAGTGGCGCAAGCGGGTTAAATACTAATAAGTGCGTGTCGCCCAGGTCAAGAGCCTCGCTGATAATTGGGTTAGCAATAGTACCCGCAAGCACTGCAAGGCCTGCGCCAATAGCACCGCCCAAAAAGCCAATCCAGGCCGCTTCAAAGCGGAAAAGCCGACCGATATCGCGGCGGCGCGTCCCGAGTGCTTTCATGAGGCCAATTTGCTGGGTTCGCTCAAGGACTGAGATGTATTGAGTATTAATAATACCGAACACCGAGGTAAGCACCGCCAAAGAACCAAAGCCAATGAGTACGGTCATGAGCACGTTGATAAAGGTGTTAATGGTGCCGAGGATATCAGCGGCAGTTTGCGCTTCGTAGCCCTTAGCTACCAATGCTTGTTTGACTTTTTCGGCGTTAGCAGCAGTATCAACCCGCACCGAGGCAACAAGGTACTGATTTTTGCTTGGCATACCATCCATGACGTAATCGTACAGCTGCTTCATCATTGCCTGCGAGAGCAGCAACGAGTTTTGAGCGCGGAACGCAAAACCATCAGCACTGGCCACCGCTTTTACCGTAAAGGTGAAGTCTTGTGTTTCTGGCCGCACAGGCGAACTTGCCAGTTTTGCGGCGTTAATAGTAACTGTTTTACCTACCGCATCGGCAAAATGCTGGTAGCCAAGTGCCTTGGCGTACGACTCATCAAGAATAATTTCAGTATCGGCAAGCGACCCATTCACCGAACCCGCCTTATATTCAAGGGTAACGGCATTAGAGTAGGGCTGGAGTGAGCTTACCTCGTACGGCTTGCTGCCCGGCGCTTGTATAAAGCGCACCGAAACCCTATAGGCGGGCGTCACTTCGCTGACGTGCTCAACCTGCCTAAGGGTGTCAATATCTGCCTGCTTCATAAACTCGAAGCTCTGACCCCCGCCAAAAGCATTTGGACCTGCACTGGTTTGGTCAGGTACTTCTTTATATTCTTTTGGTCCCTCGTTCATGGTTGGCTGCGGTTTATTCACAACAATTTCGCGTGCATCGGTATTAGCTTTAACGATTTGATCAGTGAAGCCACGCCCGCCTTCGCCCGCCGCCAATGCCAGAGTAATAGTAAACGCACCCACACCAATTGCAAGGCTCGTAAGAAGTGTGCGTGCTTTTGCTTGACGAAGGCTTCGCCCTGCCCGCCGGATAATGTCGGTAACCTTCATTTATGTCCTCCCCCGCTTTGCAGCTTGCGCTTTAGGTAAAACTGCCTTTTTCTGCTTAACCGATTCGATGCTTCCGTCCTTAATATGTACTACCATGTCACACTTAGCAGCAAGGTCGGGGTCGTGGGTCACAATAATAAGTGTTACCCCTTGCTTGCGGTTATACCCAAACAGCAATTGCTCTACTTTTTCGCCCGTGGCACTATCGAGGTTGCCGGTTGGCTCATCAGCAAAAATAATCCGTGGTTCATTGGCAATAGCTCGAGCAATGGCCAGACGTTGCTTTTGCCCACCCGAAAGGTTTCGCGCCTTGCTTTTTATTTTATCGCTTAAATCGACCGCCTCTAGGGCTGCTTCAACCCGTGCTTTTCGCTTGCTTCGGGGGACTCCGGCAATTTCAAGGGGAAGACTGACGTTGTCGTACACACTTTCATTTGCCTGCACAAAAAAGCTTTGAAAAATAAAGCCTATCTTTTTCGCCCGAAAAGTATCGACGGCCTTTTGTTTAAGGGTAAGAATATTCTCGCCGTCAATAACCACCTCGCCCGCTTCAGGGCGGTCAAGGCCACTCATGGCATGCATAAGGGTTGATTTGCCGCTCCCCGACTTACCAAGAATCGCCACACTTGTACCCGTGGGGATGGTGAGACTCACCCCTTTAAGCGCCCGAAAGGCGTTCTGCTTTTTACCGTAGGTTTTCGTAACGTTATTTACTTCAATCATAGCTCTTTTTAGTGTACCACTAACCTCAGGTGGGGGTAAACACTGCCTTCTCAAGCAGGCGCAAACGCTTAGCATGACTCCGCTTCGTTTTTTCAATATCGAGCTCGAGCGACTCGAACGGTGGACTCATGATTTCCATGACCTGATTAAACTTGTATTCGAGTTGTTCAGTGAAATGTTGGGTTATGTTGTCGAGACGGTGGTCGATTTCCTTGAAACGATGATTAATTTCTTCAAAACGAGCATCGACCTCTTCAAAACGAGCATCGACCTCTTCAAAGCGCCTATCTATATCGTCGAGGCGCCCATCTATGCCATCAAACTTCTCCTCGATACGCTCGAAGTGTTTATCAACCTCTGAGAAGCGACGGTCCACCTCGTGCCGTAATGACTGAATTTGTTCACCCAGGTTGGCGAACATCTTAAGCATTGTTGTATATTGTTGATCATTCATACTTCTTATTGTAATGACCAATTCTTAACTTGCTATGAAGGTTTTGGCAAACACCAAGAAAAACGTGTTGCGCTTACTCCTTACCCAATTGCAATAACCGTATAGGTAATGTCGCCCTTAGGCGTAGTAATAGTAACTTTATCATCAACCTTCTTGCCGTAGAGCGCCATGCCAATGGGCGATTCATTGCTTACCTTGCCTTCAAGTGGATCGGCTTCAACAGGGCCAACAATCGTGTAGGTAAAGGTTTTTGCCCCGTTTTTAAGCTCAACTCGGCTTCCAAGACCAATGGTACTTTTTTTGGTGGCCTTAATAATTTCGGCGTTGTTAATAATGTCCTCAATCTCAGCGATGCGAGTTTCAAGCAGTCCCTGTTCTTCGCGAGCTGCGTCGTATTCTGCGTTTTCACTTAAGTCGCCAAAATCACGAGCCTCTGAAATTTTGTCAGCCACTTCGCCGCGGCGAGCTTTAAGCTCAATAAGCTCCTGCTCTAATTCTGTCTTACCCTCAGCAGTAATTTGGTATTGTTTTTTCATCGTTTATTTCCTCTTTAAATACTTTCTCCGCCCTCTCCCGGCGGAATTTGCCTACACCATATATAGCGTAGGGATGATCAATCAAAACTCTATTTACGTTATTCTAGCAAGCAGCTCTTCTCGTGTCAATAACTCGGTCTCACCACTGGTGCGGTACGTTACTTCAAGCTTTGCTTCCTCCAATAGGCGTCCGCTTATGGTAACACGATACGGCAAGCCAATCAACTCAGCATCGGCAAATTTTGCCCCAGGTCGTTCGTCGCGATCATCAAAAAGTACGCTAACGCCAGCCGCTTCAAGCTTCTCGTAAAGCTCGGTCGCCTGCGCCGCTACATCACCAATACTAACCAGATACACCTTATAGGGGGCGACATTTTCAGGCCAGACAAGCCCCTTGTCATCAGCGAAATGCTCGGCAATCAAGCCCATAAGCCGGCTAGGGCCAATGCCATAGCTTCCCATAATAACCGGCTGAGATTCGCCTTTTTCATCGGTGTAATGCAGACCTATTGGGTCAGAAAATCGAGTACCAAGCGTAAAAATATTACCTACCTCGACTGCTTTTACCTCTTCAAGCTCATCACGCGCAACGCCAAGCTCAGCGAGTACTTCGTCGGTATATACCTCTTCGTTAATGGCAATGTTCTTTTGGCGATGCACGTAGATCGTGTCTTCACCTACCTCGCTCAGCGTTTGAAATTCGTGACTAAACTTGGCAAAGCTCCCACCGCTAGCAAATGTTTTGAAGGTATATTCGCCGAGCCCAAGGCGCTCAAATACTCGTGCGTAGGCTTCGGCCGTTTTTTCGTAAAAGGCATCGTGTTCTTCTTGAGTACGGCTAAAACTGTAGAGGTCTTTCATCCAGAACTCCCGGCCACGCATTAACCCACTCTTCGATCGAAGTTCATTGCGGAATTTAATTTGAAACTGATACGGATACACTGGCAAATCTTTATAACTGTGAATGTACGTTTTCATGAGCTTCGTGAGCGGCTCTTCATGGGTTGGCGCAAGGCCAAGTTCAGTCCCATTCGCAAGCTTCGTTTTAAACCAGACGTCCATCACCTCATCGCTCCAGCGGCCCGATGACTGCCACACATCACTTGATTGCAACGCCGTTAGACTGATCTCACTTCCGCCAATTGCATTCATCTCTTCGCGGATAATGTGCATGATGTTTTCAAGTACTTTTTTACCGAGCGGCAAATACGCATATACACCCGCCATTTCTTTATACACAAAACCGGCCCGGATTAAGAGTTGGGCATTCTTCGCCAACTCATCAGCTGGCGCATTTTTAAGGGTTTTAGTAAATAGGTGTGATACTCGCATATATGCCTCTAGTGTACTACAGGAGTATTGGGTTTATAAAGATAAAGTAAAATGCTACGCCATTTTTTAGCATATGCAACAAAATCGACGGCCAAATACTCCCAGTTGTGACACGCAGAAGACACAGTATAATGCTCAGCGCAAACGTATCAATCGCCACGTTCCATTGCCCGTGGACTGCCGCAAATAAGGCGCTTGTTATAAAAATAGCCAGCCAGGTTGGAATATATCGGCGCAACTTCCCAAAAAGGTACCCCCGAAAAAGCAGTTCTTCGGCAAGTGGGGCAATAATGACAATACCTACGAACGCAAGGCATAGTTCTGTTGGGGCGGTCACGCGCCCGTACCCTGTTTCCTGTAGCTGCGTAAAGTCGATAAACGGCAAAAAGTTCATAGCAGCAATGGCAAGCACTGCGCTCAGTAAAAAGTAGACTACCCCCCCAGCAAGGGGCGATAAGAACTCGTACCACCTTGGCGGCCGGTCTATACCCAGTTCTTTTAGCGAAGTACGCCAATTAAGCAAGTGTGGCCCACCAACAACAATCGCAATCGTTGTTGCATACACGATAGCACTTAAGAGCATATTTGCAGCGGCTCCCGAAACATCTATGCCGAGCGATAAGAGCATTTCAAGTACGGCTCGAATAATTAACTGAGCAACAACAAAACCAACAAATACCCACACCGGAAAGCCAATAGCAGCCGCTATGCGCTTCCACCATGCAGGCTTGGGTGGTTGCACCTGGCGGCTCCTATCGCTGTCGGCTACGAGCTGAGCAATATTAGAAGAGTTTTGAGACATCGGCGATAGTAATTACCACGATGAGCCCCATAAGAACAAGAAACCCTGTTCCGTGGATGCGCTCTTCGAGGTCCTTAGTTAATGGTTTTTTCATAAGCCTGAATAATGCAGTAACAAACCAACGACCGCCGTCGAGTGCCGGGATGGGCAAGGCATTCATAACCGCCAAGGTTAACGAAATAATTGCCATAAGCAACACCACTTGGGTAAGCCCTGCTTCGCTTGCATTCGGGAAAATAGTACCCAAAATACCAACCGGGCCAGCCACACTCGCCCCTGCCTTATTAAGCTGTTCGGTTGCCGCTTGACGGGCCTCACTCGTAGGAGCCAACTGCCCGAACAAGCCCCCAAAGAAGTTAACAGCAAGATCACCCAGCCCCTGCAATGTCGCCCACGTATACTGAGCGGTGGTAACCACACCCACAATAGGCGCCGACCACGTGGCTCGGACCTGCTCTTGCTGCCCTAACGAAGCTCCAAACACCGCTGCGTCGGCATCTTTGAGCGCTACCTGCACAGTGCTCTGCTGGCCAGACCGCTCGTAGGTAACAGGGACTGTCTCGCCACGATAGGCCCGGGTTGCTTCAATAAACGCCGCCGTTGTTTCAACCGGGGTGCCATTAACAGCGTTGATTATGTCTCCCGTAACGATACCCGCTTGGGCAGCGGGCTGCCCCTCGGCAACTGCTAGTACCTGAACAGGGGTACGGGTAACTGTTGTATCGCTCACAACAGTAAATTGACTGGGGATGATCTTTGGAAGACCTGTCCAAGCAAGTATCGTAAGCAGCAGAACCGCAGCCGCCCAGTTAACGAACACGCCCGCAAACAAGATTTTTGTCTTCTGCCAAAACGTCGCTGCGCCATAGTCACCTTTTTTATGCGCATCGTCGTGTTCGCCCTTCAGCTTAACAAACCCGCCAAGTGGGAGCCAGTTAAGTGTAAAAAAAACGCCGTTTTTTAACTTTTTACCCCAAGCTTTAGGGGGAAACCCAATACCAAATTCTTCAACCACCACCCCATTACGCTTGGCAACAATCGCGTGGCCCAGTTCATGAATAACCACCAAAAAGACGAGCACCAAGAGACCAATCAGTATCCCAAACAGCACCATATACCCTCCAGACTTACTGCATTAATTAACTAGCCGCCGAACCGACGCGAACGACGTGAGTATTCTTCTATTATAAAGCGCACGTCGTCTTTTGTCATTTCTGGCCACTGCTTATCCAAAAATAACAATTCGCTATAGGCTGCCCGCCAAAGCATAAAGTTGCTCAGGCGCTGCTCGCCACTCGTGCGAACAATTATATCTATTGGTGGTACCTCTGGGGCATACAGCTCTGCAGCAACATGTTCCTCAGTAATTACATCAGCCGATACGCCAGATTGAACAATTTTTTTAACCGCTTCGGTAATTTCCAGCTGCCCGCCATAATTAAAGCATAGAATAAGCTCTCCGGCAGTGTTTTTAGCGGTCTCGCGTTCAGCCTTTTCAATCGCCTTTATGATTTTTGGGTCAACGCCTTCCCTTGACCCAGCAACCTTAAGACGAATGTTTCGCTTTTGAAACTCTGGCAAATCAGACTCAAGTATACGAAGCGTTAATGCCATGAGCTTCTTGACTTCATCTGCGCTCCGCTTCCAATTCTCAGTTGAGAAAATATAAGCCGACATGTACTGTACGCCCGCTTCAAGCGTTGCACTAGCAACATCCTTTAACGCATTATAGCCCGCAAGGTGGCCCTCATACGTAGGGAGGCCATGCTTTTTAGCCCAGCGGCGATTCCCATCGACAATATACCCAATATGACGTGGCACGGTCAGAGTATCATCACCCGCCGAGGCAGGCTGCTTTTTCGCAGAATCGACCATTAGATGGTAAGGATTTCTTTCTCTTTTTCTTTAAAAAGCACATCGATTTTCCCATTAAAGTTGGCAACAGAATCATCAATTGCTTTTTCAACACGCTTAAGGTCATCTTCTGAAAGTTCCTTAGCATCTTTTAGGCGCTTCGCTTCTTTCAGCGCATCTTGGCGAATAGTGCGCAGACCAATACGCGCTTCTTCAACCTTATCGGCAGTTTGTTTTACAATGTGCTTGCGACGCTCTTCGGTAAGCGGTGGAATCGGCACCCGAATCAACCGGCCATCATCGCTTGGGTTAAGCCCGAGCGATTGATCGGCCCGAATAGCCGAAGCAATTACCTGAATATTCGATGGGTCAAACGGTGTTACCGTAATAAGCTGTGGCTCAGGCGCCATAACATTCGCTACCTGGTTAAGGGGCATTTTCTGACCATAAGCTTCAACCTGTAAGCTATCGAGCATACTTGGGTGGGCACGGCCGGTGCGTACTTTTTTTAGTTCATCTTCAAAGTGTGAAACGGTTGCGGTAAATCGCTGGTCGTATTGGTTCGTGTCAAACATTTCTTATCCTTTTTGTTATCTCTCTCTAGTATACAGCATTATAAAAAACGCCCCTCACAGGGACGTTTTTTATTGACAGGGAAACTAGTCGTTAACACCAAGCTCCATACGCGTAAAACGGCGAACAACAACGTTCTCACCCGTTTTAGCAATGGTCTCTTTTAGGTAATCGGCAACCGTTTGCGAATCGTCCATAATATAACTTTGGCTCAAAAGCACCTTTTCAGCAAAGTGCTTTTTAACCTGGCCTTCAACAATCTTGTCGATGATGTCGGCAGGCTTACCGGCAAGCGCATCGCTGGCTTTTGCTTCAGCACGAACCCGTTCGATTTCTTCAGCAGGAATATCCGCTTCAGATACGTAGATTGGCGACATTGAAGCAACTTGAAGCGCAACATTGTGCGCGAACTCTTTGAAACCGTCGGTACGAGCAACAAAGTCAGTTTCACAGTTTACTTCTACAAGCACGCCAATGCGGCCACCGTGGACATAGCTTTCAATCACGCCTTCAAGCGCCTCGCGGTCAGCCTTCTTTTCAGCTTTCGTAATGCCTTTCTTGCGCATTGCTTCAAGTGCTCTATCGAAATCGCCTTCAGCCTCTACCAGCGCTGCTTTTGCATCGCCGAGCCCAACGCCTGTTAATTCTTTAAGCTTTTTAATGTCTTCTACTGATACAGCCATAGCGCTTTACGCCTCCCCACCCTTTTCTTTTACCGTTACTCCTTTGCCTTCGGCGATTGCCTGAGCAATGTAATCAAGAATCACCGAAACACCCTTAATGGCGTCATCGTTACCTGGAATAACATAGTCGATAAGGCTTGGGTCGGCATTTGTGTCAACCAAGCCAACTACAGGCACGCCAAGGGTCTTTGCCTCTTTAATTGCGTTAAGATCACCCAACACGTCAATCACCACAACGGCGCCCGGCTTACCCGAAAGATCTTTAATGCCCCCATACTTAGCGTTTAGTTCGTCAATTTCTTCCTGGAACCGCTGAACTTCAAGCTTGTTGTACTTCTTTTCAAAGGCACCCGACGCCATGTTGCGCTCAAGATCTTTAAGCTTCTTAATTTGCGCCGTAATAGTGCTTACATTGGTAAGTGTGCCGCCAAGCCAACGGTTGGTCATGTATGGCTGGTTAAGTTCTTCGGCAGTCTTTTTGACGATTTCTTTCGTTTGCTTTTTAGTAGCCACAAAAAGAACGGGCTTACCAGCAGCTGCAGTTGCCGTCAGGAATGGCAACGCCTTTTCAAGACCCTCTACGGTCTTGGTGAGGTCAATGATGTGTGAATCTTGACGCTTGCTGTGAATGTAAGGTGCCATTTTAGGGTGCCAACGACTCGTTTTGTGACCAAAGTGGACACCAGCTTCGAGCAGCTTTTTAATATCAACTTCAATAGTCTTCGGTGAAGCCATGAAATTACTCCTTTTACTTCCCCGTTCGCGCCTTCGGCCGTGTGTGAACTACCTTAGAGATACGTTCAGCACTTTTAGCACCAGGAGTAACTGCGATACGGGTGTTTCGTTAAAACTCGTTACTTCTTTATTGTAGCAGATTTCTTGGAGATTTGCAACGGGGGGTAGCCTAGATTCATTACACTAAAACGGAACAGTTCTTTCGAATTAGTTGTTCTTTACAAACCTAATTCTACAGGCTGTTCCGCTTTAGTGTAATGAACCCTGCAAGAGTACCTCTTTACAAAAACCGCAAAAACAGATACAATAGACCAGATTATGAAAACCAACCTACACCCAACCGACTATAGGCCCGTCGTATTTAGCGATGACGTCGCCGGTTTTGCGTTCTTGACTCAGTCAACGGCACAAACCACCGAAACAATTATATGGGAGGACGGCAACGAATACCCCCTTGTAAAGATGCACATTTCGAGCGCCTCTCACCCCTTCTTCACTGGTGAAGAAAAAATTATTGACACCGAAGGTCGTGTTGACCGCTTCAAAAACCGTGCTGCTGCCGCTGAAAAGCGCAAGGCTGAACTTGCCAACAAGGCTAAAAAGGCTGCTGCCAACAAGGCGCGCAAAGAAGACCAATAAGGTCCTCGCTTCTTCTTCAAAGCTCCCCTTTCCGGGGAGTTTTTATACTCCTTAATACTTTTTTGTTACAATAAGGCTATGACAAAACCACAAGCAAAAAAACGCTCCCCTAATGCAGCGGCCAACACCAAAAACATGGCGCAAAAAAGAAATTTTGAACGATGGCTTCTTCCGGGCCTCCTTACGATAGCCCTTGGCCTTATCACTGCCCTCGTTGCCGCCCTCCTCATTGAGCGGCTTGGTGGGCTTACGCCTGAAGCAAGCGCTTTTACAACGGCTCTCTACCTAATAACGCTCGGCCTTGCCGGGTGGTGGCTCATTGAATCCGCCCGATGGATTATCGTAACAATTGAGCGGCGTGCCGTGACAAAATCAAAATCCAAAAAGAAGTAAGCCATCTCGCCTCTGTTATTTATAGTTAAAAAATGCTATAATACCCCTTGAACCATGCCGCGAATTGAACTCAACATTACCGAACTCACCGCCGAGCAACGCAGCCTCGATGCTTTTTTAGCGCAACCAACCGCTTACAGCGACCCAGACTTTTCTAAAAAGAATAAGCGCCTGCTTGAATTGCAAAATATTCTTGAAAAAGCCACCCTTCGCGAAACACTAGAAGCACACCTTGCCGAAGCTAAAGAGCTTGCTCAAGGGAACGACGAGCTTGCCGAACTAGCAAAAATAGAGGCAGCCGAAGCCGAGGCGCACCTCGCTACACTTGAAGAAGAGCTCTTCGCGATGCTCGCCCCCAAAGACCCCAATGATGAAAAAAATATTATTATCGAAATTCGTGCTGGTGCTGGTGGCGACGAGGCCAGCCTGTTTGCCGCCGAACTGTATCGTATGTATCTGCGGTACTGCGAAGCTCACAATCTTAAAACCGAGCTTCTTTCTGAGAGCGCCAACGACACTGGTGGGTATAAAGAAGTGGTATTTGGCGTTAAAGGTGATGCGCCTTATGCTCAACTTAAGTTTGAATCGGGCGTTCACCGCGTACAACGTATTCCGGCAACCGAAAGTCAGGGGCGGATTCACACCAGCACCGTTACCGTTGCCGTGCTTCCCGAAGCTGAAGAAACCGACATCGAAATTAATCCTGCTGATTTGCGCATCGATATTTTCCGTGCCTCGGGCCATGGCGGGCAATCGGTAAATACCACCGACTCAGCCGTTCGCATCACTCACCTTCCCAGTGGCCTTGTGGTTACCAATCAAGATGAAAAATCGCAAATTAAAAATAAAGAAAAAGCCATGAGCGTCCTTCGGGCCCGCCTTTTGCAGCAAAAAATTGACGCTGAAAGCGCCAAGCTCACCGCTGAACGCCGCAGCCTGATTGGCTCGGGTGACCGTTCTGAGAAGATCCGCACCTACAACTTCCCACAAGACCGCATTACTGACCACCGCATTGGCTATAGCCGCAGTGGTATTCCGCAGGCGATGGACGGCCGAATTGACGATTTAGTTGAGCACCTGCAGGCATACGAGCGCGAGCTGGCCGCACAGAGCGCCGGGTAGTTGTTTATTTTACTGCGTCATTGTGGTAAGCTATAGCACAGAATGGTAAATAAGTCAAGCATCCTCGTATCCGACTGGCTGGCCGAGGCAATCCGCCGGCTGGTGTTTGCCGGAATTCCGAGTGCCCGCCTTGATGCCGAGCTCATTTTGGCACATACCCTCCGCCAACCTCGTACCTGGCTTCATGGCCACAGCGATACCCCGCTCGATGCTCGCCACCAAGAAATCGCCAACGCTCGACTTGACCTCCGGCTCGACCGTGTTCCGGTTGCCTATATTATTGGCCATAAAGACTTTTACGGTCGCCCCTTTAAGGTAACAACCGCCACACTTATTCCCCGGCCCGAATCCGAAGACTTCATTGAGCTTCTTGCAACAGCACTGCCTAAAAACGCCAGCCTACTGAAAGAACGCCCCTTACGTATTGTCGATGTTGGCACCGGCAGCGGTAACCTTGGTATTACCGCCAAGCTCGAATACCCTGAAACCGAGGTAACGCTTATTGACGCCAGCCGCCATGCGCTCACAGTTGCTGAAGAAAACGCAAAAACACTGGGCGCTGAAGTTGTGCTCCTGCATGGCGATTTGCTCACTCCCTACCCCCTCGTCGCCGATATCGTAATCGCCAACCTCCCTTACGTTGACCCCGAATGGGAACGCTCACCAGAAACCAACCACGAACCCGCCGCAGCACTCTTTGCCGGGGATCATGGCCTTGCGCTTATATTCAAACTTATTGAACAAACGCCAGAAAAACTTGTGCAGGGCGGAAAACTACTACTTGAAGCCGACCCCGAGCAACATAACGAAATTGTTACGTATGCTGCTCAGTTTGGTCTTCTACTTCAGCAAACAGTCGGCTATATTTTACTGTTCGATAAAGTGAATAGACCACCACAGCCCGCAGCGTATCGTGGAGCCCCTAGCGAACCCTCGAAGCCAGCTTCACGCCTCTAAAAATAAGGGTCTCTACGCCTTATTTTTAGGGGTTACGCGATGCCGTTCTTCAGGTTGCTAGGGGCTCCACGATACGCTGCGGGCTGAGCTTCTAAATAGCCGTGCCAACTCTGTTAAAAAGAACCAGAAGAAGCGCAATAATACTTAAGCTAAATAACAATGGCAGCATTACGTCACTCATACGGAACCTATCGTGATGATAATACGAATCATACAGCTTATACCCCAAAAAACTCAGTAAGGCAGTAATAATTGCTACCTGCGGAATCATAAGTGCAGGGTAAATAGGCAGTGGGTACGCGATAGTCCAGTGGTAGGCTACCCAAGCGATTTCTGCAAATACCAACCCCCAGGCAAGGCTTAAGAAGAGGCCGTGTGTTTCATTATCGTACGAGGAAAGCAAGTGGCGAGCCGAGGTATACCCAATAAGCCACATCAGCAGCACCACAAGAGACACCGGCCAGTTATACGAAACGGTAAACAGCGCCGCAACCCCTGAAAGAGTGGCTACCCCCGCCTGTAGGGCCACGTACGAACGCTTCGAGCGTGGCTTCACATAAAGCAGCCACATGATGTACAACACCGTCAGAGCAACCATCAGGAGTAGGCGCTGCGGGTCAGCAATTGCTGAAATATTAATGGTGTAAAGGTGCATGACAACACTCACGCTAACGATAAAGTCAACCATATTTGACCGCAGGTTCGCCCACCAATAGCGTGGCCGCACCGCAAAGACCCGCCACTTACTCAGCATCACCAAAGCAATGGCAAACCAAATAGCATCGGTGTAGCGAACAATCAGGAGCACGCCAATCGCCAGCGCAATATTCAGCGAAGCATAGGTTAACTCGCTCAAAAACGACCGTTTACGAACAAATTTTAGAAACTCCATAGGTGCCCTCATTATAGCCCAACCGCCGATGCATCACCAATGACCACAACAAAGTCTGCATCCCCCACAACACTAAACGGCGGGCGCTCCGCGACAGGAGTAACGCCATAAAGCGATGCCAACTTGGCGGCAGTAGCGGCCATACCATCGCCCAATTGGTAAATTGCCAACTTGCCGTACGTACCGCTCGGGGCATTACCTGGAGTGCCAACCGTAAAGCCCTTACTCTCTAGGGCGTCGGCCAACTGTTGTGCGGCGCCGGCTGTTTCACTGGCGTTCAGCACGACTACGACTGCGCCCTCGCGTACAAACGCCTCGCTTGAGACCTGCTTCTTTACATATGCCTGAATACCGCTATAGTCAAGCAACCCAGCAACCGGGCGAACAATGCTCTGACCATTATAGTTACCCGTTGTTACCAGCATCTCGCCCTCTTTGTTAAGGCTCAGCGAGATAATACTATCGCCCGATATTTTCGCAGCAAGATCCATAAGCGTGCGGATTTCTTTTGTTTCAATATTAGTGCGAAGATTGTTGCCAAGCGCGTCAATCAGACCGGTTACCGAACCAATATTCGTAAGCGTACCGGCGCTCAAGGCCTTTTCGCGAAGTGCTTTAATAATGAGCTGCTGGTTTTTTTCGCGGTCAAAGTTACCATTTGGCAGGCCATAGCCGCCGGCAGCATTTCGGGCGCGGGCCAAAGCAAGAGCGTGCTCGCCATCAAGGTGAACAGACTGCCCATTTTTGTAATTCACATAGTAGCAGCGGTACCCGCACTTCCAGTCGAAGTTTCGGTCAAGAATACCCCGTGGGTCTTCACTTTGAATCGTTACATCAACACCACCTACCGCATCAACACCCTGCACTACCGCGGTAAAATTAAGATGAACATAATACTGAATAGCAAGGCCGGTAATTTCGCCCACCTTTAAGGCAAGCGCGTGAGCGCCAGCCGACTCATCTTCGCCATCATTTGAAGCACAAAAGTACACAGCATTGATTTTGCCTTGGTTCCCCACCGTACAGGTTTCTTGGTAACGTACCCATAAGTCGCGCGGCAAGCTCAGCATATAGGCATCTTTTTTCGTCTGGCTCACACTGAGTACCATAATCGAGTCGGTCAAATTCGCCCCCCCATGTTCGCCGCCTTCGTCGTCTTCGGCTGTGCCAAAAATCAAGAAGTTACTACGGCCCTGGGCGTCTTCTTTAAGCGGCTGGTTTTGCACAATATCGAAAAAATTACCCTTAAAAACATTATTGCTCGCAAACACCACCTTAAAAACGACATACCCAAATACCGCCACAAGCACGAGGGCAATCAGCACGACCACCCACTTAATAATACGTCGAGCCTTACGCCGCGGTTGCTTTAGCGCAGCGTCTTTGCGGCGTTGCCGACGTGATTTTTTAGGCGCACCAAGCGAAGGCTCATCAATACCACGAAGTGATTCACTAATATCATCGCGACCGAGCCCCGCTACACCGCCGGCCCTCGAGGGTTGAGCATGGGAAGCATGCGTACCGGCCTGGGCACGATGGCCACGCCGTACACGGTGGGCATTACTTACATCATGAAGCTCACCAATATGAGCCCCTTGCTGGCGCGGAATAAATCCGTCGACTGAGTTCTGGTTTTTATTCATACAACTCATCTAATTATACGCTACTGAACTATACTTTTGAAGCAAACAATGGTGTTTCTTAGCGCCATACCGTATACTATATAAGGTTATGGAAGCCTCTTTTTTCACTCGCCACCCTCTTGCGAAGGACCTCATCAGCCTTGGTATATTTGTCGTCTGCGTTATTATTGGCACCGTATTAATTAATAGCTTTGTGTTTCGAAGTTACAATGTTGAAGGGGCCAGCATGGAGCCTACCATGCATACTGGCGACCGACTCATTATTAACCGCACCGTTGTTACTTGGGCTCACCTTCAAAATAAGCCTTACGTTCCTGAGCGAGGCCAGATTATTGTGTTTAAAAACCCCATTTATACCGGCAATGGCAAAAACGAGCACCTCGTGAAGCGAGTGATCGCCTTCGCTGGTGAGCGTGTGGTACTCAAAGATGGGTCATTCACCGTTTACAACGGCGAGCACCCCGACGGCTTTAACCCCGACGATGCCAACAACGGCGAGCCCCAAAAGCCCACGGCCGGCGCGGTAGACATGATTGTACCTGACGACGAGCTCTTCGTCTCAGGCGACCACCGCCAAGACGGTTTCTCTTTTGACTCTCGTAACGGCCTCGGAGCAATTCCGCTGTACGATATTGTCGGGCCGGTTGCCTTCCGGTTGTTTCCTTTTAACCAAGTACGCGGATTTTAGCCGTATTTAAGATTTGGCCTTGAAAACTAATGCCCTCCTTTTTTACCCCCGAAGCCAGCTTCACGCCTCTAAAATAAGGGTCTCTACGCCTTATTTTTAGGGGTTACGCGATGCCGTTCTTAGAGTAATAAAGCAGGGCATTAGTTTTCAAGCAAACTTTGAATACGCTCAAACTCAGCCAAATCTTTAAAGGAAATCACCAAGGTGCCTGCCCCCTTAGTGTTAATGCGTAGGTCTACCTTTGCAGCCAGACGCGCCCGAAGTTTCTCTATACGGGCTTCGTGCTGCAAGGCAATTTCATCGGCCTTACGTTGAGCTCGTGCCCCTTCTTCGCCCCCAAGTTGTTTCTTAAGATTTACCATATACTGCTCAATTTTACGAGCGCTCCACTCTTCTTCAATAATGCGAGGAAGAATTTCGGCAATAATATTCGCATCAAGGCCAATCAATGGCCGAGCCTGGCCTTCTTTTATGCGGCCCTCTGCCAAGGCAACCTGGGCTGCTTCGGGCAGTTTTAGTAAACGCATTGTATTAGCAACAGCCGATGATGATTTATGCACTCGCTCGGCAATACGGTCATTAGAAAGATTAAACTGATCGCGCAACTTGGCATAGGCCGTTGCAGTTTCGATGGCGTTAAGGTCGCGGCGCTGGATATTTTCAATCAACGACACCTCGAGCTGGTGCTGGCCGCTCAGCGTGCGAATAATGACCGGAATCTCAGCAAGGCCTGCTTGCTTTGCAGCCCGATAGCGGCGCTCACCCGCAACAATTTGATACGAACCATTATGCGCTACCACAACCAACGGCTGCAGTACGCCATGCTCTTTTATAGACCCCGCGAGCTCTTGCAGCGCCTCATTATCGAAAGCTTTGCGCGGCTGGCCGGGGTTAGGATGAATACTGGCAAGCGGCAGTGTTTGCAAGGTGCTTACCTTCTCGTCTTGCTGCGCGGTAGGGTCAAATGGGGTATTCGGGTTAAAGCTATCGTCGATAAGCCCTGTTGGAATCAGTGCTTCAAACCCTCTGCCGAGGCCTTTTTTTGCCGCCATTATGCAGCCCCCTGAAACGCCGCACCCGGCGTGGCCTGATGTAGCGCCGCGGAGCGTTCAATCACCTCTTTTGCTAGTGCCTTGTAGGCGCGCGAACCCTTTGAGAATTTATCGTACACCCCAATTGGCAGCCCGTGACTTGGCGCCTCGGCTAAACGAATATTCCGAGGGATGGTTGTTTCAAATACCTTGCCAGGAAAATGGCGTTTGATTTCATCGTGCACCTGGTTGCTCAGCGTTGTGCGGCTATCGAGCATGGTGGGCAACACCCCAAGGAGTTCCAGCCGGGGGTTCATGCCTTTGCGCACCAGCTTCATGGTTTCAAGCAGCTGGCCAAGCCCTTCAAGAGCATAAAACTCTGCCTGTACCGGGAGTAACACATATTGGGCGGCGATCAGGCCATTTACCGTAAGCAGGCTTAAGCTTGGCGGACTATCAATGACAATAAAATCAAACGCGCCGCCCGATGCTTCAATGGCCAGCTTTAGCCGCGAAAATCGCTTATCAATCTGGGCAAGCTCGACCTCGGTATTAGCTAGCACCGAGGTAGTTGGCGCCAACCAAAGGTTTTTATGCTCAGTTTGAACAACAGCTTGGCTCAGTGGCACCTCTCCCTTCACGACGTTTGTCATGGTATACGTAAGGGCCGTTTTGTCGATGCCCAACCCGCTTGTGGCGTTGCCTTGAGGGTCAAAATCAACCAAAAGCGTTTTTTTACCAGCCTTCGCCAAAAAATAAGCAAGATTGATAGAGGTTGTTGTTTTGCCAACACCCCCCTTTTGATTTGTCACAGCAATAACTGTGGCCATGTTCGTTTTACCCTCGTTCATTACAATGATTATAGCATGGGGAGACGAGAGAAATAAATGCCTCTCTTATTTCCGAAGTAACGAAACCGTATGAACAGCAAAAGTACGATGCATCACAAAGACAAGAGACTAATTCGAATTGTCGGCTTCGGGTAATCCAGCCGCGGCATCACGCTCTTTGTCTTCGGCGAGAGCTATCTCATGAAGGGTGTCTTTATGTTCCGCATAAAACGCTTTACTCTCACTAAGGACCTCTTCGGCAAGAAACGATGATTCCTCAAAGCCCCCTACGCTATCGTCCTCCTCCTCAGAGAGCCCGCCCAACGAACCACGAAGAGCTTCGTTCATTGCACGACCCGCAAGTTCTTTTCCGGCTTCTGCCCGACGATGTTCCCGGTATAACTCCCGGTTCTCCCTATCCACTCGGTTCATCTCGCCTGGTGATGCTGCAAGGTGCTCATTCATAAAATATCCTTTTTATATGTTTTTGTTTTATACGTTACTTGTTACTGAGTTTTACTGTAGCACATTTTGTACGTATAGTCAAGTTTCTACGCTTGCAAGCCCGCTACTCTCAACACCTAACGCAACACGAGCGTATTCGGTACAGCCTCTCCTTTCTCTGCAAACAATGCACCCTACTAAAAATCACCCGGCTATACCGAGGTGATTTTTACTAAAAAGCTGTGCGCTTCTATGTGCGCCCGCTACTTGATTGAACTAATCTCAATCTTCGAGTACTTTTGGCGGTGACCATTTACCTTGTGGACGCGCTTTTTGGCCTTGTAGCGAATGTATTGGACTTTGTCGCCCTTTACCTCTTCTTCAATAACCTTGGCAACCACCTTCACACCGTTAACCGTTGGCGTGCCGACAGTGGTTTTATCACCATCAATCACCAACAGCGCGTCAAGCGTGAGCTCTTTTGTTCCTTCAGGGAGGAGGTCCACCATGAGGGTCTCTTTTTCAGCGACAACAAATTGCTTGCCACCAATCTTAACGACTGCTTTTGCCATTTCTTATATAATCCTTTGTTGTTAACAATCAGTATGTAATTGTAACAGAGATGGTGGGGAAAGTAAAGCTCCCCCCTTGCGTAAGCTCACGGATTTCAACCCAAAGTACTGCTATCTTTACAACGACCCGCCACCAGTACCCAAAATAATCATCACGCCAAGGCCTATCATGCCCCAAAAAGTATACATCCCGTGGTTGCGCCGCCAATTTTGGCGCCAGGCCTTCGGTAGCTGCGCTCGGTAATGATGAGCAACAGCCCCTACTGCGGCTACCAGTGCAAGTACTGCAAGGAGGCCAGCCGTCACCGGGCTCACCGAAAGCGCTGCCTGCCCAAAGAAGCTCAAAGGGTGTACGCCGCCACCCGCCCCAGTGGTAGAGACCGGGGCCACAAAGCGTTCGCCCTGCACTGCCCTGTCTGGCGCATCTGGCTCGAGCACTGCCGGCGCCCCATACAAAGCAACCACCAACGTAGTATCCTGCCCGTCAAGCACGCCATCAAGCACTGCAAACCCAACATCAGCGTAGTGCTCGTTCATAACATTTTCCCGGTGCGCCGCCGAACCCATCCAGGCCTTTACCGTCGTTGCTGCTGTTGGGTAGTTTTTTGCCAAATTTTCGCCAGCATAGCGATACGCGTACCCCACATCGCCCAGCCACTTCCAGGGCTCTACTCCGCTCGGCGAGGTGTGCTCCCAATAATTATTAGTAAACATGTCATGCGCCTTCAATAAGGCCGCTTGGTTCAGCGCTTCATTGGCTGCCAAGGGTGGCAAGCCTTGCCGAGCTCGCTCTGCATTCGTGCTCTCTAGCAATTCAACAGGGAGCACGTTCGACACCCGCCCCAGTACGCTCAGGTGCCCCGTCGTCACAAAGCCATAGGCCAACTGAGCCAAAAGCGCCAACGCCAACACTGCCGTTAAGCCACTCGCCCGAATAAGATGCGGCCGATACTGGTTCTCTTGGTGCGGAATGAGTATTTTTTTTGCGTGTTTCTTGATGCTAGCCTTCACAATAGGCTTAGTATAGCACTTTACGCCTCTTCACGCCGGCGGCGAACTGCCGCAACCACCCACCAGGCAACGAGCGCAAGAGCCGCAAGGCCCACCACCCACCAATACCACGCCACGCCAAGGAAAAGGCCCTTATGCTCCGCTTCGGTTACTCCCTGAGCAACCGTCTTTTCGGTCGCTACCCCCTTAGTGTCGGCAGCGCCTTTAGTACGAGCTTGATCCTGCGTATCCGCCCCAGCAGGCAGCCCTAACTGCTGGGCGCTGATTGGGCTCACCGGAGCCGGAAATACTGCCGGGGTGAGTGGTGTAAGCACACGCTCAACAGGGTCAACGGGAATGACTGGTGCCGGCGGCGTTTCTGTTCCAAGAACGTAAAAATCAGCACCGCCACTCGTTGTTCTTAGGTAGCGGCCCGCTACGTCCGTGAGTGTGCTCCCTGTGTTGTCATCATTCTTTAGGTGAATCGTTTCGGTATGGCTCGTGATGCCTTGAATCGTGAGCGCCGCTCCCTTATCAATCCCGACCCCGTACCATAGACTCCCACTGGTAGCTATGCCATCAATCGTTACCGCCGCGCCGTTGATAATTACCCCGGCAGTTGCGCCGTTGGTGGTAATATTTTGCAGTACCACACCATCAACCACTGCCGGACGGCCATCAACAACAATACCATGCGCAGGATTAGTGGGATCGGTACTGACCAGCGACAAATCCTTCACAATTACCCCGGCAGACACCACAGCAATCGCGGTATTATCTTGGCCGCCAAGCGCTCCTCGGGCAAAGGGCGCGGTAATTGTCTTGCCGTTACCATCAAACGTCAGCGGCTTTGTGAGCCGAATGGTGGGCGTGCCGCTCGCCGCAAGAAGTATGTCAGCATCAAGCCGAAGCGTATCACCTGCCGTTGCCGCATCAATCGCGGCCTGCGCACTGGCGTAAGTAGTGCCATCCGTAACATTCGTAACAACAATACCGGCGTGTGCTGGGTTGAGGTAATAGTGATATTGGTCAGTTCCTCCATGGGTCGTCTTAGTGAACGCACCGCTCACCATAGCGTTTGCTACCGATGATTGATCTGTCCATGCCGTTGGCCGAGCTGGTGCCTCGGTAGTATTAATGACCGTTGCACCCGTCGTGTTCAGTACGGCGGGCGTCGTTACACCAGCCCCTTGCGATACCTCAATGCCGCCAAACTCGTTACCCGAGACGTCAAGCGTGCCCTGGGCAGTGTAGGTTGAGCCGTTCACGTAAAGCGCAGCATCGCCCCCAGTAATTGCGAGGTTTTTGGTGCCGAAGGTAATTTTGTACGCCTGGAAGACATAATCGCTTCCCCACCCAGCGCCTCCGGCAGTGTAGGTAACGGTGTGATTATTACCATCAATGTATACATCCCGCCCTGAAAAAACAAGTTTTTGGCTCAGCGCGATATCGGCCCCTAGACCAATAGTCGTAACTGCCGGGTCGGCTGCTGCCGCAATAAGTTCGGCCTCGGTCATAACGGTAGCCGCCGTACCGGTTGCGTCGGCCGCCATTGAAAGCACAAGCGACGAGCCAGCCGTGAGACCGCTCACCAATAGTAAAAACGCAAAGAGTGCCGAGGCAGTTCGAGTTGATAGTTTACGCAGGTGTGATTTCATGAAAACTCCCAATATAAAAACAACCGGCCCCACCTCTGCCTCATTGCTTCATCCTTTAATTGTTAATACAAATCTCAACTTTTGTATTTTTTCTTACCCTACCACTTTTAGCCCCCTTAGGCAAGAGCTACTGCTCGTCGCGCGTCTCACACTGAGTATCGCGCGTCATTTCGGCGAGTCGCTCGGCAATCTCTTCGCCACTGGTTTCCGACGAGAGGTCGATAGTATCATCCTGAAGGTACGTGTCGAGCTCGCTCGGCGTACCATCATCGAGTGGTTCTTCAATAGGTTGCAACTGAAGGTATTGAAACAGTGACATTATAGTGGACGCTTTTCTTTCATATATCTTTTTTGTTTTATACGCACGGTATACTTTTATTTAAGCATAAAATTTACATAAAGTCAATATTCCCGTAGAGCTCCCAACCTTCGCCCTTGGGTGTTGCGGTTCATTTCCGCATTCGCCCGCATTTCCTTCCCCCATTCCTCATGCTACACTAAGGGCATGAAGCAAACTATTATTCGAATCATCACCGGGGTCCTCATCGTCGCTATTGGCATAGGTGCGCTCCTTAACGCGCTTAACATCTACCCCTTCTGGGAAACATTTAAGGGCTGGTGGCCGCTCCTTGTGGTGCTTGCCGGCGGCTTTGTACTTATCGGCGACCTTCGCCGCAATTACCTATGGGGAATCGTCCTTCTTGTTGTTGGTAGCCTGCTGTTCATGAAAGAGCAAGGTGTTGTTGACTTCAACGTCTTTAGCCTTATCTTCCCTATTATTTTAATTGCAGCGGGGCTGTCGGTCCTTATTCACACCAAAAGTCGGCCGCGTTCCGTTGAGCACACGGCACATGTTGATGACGTGTCGGTTATTTTTAGCGGCTCCGAAACCTACAACAAGTCAAGTGATTACCGCGGCGGCCGAGCAACGGCTATATTTGGTGGTGCTACAATTGACCTTCGCGATGCAAAGCTCAAAAAACAGGCAACGCTTGATTTCTTTGTTCTTTGTGGCGGGGTTGAGCTCCGCGTTCCCCGCGACTGGAAAGTCGTTTCACACGTTACCCCTATTGCTGGCGGTATTGAAAACAAAGCCCAAGGCGGCGAAGCTCATGATGGCCCCGTGCTGGTCCTTACCGGAACGGTAACTTTTGGTGGGGTTGAGGTTAAAACGTAAGCAAGAAAAGACGTCGGTGACCCCTCACTCTGCCAGGCATGCTTAACACAAATAGAAAGCCCCTCGAGGGCTTTCCGTCATAGCTGCGTTAAGCAACTGCGAAAAGCCCCGAGGGGTATAGCTTGCGGCAAACCTCCAGCCTATTCGACCGGGGGTTCGCCAAGGAGGGTGTCCAGCGCTGCGTCCAGCCGTCGCTCCTGCCGCTCCTTAAGAAGGCGGTGGAAGTCGGGCGAGACGCGCACGAAAGGCCGCTTCTCCTTCATGTCGGGTGCACGTTCGACGTAGACATTAACGTCGAACAGCTCACCGTCGGGGTCGATGCGACCCTGCGCCCTGTAACTACGCGTACCGTCAGGTTCTGCCGGGCGCCGCGCAGTCGGGCGCTTGTCCTCAGGAATCCTGAGGAGGTAGATGTCTAGCGGCGCAGTCTCGCCGCTGTCCAGCTCCGCCAACAGCGTCAGCGCAAAGGAATCTCCCTTCAGCACCCACACCGAATTCGGCAGAAACAGTTCGTTCAGCACCTGAAAGGCAGACTGCAGAACGTCGAACCGCGTTTGGTCCATGTATGACTCACCACCTTTCTTATAAGTAAAGACAAGTCATATGATTTATATAATATCATAAAACATAAAATAAATCAACCGAGAGCATGTTCCCGGTTGATTCCTTATAGGCAAACGCGCCTACTGCTTAGATTTAGGAAGCTGAGCCTTAACGGCTGCGTAGCGCTCCTCTGACCAACCATCACGAGCAGCCTGCTCTTGTAAGTGCACAAGGTTGACCGGGTTATAGGTTGCCTCGATCTTGACCACATCAGTTGGATCTTCAGTTGCCGTAAGGTCTGCGATTTCACCGGCAACAAAATCGTTAACAGGAGTAATTTCTGCCCCTGCACTTCTGCTAGGGATACTCTGTTCAAGCCCAACGGCCTGACGGCCTGCCGCCGCTACTGCATAGCCCATAATAGCATCGACGCGGTCTTGACCCATGCCCTCACCCCCATGTAAGATTCCATGCTCAAGATGCGCCTTAATAGCTGGGTCTAGACCAGGGTTAGTCTTTGGTACTTCAGAGTTCATAATATTTATTTCTCTTTTATTTTTGTTTACTGGTTGATATCAATTATCTTAACACGGACGAGACGATATGTCAAGGCTAGCCCCCTCTTCACTAGGAGGCCCGCTCAAGCGAAATCCCCAACCTCGCCCCCTCTACTACCACCTCCGAGCTGTGTTCATATGTGCCCTGCCCTACCCCACTGGCTAGAGTTTCTGTGGCAATCGTATCTGCATGTTCTTTAATAGCTTGCTGAAGCTCTTTATTTTCAGACTGAAGGCCAAGCGTGATCCGGTCATCAACATTAAGCCCAGCCTCTTTTCGGGCCGCCTGGACATGGCGAATGACTTCGCGGGCGAGGCCTTCGCGGCGGAGTTCTGGGGTAATCTTTTTACTCACTTCTACCCATTGGAGTGGATCGATAGAGCCTTCGACACTATCGTAAGCTTCAAGATATGTTGGCAGGTCGTCAATAAAACGAAGTTCTTTAATATTGAGTTCTTCGATAATAATCTGCTCGTAAATATCGTCAAGCCGTTCACCGGCGTACGACGCAAAGGCAAGCGGCTGGCGGACCTTAATCTGCGCTTCGGTGTCGCTTTTTTGCATACGGAGCCCAAGCCCTTGTTCGATGATTTCGCGAGTACGAGCCATGCGGTCGAGCACGAGCTCGTTCACCCCGCTCACTTCTGGCCAATCGGTAAGATGAACGCTTTCGTTACCCGTTAGCTTGTGGTAAAGCTCTTCGGCCATAAATGGCACGAACGGTGCAACCGCCTGGGCGTAACGCACGAGTACATAATGAAGCGTTCGGTAGGCGTTGTTTTTGTCGGTGTCGTCTTCAGCGCCTGCGGCTGTGATTGACGATCTCCAGAAACGGCGGCGCGAGCGGCGCACATACCAGTTTGAGGCATCGTCAAGAAAGAGGAGCACTGGCTTGGTGGCACTTGGGATGTCGTACGCCTCCATGCTTGCTTCGATTTCTTCAATAAGCTGGTGGACCCGGCTGATAATCCACTGGTCGAGGGGGTTGTTCAGCAAAAGCTCATCCGAACCTTCTCGGATAAGTGTCGAGGGGTCGGTTGGCAAGCCGGCGGCATCACGCATGTCGTCGGTAAATTCCCAGCCATCAACATCGGCGTACATAGTAAAGAAATCGTACATGTTCCAGACCATACTGAGTTTTCGGGCAACGTCCCCCACTTCTTTATCTTGTAGCGCGAAGTCTTCCCCATTCAATAGCGGGCTGCTAAGGAGTAAGAAACGCAGTGAGTCGGCACTGAATTTGTCCATGAGCTCGTTCGGGTCGGTAAAGTTACCAAGGCTCTTGCTCATTTTGCGACCGTCATTACCCGCAACGTTACCGGTAACAATGACGTTTTTAAAGGCATTGTGCCCAAAGAGCCCAACATTAACCGCATGCACATAGTAGAACCATGCGCGAACCTGGCCAACATATTCAACAATGAAATCGCCCGGGAAGTTGTTTTCGAACTTTTCGACGTTTTCAAAAGGATAGTGAAACTGCGCAAAAGGCATTGAGCCAGATTCAAACCAACAGTCGAGGACTTTATCAATGCGGGTGAACTTTTCGCCGTTGATTTCGAAGGTTATATCGTCGACCCATGGGCGGTGGTAATCTTCAAGCTCTACCCCGCTAAGTTCTTTCAGTTCTGCGTAACTGCCGACAACCTTGATGCCGCCCTTATCGCCTTTCCACACCGGCATTGCCGTGGCCCAGAAACGGTCGCGACTAAGGTTCCAATCGGGTGCGGTTTCGATAGTTTTTTCGAAGCGGCCATGCTTGATGTGCCCGGGGAACCATTCAATGTGCTGCGAGTTTTCTTCGAGCATTTCGGTGCGCTGGTCATCGATATCGAAGAACCAGCTAGGGTGAGCGCGGTACATGAGGCGGTGGCCAGTACGGGGGTTGTGGGGGTATTCGTGGCGGATGTAGTCGATTTTCCAAACAATACCATCTTCTTTGAGCTTTTTGGCGATGGCCTTGTTATTCTCCCACACATCGAGACCCTTCCACTCGCCTTCGGTATAGATACCATATTCGTCGAGCACATGCACCACTGGGATATGCTTCTCTTTGGCAAGCATAAAGTCTTCCTCACCGTAGGCTGGTGCAAGGTGAACAATGCCAGTACCCGATTCGGTCGTGACGTAATCGGCATGCCAAATAGTATGAGCGTTCGGACCACGGTCCACAAACAATGGTTCATACCCTACATCGCGCAGGTCTTCGCCTTTGATTTCTTCGATAATTTTGTATTCAAGCGGTTGATGTTTCTCGTCTGTCATGACACGTTCGACCGCGTCTTTCGCCATGATGAGCCACTCGCCGTTATATTCAACTTTCGCATAAGTGACATCTTTGTTAAGCGCAAGTGCAGTATTACCGGGCAATGTCCATGGCGTGGTTGTCCACGCAAGCATGTATGTTTTTGGTGTACTATCGGCTACCTCGCCGTCTTCAAGCATATCGTTATCATCATAAAGACGGAATTTAACATACACACTTGGGTCGGTAACATCTTGATACGCCCCGGCGTCCATTGTGACCTCGGCCTTCGAGAGTGGCGTCGCCCATTGCGTGTCGTACATAAGGACTTTTTCACCTTCGTAGATTTTGCCTTTTTCGTAGAGCTGTTTAAACGCCCACCACACGCTTTCCATGTAGTTTTTGTCCATGGTTTTGTAGGCACCTTTAAAATCGACCCAGCGGCCAATGCGGTCGATCGTACCTTCCCAGAGACCAGAGGTTTGGACCATGCTTTCGCGGGCTGTGGTAATGTAATCGGCAAGGCTTACTTTTTCACCGATTTCTTGACGGCTGGTAATGCCGAGTTTCTTTTCAACGAAGTTTTCCGCAGGCAGGCCGTGGCAGTCCCACCCCCACACGCGCTCAACACGCCTGCCTTTCATGGTCTGGAAGCGAGGCACGACGTCCTTAACAACCGAGCTGAGGAGTGTTCCATGGTGCGGCACACCGGTAATAAACGGAGGACCGTCGTAAAACACGTATGAATTGTTTTTAGAGCGCAACTCTACGGACTTCTCGAACGTCTTGTTCTCTTTCCAGTAGTTGACGATGTCTTTTTCGTATTCGAGGGCTCGACGACGGGTATTAGCGTGAAATTTCATTTTGTGCCTTTCGTATCATTCGTATTTCTGGAATTTTCTCAAACATATTTTCGGTGCCCGGCTGCTCTATGAAACCCCATTTTCGGTAAAACGCCTTCGCCTTTTCATTATAGACGGCTACTTCGAGCTCGATAGGCTTATTCGGATCGAAAGTATCAATAATTTTTTGCATAAGCGCCGCGCCGACGCCCTTGCCATGATACCGGCTGTCTGTATAAATAGAACCTACCCGCTGCGCGCCTGATGCTTCAATAAATGGTGTGGCACACCCAATTATCTTATTATCGCCATCATACACAACATACGCTTGCAGCGTGCCGTTGGCTTTACCCGCCAGAAATCGTTCTCTCCTTGCTGATTCTCCTGCTGGATCGAGTTTAACCCGAAAGTGTTCATCGATCCACTCCTTCGTAACACCATACTCATCGTTCACGTATGTATCAAGCCATGATTGATGGCGCATGCGAGTTGCATCGTCAATTTCATCAGCTGTCATGTCTTGAACGACATAGCGTGGAGTTGGCTCTTGTTCTTGATTTTTCAATTGCCGATGCATTTAATAACCTCCTTGTTGTTGAGTTTTCTGAGTCAATATGCTACTATTAGGATACAAACTGTCGTTAGGCACCGGAGACTCCGCAGAGAAATCTGCGGAGATCGTTTTTTCTAGGGTTAAACCTATGTAGGCTTTTTCTATACCCGCAAAAGTATTATCGTTCAGCTTATATATTCGCCTTTGCAACCGATAACTGCTTAGTGTTCTCCCCTGTGAAAGCATAACCGAACGTCCGATCCCATCAACATTAACAGGAAAGTAAAATCTTGTCTTTTTTACGTTCGAGGTCATTGGTAAACCAAAGAATAGTTTGCTACTGTACTTTCGGAGTATAAGAACCGGGCGCTCAAAAAGAGTGTTCTTTCCATCCTCTTCATCGCCAACATTTGCACCCAAACTGCACCACCATATCTCTTGACGAGCAAATCGCCGCACCGGAGCAGTCTGCTCAATCTGAGCCTTAAGTTTGTACCAGGCAATATATTGTCGATGCATTCGCCGTCTCCTTTCCTGCACAGTTCGCAATTTCATAACTATTTAATACTCTCTTTAAAATACAAAAACCCTTCGGTCATCGGAACCCGCATAAAGGGTGGTACCATCCGATTTCCGAAAGGGTTTGACTTTCAGCACTTTATTTCCGCTGTGACGCCGGGTGCGCGTTGGGGTCTAGTAAGTTGTTGTGGCCTCGCAGGCGCAGTGGTGAATAACCGAACTGTGAACACAAAAACTGTTCTTCCCAAAACTCGCGGGTGATGGCCGCTCAAACGTTTCTAAAATAAGTATACTCTTATTGTGTTCAGGTCGCAAGGTTGGCCGGCCTTCTGCCCTTTTAGGCAAACAAATCTGCCCCAAACCTTAGAAAGACGAGTGCGACCATCAGAACAACCCAGGCGGCAACAAGCAGCTGATGGTAGCCCCCGGCAAGAAACTTTTGTACTTTTTTGTTCGCTTTTTTACTAAAATTCCAGATATTCTCACGGAGCCCTAGGTGTGTGGTAGCTGCCAACATAAGCGTACACGCAGTTGTAACCACAAGGCACCACGGGCAAAGTACCTGAATAACATACAGGCTGTTAAAGAAGAGCCAGTAGGCAAAAATAGTACCGAGGAGCACGCCAATGTTCATGGCTTTTAGAAAGCCTTTCTTAAACTGGGCACCACCCCACAACGCAGCGACTGCCACAGTAATAAGCACCGGAAAGGCCATCAGCCCAATAAACATGTTGGGGATGCCGAAAAAGACTTGCGCCTGCCAAGTTTGCATAACGGTTGCGCAATTGAATACAAGGTTAAAACTACAAGAAAGAATGGCGTCGGGATCTTTCATAAGACGAATCTCTTCCATAGAAAGAGTAAAGGCGGCGAGCAGCGCTACAGCCGATGCCACAAGAAGTACCCAATACGCCGCTCGTCGCGAAGCTTCAGCTTTATGCTGCACCCGCTTTGCAGCCGTAAAGCTAAACATAGTAGCTCACTTCACTCATCGTTGGCAGCGGCCGGCCCCGCCACAAGTTTTGCACTTGACCATCATCAGAAAGGGCAATGATTGTAGGGAACTCTAAAATATCGTAGGCCTGACAGAACCCTACGCCGTCACGCGTTTCGGGGTCGAGCGTTTCAAGCGTATGGCCGGTTTGATGCTCAAAATCACGCAAGTAACTGTTTACTTCGCTGGCATAATCGGTATGCTCTTTGTAAATAACGACCACCCGCATTATTTAAGCCTCCCGTTCCTGCTTTTGTTGTTTTTGGCGGCGGCGTTCTTCAAGGATTTTTACAAAATCATCAAGTGTTTTAAACTTTTGATACACGCTGGCAAAACGAATATAGGCCACTTCGTTACGCTCGGCAAGTTCATCAAGCACCGTGTCGCCAATGTTGCGTGAAGTGATTTCATTCTCACTGAGGTCGTAGAGGCGCTCTTCGATTGTATCAATCATTTCTTCAATTTCGACTTCAGAAGTGAAAAACTTGCCTACTGAACGTTTCACCGAGGTCGCCAATTTTTCGCGGTCAAACAGTTCGCGCGCACCATTCGACTTAATCACCGCCAGGTTTGGCTTTTCAATGCGCTCGTAGGTAGTAAACCGTGTGCCATCGGGTGCTTCGCGGCGGCGACGAATCGTTACCCCGTCACTCACCTCGCGTGATTCAATCACTCGACTGTCACCAATGATGATTTTCGCCATAAAACCCCTATTCCTCGTGTTTCTTGCTCTTCTTTTTGCGGCGACGTAAGAAGGCGGGCGTGTCGGATTCGTCATCGACTTCGGTTGGTTGTTCCCAAATACTATTGGTTTCTTCTTCAGCAAAAATAGCCGCAGACTGACTGTGGTCGAGATTCATGTCGATCGCCTCAACTTCGGTTTCTTCAATAGCTGCGTTTATTCTTTCCGAGGCATCACCCTGCTGGGCATCATCTTGAGCCATAAGTTGGGCATCATCTTGAAAATAGGCTGAATCGAAGCCAGTTGCAATGACTGTAATTACCAGTTCGTCTTCAATTTCAGGCTTAAGCGTTGCACCAAAGATGATATTCGCATCTGGCGAAACCGCACTGGTAATGATTTCAGCAGCCTCTTGGATTTCAGACATGCTCATGTCGTAGCCACCGGTAACGTTGAAAAGCACACCACGCGCACCATCGATAGAAACCTCAATAAGGGGTGATTCTATGGCTTGCTGAGCCGCTAATGCTGCACGGTTATCGCCACTAGCGCGGCCAATGCCCATAAGTGCCGAACCGGCATTGCTCATAATTGCCTTTACGTCGGCAAAGTCGAGGTTAATAAGCCCGTGTTCGGTAATAAGCTCTGAGATACCCTGTACCCCTTGACGAAGGACGTCGTCGGCAATCTTGAAGGTTTCAAGCAGCGGCGTGCGGCGGTCGATGGTTTGTAGTAGCCGGTCGTTGGGAATCGTAATAAGCGTATCAACATGGCGACGCATTTGGCCAATGGCCCAGTCGGCATTTTGGCGGCGCTTTTCGCCTTCAAAGCTGAAGGGTTTGGTGGCAACACCCACTACAAGAATACCCATTTCGCGGGCAACTTCGGCCACAACGTAACCCGCGCCAGACCCTGTTCCGCCACCAGCACCAATAGTCACAAATACCATATCGGCACCCTGAAGCGCATCACGAATTTCTTCGCGGGACTCATCAGCAGCGGCCTCACCCTTGGTAGGGTCGGCACCAGCCCCAAGGCCACCGGTTGTGGTGTGGCCAAGGTGAATTTTAACATCGGCTTTGCTGTTATGGAGCGCCTGAGCGTCGGTATTCATAGCAATAAATTGCACACCCGCCAGACCCGCCTCTTTCATACGGTTTACCGCGGACCCCCCCGCGCCACCAACACCAACAACTTTAATGCTCGCGAAGGTCTGAATGTCACTTGGTTTTACTTCAGGCATGCCTGTCTACTCCCTATACACGATATATACTTATCTGTTACTCCCTATTGTACCATGTGGGGGCTTGTGGCAATAGGGTTGTTGTGTCTTGAGTTGCATCTTGAGATGAGTAGCACAGACCCTTTCACATTGCTTCTATCATCTTCCAAGTCAACTCGTCCAGACTCACGAGCGTTATATCTGGCTCGGTCCGAAACTCTGGCTTCAAAAGGTTCTCTTTTTCAGGCACGGCAATCACTTTCATGCCAGCGGCGTGAGCAGCGCGCACCCCCGACAGGGCATCTTCAAAGACAATGCAGTCTTGAGGATTAACACCTACTTCTTGTGCCACCGAAAGAAAAACGTCAGGAAACGGCTTACCACGGGCGTCATCAAGCGCCGAGCGTTTATACACAAAATAATGGTCGATACCAAGCTTTTCGACGGCGCTGTTAATAATACTGTATGTACCCGACGAGCCAATCGCCATGGGGATATTGTGCTGCGTAAAAAGTTCGAGTGTGGCATACACACCTGGAAGCGCCTCGCCCTCTTGTTTAATGCGCTCAACAACGTAACCGACAATCTCATCGGCTAATACTTGCGGCTCTATGGCAAGGTGAAACGTCTCAATCCATTCCTTGGCAATATCCAGCGTTACATGCCCCGCCCGAGCACGAACATCTTCAGCGGTAATGGTAACGCCGTAACGCACCATCACATCGCGGTGAGCGCGCTGCCAAAACGGCTCGCTGTTAATAAGGAGGCCGTCGAGGTCGAAGATGGCGAGTTTTGGGGTGGCCATGATATCTTCTAGTATAGCTCATTATTTAATAACTTTTCTGACTCCACCATTTTTGCAGAGCCGTAGCGCTATGAAAAGAGCCCGCTCCTCAAGCGGAGAACAGCGCCCAAAAAAAGCAGGCTCTCTTCATTCCGCGAAGAACAGGCTTGAAAGCGGCCACCAGCATCTTTCTATGACAGTGGGTAGACGATGCGCGTAGCCCTGTCTCGGCGTGCGAGACCAAGAGTCTCCCAAAGCTCGCACACCCCGTAAAGGGCAATATCTACCGGCACGCCAGTAGTCTGGGCGACCTTTTTCACGAGGTCATTTTGCGCAATGCCGCCCTCGCCCACCTGACTGATGAGCTCTCGCGCCGTCTGCACCGCACGGGTATAGCGCACGGCCTCTTCGTCGCGTTGATGCGCAATGAGCCTCGCCCCTCTAGCCAATGGGGACTCGTAAGCGTTCATGTATTCACCTTCCTGATAATCATAGCTGCGCCACGAACGATGCCCCAAGATGTAGGCATTGGCTCTATTCTACCACAGCCCTTCCGTGCCGCCCATCACTCTATCTAGGTAAGGGTGACGAACAATACAAAACAGCTGTTGTTTGCCCAGTGGGGCACGCGCGGCGGAACTCGAACATTCCATGGCCTGCGTGCTCAATTGTTGTAGTTGCCATGTTTGTTTTTACTTTTATCGTTTTACGATTTCTTATTGGTTAAATTATAACACAGATTTGTTTAAAAATCAAGACGCTTATGCGCAAGGATACAGAAAATAAAACACACTCAGCCCCGTAAATAAACCCTCAATATTTTTATTTGACAAATAAAGCAATTTTTGTTTTAATATTCATCAATGCCACCCTTTCCGTGGCATCGCATAGATTTCCCATTACCACCTACGACGCAGGGATACCCCTGCAGGAAGGGGCCCCGTGTCCCCCATCGTTAACAACCCCATCCACCGCCGTCAGCCCGTCAAGGCGCCCAGTGCGCCCAAGGCAAGCCCCGCCGCCGAGGTCGCGCGCTTGCTGTTGGCAGGCGGCACGGCCGGTGGTGCCATCATCGACATCGTCCAAGGCCTGCCGCCGGAGCAAGACCTCGACGAGTGGATCACTGCCCTGCAGGGCGTGGCCTACGCCAAACAGAACCCCAGCCGGCGGTTACCACACCTCGATTGCGAGAGCTGTGGCAACGACATCTACCGCCACAAGGGCGAGTACTGTGCCGGCTACGCCATCGCCCAGCTGTTGACCGACATCGGTGCAGCTACCATCTGGGCACAGGGCCGGTCCCACGAAGGGCTGACCGACGAGGCGATGCGCCACATGCTGCTGTGGGAGTTCCTCCCACGGCTGGAAGGCGTTGACCCGCTGGCGTTGGCGTCGATGGCAAAGCAACCGATACCAAGGGAGCGTGGCAACACCTGGGACATCCCGGGTGAGCTCCCCGGTACCGTGCTCGTGTGCGAGCAGGTGGAGGGTGACTACTTCCCTCACCTGCTCCTCGGGTTCGACCCGACGCACTTCATCGACTGGGTTCCCGGGGTGACCACCTACGACCCGGTTACGAGGCGACTGGAAGAGTTTCAGGTCATCCTGCACCCCCACGCTTCGGAGCCGGAAGAGGACAGTGGCACGGTGGGCACGTTCCAGCGCCAGGATCACATCTGGGCGCAGGGAGTGTCGGCTACAGTAACGCCGGAGGGAACGCTCATCAATGTGGAGATCCCCGGTATACTAGCAAACGGAGAGGACGCCTTGTCCTCTCTTTCGTGCGACTGCCGGAACTAGGGTGTCTCTATGCATAGCCGAGCTCATCGGCTTGCGGGCATAATTTCCCGCGAAATATGAGTAACTAGCAAATGCTAGGCTTGCACCGCACCGCAAAGCGATGTGCGCAAGTCGCCCAAATTGGGCGTCCCCGGGCCGTTTGGCCCGGGGTATCTTCATTTTAGAGTACAGGGCTCAGCGCACTCGCTGGGCCCTTTTGTTCCGCTACGGCTTAAACCACCCCAAGAACTTTGAAGCCTTGCCCTTAAGGCCTTTAGTGCTCAGCGTTTTGAACTTTATGCCCCCACCTGATTTTGGCTTATCGTGGGCGGCACCTTCGGCATCAATGAGCATCAGGCCGATTGCTGTAGCGAATTCAGATTTATCGATGTCTTCAGCGACACCACCAAAGCCGTCTGGCTGACCAAGGCGAGCTGCAAGGCCGAGTGTTTCCCTAGCATATTCAGCAATGTGCTTCAGCTTTGCGCCACCACCAACCAGCACGACGCCGCTTGGTAGTTTACCGGCGCGGCCAGCTTTTTTAAGATGGTGCTGAATGCCTTCAAAAATCTCTTCAAGGCGGGCTTCAACAATTTCGTTAATATCTTCCGTTCTGAAAGTAATGACTTCCCCGCCATGCTTGACGTTCACTGCTTCGCTTTCGCTATGGCCAAGGGCGCAGGCGTGTTTTAGCTTCACCTCTTCGGCGACTTCAGGGTCGGTTTTAAGGCCAATGGCAAGGTCGTTGGTAATATTATGCGCACCAATGGGTACAACGCCCACATATTGCAGGTCGCCCTCTTCGTACACTGCCACACTAGTTGTGGCACCACCAAAATCAATCACCGCCACACCGTTTTCGAGCTGCTGCTCACTCAGTACTGCTTTTGCCGCCGCCATGGAGGTTGGCACGATAGCGCGAGGGGTAACTTGGGCCGACTCAGCCGCTTTCTCGACGTTTACAAGATACGGCGTAAGGGCAGAGACAACATGGGCATCGATTTCTAGGCGAGTGCCCGTCATCCCAATGGGGTCTTTGATGTTATCTTGGCCGTCAAGCTTATAGGCATGAGGGATAACATCAAGAATTTCACGGTTCGCCGGAACCTTGCCAAGGGTAGCCACTTCCTTAATGCGGTCAAGGTCTTCAGGGGTAATTTCATGGTCGGACCCACCAACCGCCACCATGCCATCGGCGTGGGTGGTAAGAATATGTGAGCCATTTACGCTAATAGAACCGGCATGCACCTGGTAGCCACTCATGCGCTCAGCTTCACCAAGGGCTTCGTCAATCGCCCGGCCAGGCCCCTGCAAATTAACGACTACCCCTTTTCGCATACCGGTATTTGCTGCCTGCCCAATGCCAACGATGGTTGGCACCCCGGTTGAACTATCAATATGCGCAACCACAGCGCGCACCTTGGTTGTTCCAATATCAAGACCTACAGCGTATTGAGACGACTCTTGCATAGGTTTAGTATAGCGCTTGTGGTCGAAGTTGTGAAGTTTAAACGAATATCTGGCCCAGCGAGGGTCTTTTAAAGGGTAGTAAGAATCTCTGCCCCATCCTCGGTAATAAGCACCGTGTGTTCGAAGTGCGCCGTGAGGCTGCCATCACGGGTGCTAAGTGTCCAGCCGTCAGCTTCCTGAACAATACGCTCCTTGCCAAGCGTAGCCATTGGTTCAATTGCGATGGTGTCACCAGGGTTCAAAAGCTCACCCATGCCGCGGCGGCCGTAATTAGGTACCTCTGGCGCTTCATGCATTTCGTGCCCCACCCCGTGCCCTACAAGTTCGCGAATAATCCCTACTTTTGCTTTTTTAAGCACCCCCTCAATAGCAGCGCTAATATCGCCAATGTGTACCGGGCCTTTAATAGCATCAATCCCCGCATACAAACTTTGCTCAGTTGCTTGAAGAAGGTGTTTTTGGGCGCTCGTCGGCTTCCCGCCTACTACCATCGTAAAGGCACTATCGGTTTTCATATTCTTATAGGTAATGACGAGGTCAAAGCCAACAATATCACCCTCTTGAAGCACATAATCGGTTGGAACGCCGTGTACAATTTGTTCGTTGGTTGAAATACAAATAGCGGCCGGGAAATTCACTTCGCTGGTTTTATAGGTCGCAGTCGCGCCGTGCTTTTTAATTTCTGCATCAACCCATGCATCGAGTTCTTTTTCAGAAATGCCTGGTGCTACCTGTCTTTTAAGTCCCTCAAAAATCGTCGCCAGGATCTTTCCGCCTTCGCGCATCGCTTCAATTTCAGCCGCTGTTTTAGGTTTCTGCATTCTTCACTCTTTCTTAATTCAACTGGAGGTTTCTGTTATGCTGCAAGGTTTCTACTTTTCAGTTCCGCAAAAATACGGTCGTGGATTTCGCCCACCGTACCTGTTCCGTCAATATGCACCACAGGGATGCGCTCTTCGGTGAAGAGGCCTAGGATGGGGTACATTTCTTGGCGGTAAATACTGAGGCGCTGGTCAATTGCCTCGGGGGTGTCATCGGCACGGCCACGAATGGCGAGGCGTTTTAAAAGTTCATCACGGGGGACTTCAAGCACTACCACAAGGCCAATATCGCGCCCATGGTCGGTCTTGCTTTTTACCAGCCATTCAGCCTGGGGAAGTTCACGCGGAAAACCATCAAGAATGATTTGGTCGATATCGCCCGCTTTGGTAATTGCCTCACTCATAATACGAGTGATTGACTCGTGAGGGATAAGCTTTCCTTTGTGCATCGTTTGCACAATTTCAGGGTCGTGGGTGTCGCGAAGGATCTGCCCCGCGCTTAACCAACGCCAGCCCATACGTGCTGCCAAAATTTGCCCCTGCATACTTTTACCCGCACCTGCTGGACCGAAAAATACAATCATATAGTCTTATAATAAAGGGTTTTGGTGGTGATGTACAGATACGCCTTACGAAGCGAGCGATTCTTTCACCAGCCGAGCAATCACAGCGCCATCAGCACTCGAGCCAAGCTTGCCCTTTACCGCACCGATTACCTGCCCCATCGCCTGCGGGCCAGCCACACCAAGGGCGGCAATGGTTTCGTCAATCGCCTGCTTAATTTCAGCTTCTGAAAGTTGCTCAGGAAGATATTCTTTCAGCACCGCAGCTTCGGCATTTTCGCTTTCAACAAGCTCTGGTCGGCCCGCGGCTTCGTATTGAGTTGCGCTATCGGCGCGCTTTTTTACTTCTTTGGCAATAAGCTGTTCAATCGAAGCATCGTCAAGGCCCGCTTCGCGCACGCCTTTTGCTACTTCTTCATTAAGAATTGCGGCCTTTAAGCCACGAAGAACTTCCCCGCGAAAACGATCACCGCCCAAAAGAGCGGTTTTAATATCGTTATCGAGCTGTGCTTTAAGCGACACCCCTTGAGAGCCCTTTATTAGCGAAGACCAAGACGAGCTTTTGCAAGCTTGTCGGCCTTACGTTCTTTGCGGATGATTGCCTTTTTACGGCGCTCTACCTTGCTAATGTCTTTTGAAAAGCGCATCGAAGCCTTAGCCTCGGCGAGCACACCACTCTGGAGCACCTTTCGGTTGAAACGACGAATAATATTTTCGTTCGCTTCGCGTTCGTCTTTACGTGTTACTTGTACCATATCTATGGTATTTTAACAGATTGCGAAGTGAAGCACAATACCTTAGTTAATCGTAACAGTACACCTCGTCAATAGCTGCCCCTGGGAGTCAAGATTAAACTCGTAGCTTGGTAGCTCGGCAGGGTTACCCCCTTGATCAATGTAGGCCTGCCGCATAGCTACAATCTCATCTTGCATAGCGCGAGCCATTTCACCTACGGCGATTGTTTCTTTCTGACCTCGCCCACACAGAACATCACCTTCAGCAAAGTAGGCGATCTCGGCCACGTCCCCTGAGTTAAGCCCAAAAATAAGGCCGGGCGCCGCTTGTTGGTCGACACCACCAGTGTATGTAATACCCCTTACGCCATAGTCGGTGGTTATAGAGACACTCCGAGTTGACACATTCCCCTCGGCATCCGTAAAAGCCATGGAACCCTGTGCTGCTGCGTGCATCGTCAATCCCGCTGAATAGGTCTTCGGCGCATCACTTACATAGTAGGGGGATAGGTGCGAAAGAACCCTATTGGCCTTTGTGTAGACTACTTCTATCACAAGCTTGGCCGAAGGTGATGAGGAAGCATAGCCCTGCATGGTCATTCGATTGACAGCGCACACATCCTCAGGAAAGATGTCTGTTGCCGGGTAATCACCCTCGAGACATAGCGGCAGAGCATACCCATAGGTCGCGTCTTCCCCTATACTGATGGCCTGAGTAAACTCCACGGACTGATCATGAAGAGAAGTAAACAATGCCAAAACCTCATCGACAGTCATATTTGCCGGGGGCTTTCCATTCTCAAGCAATGATCTGCGGATCGCTTTCTCGTAGGCATCAACTGCCACAAGATTAGAGGCCTGCTTGGCGTTTTCGCGAATGCCCAGGTATACGACCGTGGTAATGGCTGCAAGAATGGCAATGACAACAATAGTTACAACCACCTCTATCATGGTAAAGGCAGCCGTACGCTGGAAACGCTTGTGCTTTTTCATGGCATTAGTATAGCATCGCCCAGGCTGGTATACTAGTAATATGAAGCACCCTATTGTACACGTGGAGAACTTTAGCCTTACCATTGGCGACAAAGAGATTGTAAAAGAACTTAATTTCGATGTTATGCCCGGTGAGGTGTTTGCTTTTCTGGGGTCAAACGGCTCAGGGAAAACGAGCACCATTCGCTCGCTGCTTGGCATTTACCAGGCAAGTACCGGCGAATTATTAGTTAATGGTAAAAAACTGAGCCCTGAAACAGCCGCCGAGGTAGGTTACCTTCCTGAAGAGCGTGGCCTGTACACCCGCTCAAAAGTGCTCGATACCATGGTGTACTTTGGTGAACTAAAGGGCATGACCCGTGAAGCAGCCAAAGACTTTTCGCTGGCTTTCCTCGAAAATGTTGAACTTGCCGACAAAGCGAACACAAAAATTAAAAAGCTCTCTGGTGGGCAGCAACAAAAGGTGCAACTCGGCGTGGCCATTATGGGCAACCCTAAGCTACTCATTCTCGACGAGCCAACCAAAGGCCTCGACCCGGTAAACCGTAAATTACTCCTTGATATTGTTGACGACCTCCAAGAAAAAGGCACGGCCGTTATTTACATCACTCACCTTATGGAAGAGGTCGAACGACTTGCTGACCGCTTACTTATTTTAAAAGACGGCAAAGCCCGGGCCTATGGAACAGTCGCGAATGTTAAAAAAGAGTTTAAATCGAAGTCGATTGAGGATATTTTCGTCCAAATTTATAAAGAAAAAAGTGCGCACGTTGGCGGGGAGGAAGCTCATGTCTAAGTTACGTTCAGTGATTCGCCACGAATACCTTACCATTGTAAAGCAGCCGAGTTTTTGGATTGCAATGGTCGCCATCCCGGTCCTGATTGGCGCCGTTATTGCCATTTCTATTATTGGCAACCAGGCTAGCCAAGACCGCATTAAGGAACTTTCTAAAGATTTAAAGAATGTGGCCATTGTTGACGAAAGCGGCTTGCTTAATAAGCAGGTTGTTGAAGCGGCGCAGTTGAAAATGGCCGAACCAAGCCAGGTAACGCACCTCCGCGAAGAAGTTCGCCAAAGCAAAAAAGATGCGCTGGTGATTTTTCCGGCAACCTTGCAAAAAGAGCAAAAATACACTATTTATCTCAGCTCAACCGATATTACAAAAATGGGGAGTGTATCATCGCTTGCCGACAGCCTTTTGAAAACCAGCCTTTTCTTGCCGCTTGGGTCAGCTGAGGTCATTGCGCTTGCTCAAAACGGCGCCAACAGCCAAATTACCACCTACAAAAACGGCAAAGAGACCGCCGGATTTAATGAATACATTGCCCCGGGTATTTTCGTCCTTCTGTTTTATATCATTTTCGCCTTCTCGGTAAGCTATATGCTTACGAGCGTCAGTGAAGAAAAAGAAAACCGTTCAATGGAAATGGTGCTCACGTACGTAAAACCACGGACCCTCATTGTTGGCAAGCTCCTTGGCGTGAGCCTGGTAACCCTTACTCAAATCGCCTTCTTTGCCGTCCTTGCTTTCATTGGCTACCTTATATTGCAACAAACTTCGGGCGGCGTGCAATTGCCTGCCGGTATTGAACCAAGCCGCATTACGGTAGACTTTTGGCCAATCTTCTTTGGCTTCTCATTCTTGGTTGTGGGCTTCCTTATGTTCGCCGGCTACATGACCGCAACCGCCGCTGCTGCACCAAGTAGCAAAGAAGCCAACAACTTCTCGGCCGTCTTCTTCATTAGCGCTTTTGTGCCATTCTACTTTGTGATGCTGCTTATTACCAACCCAGATAGCCCCGTAGTAAAGTTCCTTACCTTCTTCCCGCTCACCTCACCGGTAGTGGCGCTTATCCGCAACACCGTTGGAAATATGAGCCTGCTTGAAGCGTGGCTGGCGCTTATTGCTATGGTCTTTTTCATGTGCGTGAGCGTATGGATTGCCGTAAGGGCCTTTCGGCTCGGGGCGCTTGAGTTTGGTAGTACGATTAAGTTTTCGACGTTGTTTAAGAAATAGGCTGAGTGACTTTTTATACTAAAACATATGTCATGACTGCCCTCTTCTCTTTTTCAATCTATATTACTAACGAACTTCGTCAAACGAGCCTCAACGCCTTTTATTTACATACGACTATTTCGCCTGCTGACGTGATATAAAGCAGCCGTCGCGCCCGACCGTGTCGCTTTAGCTCATTTTTTATTTGCGCAAGTGCAAGTTTATCACCGAGTGGAAAATCACCACCATATATAACGAGGTTCGTCGACTGCCTGAGGCCATTGAACTGTTTTTTGATTGTTGACTTTCGCGAACTACCGGTTGGACCTTTAATTTCCCACTGAGCACCCTTCACGACAATATCAGCCGTTTTCATCTTGGAATAATTACCCTGTATTGAAGCGGTTTTCTCGCCATTACCCCAGTATGACAAGCTGACATGAAATTGTTTTTAATTTTTTGCAAATTATAAATAAAAATACCCCCATACTAGGGAGTATTTAATAACTTCAAAGAGGAATACTCCTTCGACTGTCCGTCCGGACCGCCTGGTCTTTCCTCTAATTACTATTATAGCAATCTCTTGACCGATTGCAATATGCGAAGTGCCTAAGCAACTTCTAGATGCAGCAGACGCCCCTCCACCGTTCGGCGCCCGTTCCACTCGTTAATATCTGGCTGATACCAGATGGCAATGTGAGTACCCGGCTCAACAAAGAAATGCTCGGGCGCGTTAAAAGCAAGTAACTGTAGTACAGTGCCTTCGTGCGAGCGAAGTTCTAGTTTTACGTGCTGCCCTTCTGCGCCCATGCGGCGAAAACTCATCACGGTAACGTCATTCGTTTTAAGGATTGGCTGCGGATTGCCATTTCCAAAGGGCTCAAGTTGAGCAATATGGTTCACCAGCGCTTCAGTTACTTCACTAAACTCAGCTTCGGTATCAGCCCGGGGCAGAAGCAACGCTTGTTGATGCTCTAGTTTTTGGCTTGCATAAAATTCATTCACTCGCTTGCGGAACGCTTCAATATTTGCAGAGGGAAGCGTCACCCCGGCAGCAAGCTTATGTCCGCCGCCCTTGGTAATAATATCGTCGGCACTGCGTATTGCATCGGCAGCGCTAAAATCGCCATAACTTCGAGCCGAGCCTTTTGCTTCGTCGCCGTGCACCGCCAGTACATACGTTGGTTTTTTGTACCGTTCAAGCAGTTTTGCCGCCACAATCCCTACAATGCCATGGTTCCAGCCTGTAGCGCTCACCACAAGGACCGGGTCATCTAAAAGCGTATCGGCCTGAAGTATTGCCTCTTTTAAGATTTCGTCTTGGTCGCGGCGGCGCGCCTGGTTCATCTCATCGAGTTTACGGGCCCATTCAAGCGCCACAAGCGGGTCGGTTGCCACAAGCATATCCAGCGCGTACTGCGCGGTCTCAAGGCGGCCTGCGGCATTCATGCGCGGCCCCAGGCCAAAGCCTAAGCTCCGAGCATTGACCAATTCTGGGCGAACATCCGCTACGGCCATTAAGGCTTTTAGGCCAGGGCGGCGTGTTTTAGATAGCACTTTTAACCCCCAATATACAATTGCCCGGTTTTCATCAACCAGCGTTACGACATCGCATACCGTGCCCAGGGCAACAAGGTCGAGGAGCCACTTCTCTTGCCCATGCGGCAATCCTTCAAGGCGCGTTTGCAGTGCCTGTACAAGCTTAAAAGCCACCCCTACACCCGCAAGGTCAAGGAAGGGATATACCTTTCCCTGAAGTTTTGAATTCGGTTTTAATACATATGCTTCATATTCATCGGGGTAATCCTGCAAAAGCCGTTTTGGATTAATTACTGCCACGGCTGGTGGCTGTTCAGGCGCAACGTTGTGATGGTCGGTAACAATCACGTCCATACCCAATTCTTTGGCACGAGTAATTTCAGCTTGACTTAAACTTCCACAGTCAACCGTAAGAATAAGGTCGGCGCCCTTTTTGGCAATACGCTCAATCGCGTCAACGGTGAGACCATAGCCTTCGGTAAAACGGTTTGGAATGAAAGCTTCAACATGCTCAAACCCAAAGCTTGCCAAGGCGTCTAAAAGGACGCTCGTGGCGGTAAGCCCGTCAATGTCGTAATCACCATAAATGGTGATGCGCTCTTGTTGAGCACGAGCCGCCACAAGCCGCTCCACTGCTTTGTCCATATCGGGTAATAAAAAGGGATCGTGCTTTGCCTCGTACTTCGGCAAAAGAAACGATTCCTTATGTTCAGGCGTAATGCCCCGATGGTTTAAGATTCGTTCAAATACGTCCACGCGCCCCCTTAGGCTACGTCAGTTGAAACACGCTTTGGCCGGGCTGCTTGTTGTTGCGACTTAATCACAATGCTTTGCAATTCTTTAAAAATTGGGAATTGCTTGTTGGTTGCGTAGATTTTAGTGTTTCCTTGGCGTTCGCTTAAAAGAAAGCCAACTTTCTCAAGGCGCTTGAGTTCCCGCTGAATATTGCCCGGGTCCTCTTTAATAAGCTTCGCCAGGCCACGAACGTGCGTCCGGAAATCGGGGTATTTGGCGTAGACCACAACGATCTTGCGCCGCACCCGAGAGGTAATAAAAACGTCTAACATGCTTCCCCTTTTAACCTTAAATCTCTCAACCTGTTGATAATTATTCTACACTTTTTCACCCACTTAGGTCAACGCCAATTCAGGATGATCTTGTTAATTTTGTCAATTGTATCTTCGTGTGAAGGGATTTCATTTTTTTCATAGTAATGATTTGTATCAAAATAATTGGTTTTTACATCAAGAATATGTAATTCGTCGGCGACCATGTGCAAATGATTAACCGCCGCCTCTGCTGCTACCGGCGAGGCAATCACCAGGCGCTTAATGCGAAGTGGCTTAAGGAAGTCAAGAGCAACATCAAGCACTGTGCTTTCAGCAAAACCATCATTGGCAAGAATGATGACATGGTCACGTAAAAGGTCTCGATCAATCAACCCACCATCACCCAGCAGCCGATTGATCCGCTGAAAGGCTTCACGCTTTTGTTCTTGCAAATAGCCGTGGTATTCGCTGGTATAGCCCTCGATTTCACCCTCGGTAAAATCGCCATTATAGGTAAAATCACCCGTTTGCGAAACACCACCAAAACTAAGGCCTTCACCCGGAATAGGAATATCTTCAACAATGAGCATGGTGAGCACGCTATGAAGGTAGGCCGCGATCTGCTCACCCACCAAGACACCTCCATCGCTCAGAGCAATGACCGCGCAGTTTTCGTAGCGATATTTTTCCTGAAGGCGCTTCGCAAGAATAATGCCCGCTTCGGAGCGACTCTCGAAATACATATGTTTATAGTAGCATGTTGCGCGGGGAGGGCGAAGGGCCAGAGGGCTGCTATAATAGGAGTGTGCATTTTTATGAGGTAGCTCCAACGAAGATTGTTCGTAGCAATACGAGCACTTTTACCTATCATACGCCTGAAGTGTTAAGCGTTGGGCAGCTCGTTACTATTCCGGTTGGCAAGCAAATCCTTACCGGGCTGGTTATTAAAAAAGTACCAAAACCCAGCTTTAATACAAAAGCGGTCGCATCAATTATTGAACCAACCCCCCTACCAAAAGCACTAGTTAAACTTTCGCTGTGGCTTTCAGACTATTACCACACTCCCTTAGCTACCGTACTGCAGACCGTTTTACCTCGAGGGCTTACGACAAAACGCCGCCCAGGCAAGCAGCGTGTCAACCAAGAGGCCATTCGAGACCGAACAAAAATTGTACTCAACCCCGACCAAATGGCCGCAGTAAAAACTATCATAGGCGCGCCCCAAGGAACGATCCTTCTTCAAGGGGTAACCGGCTCAGGTAAAACCGAGGTGTATAAAGAAATAGCACGGCACACCATTGCCGCGGGAAAATCTGTTATTGTGCTCGTGCCCGAAATCAGCCTGACGAGCCAAGTTGTCGATGAATTTGCCCACGAGTTTCCCAATGTGCTTATTACCCATTCGCACATGACCGAGGCTGAACGGCACCATGCCTGGAAGGCGGCCCTTTCAGCCAAGGAGCCACTGGTGATCATTGGCCCTCGTTCCGCTCTTTTTATGCCCGTACCCCACATAGGTGCAGTACTTGTTGATGAAGCGCACGAGCCAAGCTATAAACAAGAGCAAGCGCCGCGCTACTCGGCGCTACGTGCCGCGAGTGTTCTTGGTAAGGCAGCTGGCGCCCGGGTTGTCTTGGGGAGCGCCACTCCCCTGATTGCCGACCGCTACGCCGCCGAAACTCAGGGTGTACCAATTGTCACACTTCCCCGCCCAGCTCGAAAGGGTACCAAGGCAGCAACACCGATTGTTGTCGACATGAAACGGCGTGATAATTTTAAAAGACATCGTTTTCTATCTGATGCGCTCCTTGGCCAGATCGAACAGAACATTACTACGGGTAAGCAAACGCTCCTCTTCCACAACCGTCGCGGCAGTGCCAGCACCACCCTTTGTGAAGCCTGCGGCTGGACCGCCGAATGCACACGCTGTTTTGTCCCCCTGGTTCTTCATGCCGATACCTTCAAGCTCAGTTGCCATATCTGCGGGCTTATCGAGAAAGTTCCCACCCACTGCCCGACCTGCCGTTCAGCAAGTATTATTCACAAAGGTATTGGCACAAAGCTTGTTGAAAGCGAACTGCGTCGCCTCTTTCCAGCAGCAACCATTGCACGGTTCGACGGCGACAACACCACTGCAGAAACCATCGCCCAACGCTACAAAGAACTCTACAACGGCACCATTACCATTGCTATCGGCACTCAGGTTGTTGCAAAAGGTCTTGACCTGCCAAAACTCCACACGGTTGGCGTCATTCAGGCCGATAGCGGCCTTTCGCTCCCCGACTATGCCGCCGCCGAACGCACCTTTCAGTTACTTGCTCAGGTTGCCGGACGGGTTGGCCGCGATGAACGCGACACAGCCGTTATCGTACAATCCTACCAACCCACCCACCCCGTCATTCAGTTTGGTTTAACGCAAGATTACGAAGGGTTTTATCACTTCGCCCTCGCCGAACGAAAAAGAGCCGGCTTTCCACCTTTCCGCTATCTCCTCCAGCTTACCAATGTTTACAGAACCGAAGCAACCGCCATCCGAAACGCCAAGGAAGTGGCGCAGCGTTTGCGGTCACAGGCACCAAAAAATGTTGAGATACTCGGCCCAACACCAGCCTTTTACGAACGCCATCACAACACCTACCGCTGGCAATTGACCCTTAAAAGCCCCCGGCGCGAGGCGCTCACACAAACGCTCCCGCTTGTTCCGGCGGTGCATTGGCAAGCAGAGTTAGACCCAGCAAGCTTGTTGTAACGATTAGCAACCCCTAGCCACCGCCCCCTACCTCTGATATACTTAGCTGCAATGACCAAAGAAGACATCATCACCCTGCCAAACACTCATCTGCGCGAGAAGTCGGCAAAAGTGCTCGAAATAACCCCCGAGGTAACCGCGCTTATTGCCGATATGACCGCCGCAGCAATTGACTGGGAGGCTTCTCGGCCTCACGAAATCAGCGCTGCCCTGGCAGCCGTACAAATCGATCGCCTCAGCCGGGTCATTATTGTGCGGAGCGACTTTGAAAACAAAGAAAGTAATGAATTCACCGCATTACTTAACCCCGAAATCGTTAAGTATGAAGGTACATTGGTTGAAGACTACGAAGGATGCCTCAGTGTTAAGAATATTTACGGTAAAGTCCCCCGCTGGAGTAAAATCCGCGTAAAAGCCCTTAACAGTGAAGGGCAAGAAGTCCGCTTTAAGGCCGAGGGGTTCCTTGCCCGCGTCATCCAACACGAAATCGACCACACCAATGGTATTGTTTTTATCGACCACATCCACGGGCAAGAAAAAGCTTTCTTTACCCTCGACACTTCTGGCGAACTGGAGCCACTCAACTATGACGAACACATCAAAGACAATTCTATTCTTTGGGACTGACGAATTTAGCGCCGCTTCGCTTCGGGCGCTCATTGCCGGGGGTTTTTCGATTGCTGCCGTTATTACCAAGCCCGATAGCCACAAAGGCCGCGGCCGCAAGCTCGCAGAGCCAATCGTTAAAGAAATCGCTCAGGCGCACGGAATTCCGGTATGGCAGCCCCTACGGAGCGACGCTCTGCTGATACATATTGAAAAACTCATTAAAAAAACTGGCAAGAAACCGCTTGGTGTTCTGGTAAGTTATGGAAAGATTATTTCCCAACCGCTCATCGACCTGTTTGAACCAGGTATTATAAACGTTCACCCCTCGCTCTTGCCCACTTACCGAGGCCCCTCGCCCATTGAAACGGCAATTTTAAACGGTGATGAAAAAACCGGCGTAAGTATTATGCAACTCAGCCAAGCAATGGATGCCGGCCCACTCTATTCGCAGGTAACCGTTCCCCTCTTAGGGGCTGAAACCGGCCCAGAGCTTGAACGCCAGCTCGCTGACGTTGGTGCAGAAGCGCTGGTAAAAGTACTCCCGGAAATTATGAACGGAGCCTTAACTCCGACCCCTCAGAACGAAGCAGCGGCAACGTACTGCCAGCTCCTTACCAAAGAAAACAGCCTGCTCCACCCAGAAACGACCACTGCGCAGCAAGCCGAGCAACAAGTGCGCGCCTTCCTTGCCTTCCCCAAAACTAAAGCTACCCTTGGCGAACCCATGGGCAACCACACTGTTGTTGTTACCAAAGCTCATGTATCTCGGTCCCATAACACGCCGCTCGACCTTGCCTGCAAAGATGGTAACTTCTTATCTATCGACGAGCTTATAGGCCCAAGTGGCAAAGTAATGACTGCCCAAGCCTTCTTGAATGGGTACGGTAAAAAATAACCTAGGCGGCCGGCTCGCCACCCGAAGATGTACCCAAAATTGCATCGCGGTCACGAATAATTTCTTGCTTTAATTCTTCAAGAGTACGACTAACAACATCGCGGTAATCAGGGCGATTCACTTCAAGCCACTTCGTTGCCGCATATTCGCCGTTAAGCGCCGCTCCCCCTGCCGGAAGGCCAGTTTGCTGTTGAATACGCAGGTAAAGTTCGTCGCTGGCATACTGCGGCGCAAATTGCTGTAGCCAGTTTTGTACCGCTGCCTCTTTTTTATCAATAATATTCTCAAACTCCTCGAGCTGAGCATCAGACATACCCTCACTCAAACGGCGCCCAACTCTATCCTGCAGCTCTAGATAGAGGTGCTCTAAGAAAGGGCGCTTTTGCTCTTCGGGAAGTGAGCCGAGGCCGATGTCGGTGAGGAATTGGTCGTTGAGTTGAAACATACTTAGTTATAAGTATATCAAAATGCGTCGTCTAACAAAAGTTGCTGAGCCTTGAATTCATCAATATACGCAGCCAGCGTTGCCTCATACACTTCGCTTGTGTCTGCACCCAATACATCACGGAGCCACTCCCACACAGCCTGATCGTCACCGGCCCCTTGTAGCTGCGCGAAGTGTTCGTGTTGCTCTTCGGTCATAGTCTCAGTGAGGACCATCCCCACCCTTAAGCTCACCTCATTGCGTACGGTCACGATAAGTTGTCCTTTCGCTGCTTCGTCGGCATCCGAGAAGCTGAGCGCCTCAATTATTTGTTCGTCCGTCATACTCCCCCTACCCTAAAGCTTGCCTACATATCGGCTTAATATATCAAGGACACTTTGCGTATCGCTCATGCCGTCAACTTTAATCCACTCGGTCAGACCAGAACCATTCCACTGAATTGCATGGCCATCCTGAGCGGCAAGTTCGCCAAGTTTATAAAGCGTGTTTTGCGCCCCCTCGGCTCCAAATTTATCTGCTGCCCAGTTCCATGGAAACTCATAGCTGCCAATTGTCGGGTCTGGCTGCAAAGCAACTTCAACCGGCGGAGTAATCTCGGCAGGTGGTGATTGTGTTGGAATGTCGAAATCGGCTTTAGGCCCGGTAGGTTGGCCAACGGTGCGGTTAGTAGTCGGGGGCTGTAAAGCATCAGCAGTAGGCCTTAGGGCGTTGCCAACCATACCACCCAGACCCCCACCAGCAGCTGCTGTGCCAGTAGCTGTTTTCAACCTATTACGGTTGCCCTTCACTTCCTTAGCAGTACCCTGTTCAAACAAACCAGTCAAGCTCCCCACATCATCCACATCGTCTCTGACTTTATCTACATCCTTCATGAATTCCTGATGTTGTTGCTCTGCAAGAGTGTGGCCCGCTTCGTTGACAGCATTTGCCCGGCGCTTGGTTACCTGGTAGCCCATAGCAAGCCCCGCAGTGGCTCCAGCTACGGCGCCTAAGGAGCCCAAGCCAACGACTCCAACGGCTCCCCCAAGCAGAACTCCGGTACCACCAACCACCCCTGCCTTAGCAAGCTTGCCCTTCACGCTTGTTCGATTCACCCACCACTGTGTAAACGCACCCGCTTTACCACTAAATTGTTCACGATATCGAGCCGTTTCGCTAGATAGTTCGTGTATGTGCTCATGGAGGAGTAGTTGTCGATTAAGCCTCAGTTGTGTTCTGAACTCATCACTTGCTCTCGTTTCCTCGTCAACAAGCTCGTTAGATTGAGCGGTATACTCGTCGATGAAATCTCTTACGCACTTCTCATAATCAAGCTTAGCTTCAGTAAGCGGGCGATCCGCACTTTCGTTTAGTTTGTCCGCAATAGTCTTGAGGAATGGCACCTTTGCTAAGTATCGAGAGTCGGCAAGGTATTTACCAAGGAAAGAGTTACGCTTCTTGGCCGTTTCCTGCGCATAGGCTGATCGCGCCTTCTCAACCGCTTGTACAAGCTCGGGCGGCAATTCCACGGTACGAGGAGCAGGAGTCTTGTCTTCTGGGGCTGGCTCATCATCACCATCTTGGGGAGCTTCCTCAATCTCGAGCGGAGCCGGCTTCTTGATAACCTTCAACTCGCCAATGTCATCAGATAGGATATCGGGCCCTGCCGCAGGTTGCCGAAGCTCCACTTCTTTTCCCGGCAGAGTTGGCTGGTCGGGATGGAACTTCTCGGCAATAACTCGCTGCAAATCACCCACAACTTTGGCTTGCGCTTCAAATTGCGCAATAACCTTAGTTACCTTATTATTAACATCATCGAGCCCTTTTACGACTTCGACCAGTACGCCTTCGTGCGTCTCCACTTTGCCATCAGGTGAACCCTCAGCTCCCGGCTCTCTGTCGCCGTCCTCCACCGTCCCGTCGGAGGACACGGCAAAACGTGCTTCCCCATCGGGCGAAGAGGGTTGGCCTGCCTTTTTGGGCGTTGCATCCGAATTATAGAAGTAGTTGTATGGATTCTCAGGGTCCACCCCTGGGCTGTTGTACTTATTGGGGGGGGTATCGCCCTTCATGTCGCCAAATTGAATCGTCTCTCGAATATTACCTCGCGCTCTGTTTGCATCAGGCAGGATTAGCGCTGATTTCTCGCCCGCGGGAGTATATTGACCTGTTTCGATATTTGATGCCATTTTTTGTTTCCCTATTTCTATTATAGTTCATACATTACCACAAGCACTTTTATGAAGTCAACAAAAACTCCCCTGAAAACCGGGGGAGTTTTTAGTGCTTATGCAAAGTACGTATACCCTACAAATGCCGCTCCACCACCTCCCGCGTAAAGAACTCGAGTGTATCGCCTATTTCAAGCAGGGTTTTTTTGCTGGTCTTAAGGTTAAGGCCGCACATGTCACCCGCAAAAACTTCTTTGGCTTCAATTTTCTCGCGCTGTAGATTAGTAATCTCTGCTTCGCCTAAGATTTCGGCGGTTTCGTCGCCTGCGCCAAAGGCAGAAACTTTACCGCGCTTCATACGAACAAGTAGGCCTGGGGTAATTTTGCCGCTCGTTACTAAACCACCGGCAATCACCTCGTCTTTCATTGTGCGGAAGACGCCCTTGACTTCAAGGCTACCGATTTCAGTTTCTACAACTTCTGGGGCAAGCAGTTTTTCCATTGAGTTCTTTGCATCATCAAGCAGTTCATAAATAATACGGTACAAGCGAACTTCGGCCCGTTCGCGGGTGGCAAGTTGTTTTACTGCCGGCGGCAGGTCAACGTTAAATCCGTAAATAACTGTTTTACCGTCTGCGGCCAGGCGGACGTCGTTTTCGGTAATGTTCCCTACGCCGCTACTCACAACGTGGAGTGATACCTCGCCACCCGTTTCAATCAGCTTTAGGCTGTCAATAACAGAGGTTAAAGAACCCTGTACGTCGGCTTTTACAATAACATTAAAATCTGCCGCCTCGTGCTTTTGAGTCATCAGCTTAAGCAGATCGGCACCGGTAACGTTGGCACTCGCCGCATTGTGTTCGCGTTCAGCCCGAACCACCGAAGCCTTGGCACGTGCCTCTTTTTCGCTCTTTACCACTTCAAATACGTCACCAAACTGCGGAAGCTCTTTAAATCCAGAAATAGTAACGGGCGTTGACGGACCGGCTTCTTTGAGTGGCTTACCGGCGAAATCGTCCATAGTACGAACCTTTCCGTAGGCAGTGCCAGCAACGAGGAAGGCGCCGGGTTTAAGGATGCCCTGCTCAACAAGCAACCCAACAACCGCACCGCGGCCGGTTTCCATGTGCGCTTCAATAACAAGCCCCTCAGAAGAACCGGCGACTTCAGCTTTAAGTTCTTCCATATCGGCAACAAGCAGCACCATGTCAAGAAGCTTGTCGATACCTTGGCCAGTCTTAGCACTAACTTCAACCATAATCGTATCGCCGCCCCATTCTTCTGGGTTAAGGTTGTGTTCGCTAGCAAGCTGCGCCTTGACCATTTGCGGGTTGGCGGCCTCTTTGTCGATTTTGTTAATGGCCACAACAATTTTTGCATTAGCCGTACGGGCGAAGCGAATTGCTTCAATCGTTTGCGGCTTCACACCATCATCGGCCGCCACGACAATAATAACAACGTCGGTGAGAGTTGCTCCGTGCTGGCGCAGCGCAGCAAAAGCTTCGTGCCCCGGCGTATCCAAAAGAGTAATCGCGCGGTCGCCACGCACTGTTTGGTAGGCGCTAATGTGCTGAGTAATACCACCCGCCTCGCCTTCAACGACCTTTTTATCGAGCACTGCATCGAGCAAGCTTGTTTTACCGTGGTCAACGTGGCCCATAACGGCAACGATTGGCGGGCGCGTGACTGCATCGGCAGTCAGTTCGCGAATACGGCGCTCACTGGTTACCGAAGCAGACTCTTTTTTCTGAAGCTCGACATCGAGGCCGAGTTCTTCAACAATGATGGTTGCCGTTTCGAAATCAATCCGCTGATTGATGGTTGCGGCGATACCGTTTTTAAAGAGTTCTCCGATAAGGGTCGTCACCGGGAGATTGAGCACTTCGGCGAGTTCGCCTACCGTGATTGAGTGTGCAATCGACAAGACTTTTTCAGCCATGGTGATCCTTTCTCCCGTTGAATGACGAGTATTACATAGGTTTTAACAGATTATTTAGATTTTTTAGCGCTCTTGCCTGCCCCTGTGCTTCCAGGAAGGCCAAGTGAAATCTTGCGGTTATCTTTTTCGATATCGAGCACAACGAACGGCTTGCGCTCATTAAGCGTAAATACCTTTTCTGGGTCGGCACTATCGCCGTCGCCAAGTTCGCTGACGTGAACGAGCGCCTCAACAGCTGGGCTAATTTGTACGAAGGCACCAAATGGAGTGATGCGAGTTACCGTACCCTCAACGTCGTCGCCAACCTTGAATTGGTCAACTTCGCCGAGCCATGGGTCTTCAGAAAGCTGCTTCATGCTGAGTGAAAGACGGTCTTTGTCGATAGCAATGATTTTCGCTTCGATTGGTTGACCAACCTTTACGTAGTCAGAAGGGTTATTCACGCGTTCCCAGCTAATTTCTGAGATGTGCACAAGCCCTTCGATACCTTCAACATTTACAAAGATACCGTAGTCGACAACACCGGTTGCGACACCCTTTACAGTGTCGCCGACAGCAAGCTTTTCAAAGCGAGCTGCGAGGCCTTCCTTAACCGCTTCCTTCTCTGAGAAGATAAGCTTGTTTGCTTTGCGGTCTGCGTCAAGGATACGAACCTTAAGTACTTGGTTTGTAAGCGCGTTAAGGCGCTGAAGGATTTCGTCTTTGTCGCTACTGCCAACACGTGGGTAGTGTTCAGCTGAAAGCTGTGACACAGGAAGGAACCCACGAACACCTTCGTATTCAACAAGGAGACCGCCACGGTTTGCGTCGTAAGGGGTAACATCGATGATTTCGCCGCTTTCAAGCTTAACAATGACTTCATCCCAGCCCTTGTCTTTGGCTGCTTTGCGAAGCGAAAGAAGCACGTAGCCGTTTTCGAGTTCGGTGTCAACAATACTTGCCGTTACTTCGTCACCCTCGCTAAGCGCACGTGAAAAACCAACTTCGCGGCGTGGCACAAGACCAACACCCTGTGGGCCGAGGTCGATGAGAATTTCGTGCTTGCGTACTGAAAGCACCTTTCCATCAATTGTTTCGCCCTGAGTTACTTGTTTTAGGCCGGCGTCCTCTAGCGCGAGGAGTTCGTCCATAGTTATTGCGGCGTTTGCCATAAGTCTTTTTAAGACTCCCTTCTTAATCTATTATTCCTTGAAGAAGACCATTTCAACCGTTTTGCCCGGGAGCACCATGCGCCTACCATGCTCGCATTCTGCCCTTTAGAGGGGGGTGGCATGAGCTTGGCGCACACGTAAGAAAGGGTTTTCCTCACAGATTGCTCTTATTATACCTCAGATGGGAAGATACGTCTAGATTCAGGGCTAGAAACTGGTCATTTGCTAATCTGTTTAGAAGAAGTTAAGAATCAATCATTACAATAAGAAGTATGAAAGATTCGCAGTTCCAAACACTCGTTGACATGCTCTCTCACCTCACCGGTATTATTGTTCAACAAGGCAAAATACTCGACGAGCACACCGTGCTCTTAAAAGAACATAGCCGAATTCTTAATGAACATAGCAAAACATTAAATGAACACACAAGCATTCTTGAGGAGCACGGGAGAAAACTCGATGAACATACTCGAAAGCTAGATGAGCATACCCAAAAGTTAGACGAACATACTCTAAAGCTCAATTTACACAGCAGAATCCTGGACGAGCACACGATTATACTCAATAAGCACACACTCATCCTCGAGAAGCACGGAAAGAAACTCACCTCTCACAGCAGAAAACTCACATTGCATAATAAAAAGCTCGATCGACACACTGCCCTGTTTGCCAAAAATGATGCCAGCCACGAAGAAATTCTTAGCGCCATCACCGACACCTTCCAGCTTTTCATCGAATCGAATGACGCGCATATCGAAAATCACGAGCAGCGGATTACAAAGCTAGAGCACCGGTCTTTCGATGATGAGGCAGGCTGAAGAGTCGTGCTTAACAAACACCCCTGAAGCTAGCGCTTCTATACCTTACAGAAGAAGCCGCCGCGATCGAAGATACGCCATAACCATAAATGTCAGTGCACCAAGCGCAATGGGGGCAATCGCCACCTCTGAACCGGTTTGAGGAAGCTCCGTTGCGCCCCCTGTACTCCCTGTAGCCTCAGCCCGAACCTGAGCTTGAGGTTGAACTCCAGCCCCAGAAGATTCAGCACGGGAACCGCCCCTACTCTGAGCGTCGCCCCTGCCAGGAAGGGCCTCGTCTGAATCCGAAGAGACCTTGTTTGGCTCAACGCCCGAAGCGTCTTCATCCTTCGGCGTCTTTACCGACACTTCTTTGTCACTCTCATTGCGTAGCTTCTGATCAGCAATTTTCACTGCTTCTTCGCGCCGTGCCTGTTTGCCCCGTTCTTGTACAACCCACAAGCCGCCAAACACAACTGCCGCTAAAAGTATAATCCCCACCGCGAGTCCCACCCCTGCTCGTGTTACACGTAATGCCATGGTATTCTCCCGTTTCTTTTCTCTATTGTACTCTAGGGGGCCGGTGGTTGCCAAGAGAGCAGTGGCAAAGATGCGCCCCGAGCGACTCCCGCCGCCCTTCTCTTGGCACGTTCCGCGTGCTACACTAAGGCTATGATTGTAGCAGTCGATACCGGAGGAACAAAAACACTTATTGCAGGGTATGAGGCAAATGGTTCAATTGCCATTGAACACAAATTCCCCACTCCACCAAAACAAGCTGACTACATTGCCACCCTTACCGAACAGCTCACCACTCTTTTTGAGCCGTCGGCGGTTGATGCCATCGTTATTGCAATGCCCGGCATTGTTAAAGACGGGGTTGCCGTGTGGTGCAACAACCTTAAATGGAGCCATTTCGACGTAGCAGCGGCGTTCAAAGGGATTCTTGGCGGGGCACCGCTCTTTGTCGAGAACGACGCCAACCTTGCCGGACTCTCCGAAACACGGCAACTTTCGCCCATGCCCCTTTCAAGCCTGTACGTTACCGTCAGCACCGGCATCGGCAGCGGTATCATTACGAATGGGCACATTAACCCTGCGCTCCGGCATAGTGAGGCCGGCCGCTCACTTGTTGAGTTTGATGGCGTTGTCCGTGAGTGGGAAACCTTTGCCTCTGGTAAGGCAATCTATACCACCTATGGCACCTTCGCCCGGGACATAAAAAGCAAAAAAATCTGGAATGAGATTGCCCAGCGTATTAGTCGTGGTTTTCTTGCGGTCATCCCCATTCTTCAACCCGACACTATTATTATTGGTGGGAGTATGGGCACCTATTTTGAGCACTACGGAGCCGAGCTAAAGGCTATCCTCAAAGAAAGTCTTCCTGCCCATATTCCGCTGCCTGCTATCGTGCAAGCCGCCTACCCCGAACAAGCCGTTATTTACGGATGCTACTACTATGCCCTTGACCGACTCGCTCCTGCGGAAGCTCAATAAAAAATACCCTCACTTCATTTTTACCGAAGCCTTAGATTTTTCGTGGTCACCAGGCAACAAAACGGTCTATTTCGCACCTAAGCACCCCGAGGCGAACGTACTCCTGCTTCACGAGCTCTCTCATGGATTACTAGGGCACGCCACCTACCAGCGAGACGTCGAGCTCCTCGGTATGGAGCGTGCTGCATGGGACAAAGCCCGCGCACTCGCGGTTCAGCATAGCATAGCTATTAATGAAGAGACCGCCGAAAGTCACCTTGACACCTATCGTGATTGGCTCCACGCTCGCAGCACCTGCCCGGAGTGCACCGCCACCGGCCTCCAAATAAGCATAAAACGCTACCAATGCCCCGCCTGCACCCACCAGTGGCGAGTTAATGAGGCACGAATATGCGCACTGCGTCGCTATCGGCTATAGCATAGCGCCCCATGAACAGCGCCGCCGCCTCTATAAACGACAATCCTCTAGCGATAGCAAAAATACCCTGACGTGCAGGGTATTTTTGCTTTTCTAGGGTGCCTTAACTACGAAGCGGTTACTTTGCGGCGACGTGAAATACGTCCGCCCTTTGCGCCGGCAATACGTGCAAGCTCTGGGTTTGCAGCAAAGCCACCAGTGCGACCGTTCTTGCCACCTTTTGCGCCAATTTTAGCGTAAAAGGCTGGGTCGCGCTGCAAGTTCTTGGCAGCGGCCTTTTTGCCGCCTTCTTTTGTTCCTGCCATGGTTGTTCTCCTCCATCGCTTGCAGTTAAGCTCGCAGCGATGATTTCCACATTAATATAAAAAGATTTCCACGGGCCTATTGGCCGGGAAACCCTCGTGCATACCTCACATGCGATATACCCATCGCATTGCGTATACTTTTATACTAGCATAGCTTATGCTTTTTGTCAAGTTTTACGTAAGCGCTTTTTTGTTGTATAGCATTTATTGCGCATCTTGCTACTCTGTGTTATTACTACTGTTGCGATTATGCGGATAGTGCGATATTATAAATAAGCACCTGTTTGAATCTTATCCAAACACAGACAAGATTCACTGTCAGAAAAGCGGTTCGCAGATGTAACCTTCCCGTCGTCCAAACTTTGCACCTCACACTCGTTCAACGAGCCCGGCGGCAGAGTGAGAATCGGCGAAAAAGTTGCACGCACCCACCACACTTTCTGGCACAAACATAAAACAACCCGATCTGCGAGACGGGTTGTTTTTATATTTAAAGAATAGTCTACTTCTTATAGGTCGAGGCTTTCCATTAATGCCTCTGCTTCTTCTAGCACAGCTTCCGGAAAAAGACCCGGCTCAGCCTCAGCGCACCTTATGAGTCTGCTATGTGCGGCCAAGACATTCATCTTTGCTGTATTGATATCGGGCGGCGCGGCCCCCTCTGCCTCAAGCCTGGCAACCTCACCAGCCCAATGCAAAACAGTGCCGACCACTTCGGCAACAAAACGCTCATCCTCGGACATAGCCGAAAGACGCTCTTCTCCGGTAGGTTCTTGTTTCATGAATGGCATTTTTCTTTTCCTATCTTTTATATTGTACCGTGATGCCCCTAGCCTAGTATGCTAGTAATCCTAGTAGCTCTATTGTTGTATATATTATCATACATTTTGTAAAAAGTCAAGCATCCCGTGAACTCACTAGCGACGTACCGCCGATGGATTATTTAGAATAGCTCTTTTACTTACATCTGTTGGCAGGTAGGCCCTATCCCATCATCCTCAGCAGCGCCGTTAAATGAGCCTGTAAATAGTTGCCGCTGTACGTAGGAAGCTCAATAAGTATTGCTGGGGAGCCAAGCTCCTCGCCTATCCAATCTTCATACTCACCTGTAATAGGGTAGCCCATGACTGCCTCGGCATTGCCAACCATTGTACCGTAGCCAACCAAGCTGGCATACAGTCTGGCAAGCGTATCGGCGTTCCCAACACTGTTTGAACCAACGAGGCTTCCTTTGGCATGGAATGACACAGCAAGGCGAGGCTGGAGCTGGCGAGTAAGCGCGGCAAACGCACGGGCCTCGGGTTCTGAAAGCGGCGCCACCCCTCCCCCGTTCACCACGACTCCCGAAGCCGCCTCGATATCGGCCTTCCAGTTGGAAGCAGGGAAATTTCGGTCTAGGTTAACATTATTGGCGTTATAGCGCTGCCCAGTTGCAATGCCATCAGGGTTCACGTTTGGCACCACAACTACTCTCCAGCCCTGGGGAATCTTTTCGCCATTGGCATAAAGGTAGGTTACGAAGGCCTGCATCGTTGTAACGCTGCTGGGCTCCGAACCATGAATGCCCCCTGTAAATAAAATCGTATTAGGGCCGTTCCCAAAATAATGCGCCACTAATGGGCGACCCTTTACCGAGGCACCGATTGTTTGGGCGTAGCCACAAGTAACGCGCGACGTAAAGCTCCAGGGTTCAGCCGAGAGAGCCTCGTTTGAGCCGCTTTTGAGCCCTTTCGCCAGCTGGAGTGTAAAGACGGTGCACAGTGGCGCGTCGTGGAGCGTGATGCTCACCTGCGTTGCCGACTGCTTGTGCACCGAGGCATTCACCCCTACCACTCGCAGCACAGAGGTAATAGACACGGATTCGTGCAGGGGCTGGTCAAAGGTAAGTATGATATGTGCCTGCTGAGCAACCCCCGAGGCGCCAACCGATACCGCAGCCACCTTCGGCCCGCCCGACAGTGCAAACGGAAGGCGTACTGGGCCTGCAAGTGAGCTGCCATCTTCGGCAACTGCCTGGGTTATTTCAAGGACATACTTTGTATCGCGCGCCAGGTCCGCAGTGGCCGAAAACGTGGCCGTTGGCCCACTCAGCGATACCTCCCCTTGCACCTCTTTACCGCTCTCGGTTTTAAGAGACATATCGGCCGTTGTCAGGGAGTGAGCAAACGTGGCCGAAAAGGTATTAACCGTATCATACAACACCTGGTTTTCGGTAATACTTGCCTCCTTGAAGTGCAATGGGTCGGCCGTATGGAGGGTAGCCGTGAAAAGTGTATGGCTATCGGTACGCTCGCCAATTGACCGAACCAGCTGCGCCTTATACGAGGTAGCCTGCTTAAGGCCAAGGCGAGCAACGGGGCAAGAAAGGTGCGTCGCTTCGGTCACACAGGTGACCTGTTTGGCATCAGCACTCAGCAAGTAGGTGTGCACTTTATCAGGGGCAGACAGAGGAATCTGCAGCGGCGTTGCCGTAGAAACTTTCGCACGCTCGAGCGTATGGGCCTGCACCGAAGGCGCTTCTGCGACCTGCACTGCTCGCACCCGCCAAGCAAAGGGAAGGCGAAAAGGAGCCTGAGCAACCGTATAGGCGCCCGGCTGAAGCAGCGCCTTGGGGGTAATGCACGTTTCGGTTGTAGCATACACCCAATTACCTATGGCATGCTGTCCCTTAAGCTCGACTTCAAATTGCTCAGAATGTGCTTGTTGCAACGCCGGCATAAGAGTAAGCTGCCCGAAACAGGTTTGAGTACGAGCGTAAGAAAACGCAACCGGCTTATGCGGAGCGTAATACCAGCATACAACCACCCCTATAAGCACCAACGCCAGCAATGCCCCGAGCGTCAGCGGGAGGTATTTTTTGGTAAAGAACGGTAATGTTTGTTTTTGTTGCATTGGCTTTTATGGTTATTTTATCATAGGTGGAGTCTATAGCCCAAAGAATGGCTGGTGCCACAAGAGTACCTGCCAGCCTACCGCTATCAATACCAACACAACTGGCACAATGTATTGCATCACGATACGTATTCGACGGCGACGAGCGACAGAACTCGTTACATCAATGCCAAGCTTTCCAAGCCACCATTCGTAGAATCGTTTATTTTTATCTTCAGGAAATTGCATATGTGACAATGGGCAGCCATGAAGTAGCTCAAGCATAATGAGATGGAGGGCAGCTACAACAAGTAAAATTCTATAATCGACCCACAGCCAAGCTGTATAGGCAACAACCACTAGAATCAGATGAAGGACAATAAGTATTTTGGTGCGTATTTCTCGCATATCTTTAGTATAGCAGGGGGACATGGGTATTAATAAAAGACAAAGCCCATCCTATTCGGATGGGCTATTGTATAATTCGGCACCGTGCTAGTTTCCCACTTGTGGCAGTATAATCGCCGCTAACGAGCTTAACTTCTGTGTTCGGAATGAGAACAGGTGTTTCCTCGTTGCCATGGGCACCGAAGTAAGGTTTTCGACACTTTGCGCTGATATATATAAAATCAGTGGGCCTAAAACCTTGCTTCGATGCCAATATTGGGTGCATAGAGTACGTAGTTACGCCCTCTATTACCTACTATTGTATCGGTGTTTGCTGTAAGAACGCTTAAAATTGACGTCTTAGCGGTGAAATCTTCGCCTTCACTCTCAATCAACAATGTGATTCGCAGTGATTTCTAATGATTTTCACCAATTGCTCGTTAAGTCTACTTTTTCACCCAGGTTAATCTAATCTAGTACATACATACAAGAAAAGGATTAACACTCGATGAAAAAGACATAAAAAGGCGATGGGACTATTAGTATGCTTTAGCTGCACGTATTACTACGCTTCTACCTTGCACCTATCAAACAGATATTCTTTCTGTGTCCTCATAGGGAAATCTAATCTTGAGGTCAGTTTCGCGCTTAATATGCTTTCAGCGCTTATCTAGAACCATACATAGCTACTCGACAATGCAGCAGGTGGCCACAATCGATACACCAGAGGTATGTTCATCCCGGTCCTCTCGTACTAGGGACAAATCCTCTCAAATTTCCTGACGTCCGTACCGGATATAAACCGAACTGTCTCACGACGTTCTGAACCCAGCTCGCGTACCACTTTAATCGGCGAACAGCCGAACCCTTGGAAGGTGCTCCCCCTCCAGG
>CAYJCW010000003.1:0-135814 GCA_964368785.1 uncultured Candidatus Saccharibacteria bacterium
CCAAGTGGTAAGGCACCAGGTTTTGGTCCTGGCATTCGGGGGTTCGAATCCCTCCACCCTAGCCATAGAAAAAAGACTCATTTGTGGGTCTTTTTTCTATGGCTAGGGCTTTGCTCTTTGGATTGATGGAGCCTGCACCAATGCATAGTGGGGTATACTAAAGCTATGGCCCGATTTGATTATTATATAGATAGCGTGTTACACCGCTGGCTGCGGCTTCCGTATAAGCTGCACGTCAAAGAATTCCATTCACCTGCACGGCCTCGGGCGACGGTGGTGCTGATTCATGGCATTGGCAATACCTTGCATGCTTGGGATACGGTTGCCAAGAAGCTTCCAAAGGACGTGCGCGTGATTGGGGTTGATTTGCTGGGCTTTGGGGGATCGCCAATGCCACGGTGGGCAACGTACAATGCCAAAACGCAAGCTCGCATGGTGGGCACGACATTGCTACGGCTTGGCTTGAAACAACGCCCCCTCCTGGTGGGTCACTCGCTTGGCGCGCTTGTGGCAGTAGAAGTTGCTCGGCGATACCCATTTGCGGTGAAACACCTTGTACTTGCAAGCCCTCCTTTTTACAAGCCCGAAGCAAAAAGCGGAAAACTACTAAGGCCGCGGGACGAGGGGTTACGTCAGCTCTATCGGCTCGCAAAGCGTCATCCAGAGGTATTGAGCGGGCTCTCACCGTATATTGTACGGATGGGCCTGGCGAATAAGTCGTTAAATATTACTGAAGATACGGTCGAAACGTATATGAGTGCGCTCGAATCGAGTATTATTAATCAAACGGCACTTGAAGATATTTATTCGCTCTCGCTTCCAATCTCAATTATGTATGGATCGCTTGACCCAGTGGTGATTGGAAAGCATATTGTGCGCCTTGGTAAAGAAAAAGAGAACGTCAGTGTAAAACGGTTACTGACGTCTCATGAAGTAGTTGGTTCGTACGTTGGCGCGCTAGTAAAAGAAATCGAGCGGGTGATAGGCGACGCGTCTCACCGCTCTTCTAGTGGCTCTTCGTCACGAAGGTGAGGGCTTTGCCGGTTGCACCGCCACGGCCGGTCCGACCAATACGGTGCACGTAATCTTCGTAGGTTGCTGGTTGGTCAAAGTTAATTACATGGCTGACATTTGGAATGTCGAGGCCTCGGGCAGCAACGTCGGTTGCCACCATGATTTTTGCTTTACCGTCTTTGAAGGTGTTAAGGGCGCGTTGGCGTTGTGACTGCGACTTGTTTCCGTGAATCGCTACAGCACTGTGGCCACTTTGCTCAAGGTGGTCTGATAGGCGCTGAACACCATATTTCGTTTCGCCAAATACTAGCACTTTTTCAAATTCTTCGTTTGAAAGCATGGTAAGAAGGGTCTCGATTTTGTGCTCTTTTGAATGGGTTTCAACGACGTCTTGGTCAACACGTTCGCTCGTGTCAGCGGTACGCACTGAAACTTCGGCAGGGTCTTTTAAGAAATCGTTAACAAGGATACGGATTGCTGGGGTGATAGTTGCGCTAAAGAAGAGGCTTTGGCGGTTTTCGGGGGTTTGCTCAACGATAGAGCGAATATCGTTAATGAAGCCCATGTCGAGCATGCGGTCAGCTTCGTCAAGAACAAGTGTGTTAACGTGAGAAAGTTTTAGTTCTTTTCGCATCATGAGGTCTTTAAGGCGACCCGGGGTACCAATAACGACGTGCGAGCCGCGGCGAAGGTTACGAATTTGCTTATCGATGTTTGTGCCACCAACAACAAGCGTGCTAAAAAGTTTCATGCCCCATGAAAAGGCACGGAACTGGTCTTCAATTTGCATGGCAAGTTCGCGGGTTGGTGCTACGATGAGCACTGAAGGGCGTGGGCTGTCTTGTTTTAGCTTATTGATAATTGGAAGCAGGAAGGCTGCGGTTTTGCCAGTACCTGTGTTCGCCAGGCCAATAACATCTTTACCTTCAAGAATAAGGGGGATTGATTGGTCCTGGATAGGGCTTGGCATGTCGTAGCCTTTTTTGGCAATGTTTGCGTGAAGCTCGGTGTTAAAGGGGAAATCTGCGAAGCGATGAGTTGCTTCGTAGACCTCTTCTTCAACGGGCTTTGCTTTATTGACGAATTTACTCGGGTGAATATAGGCACCGCGGGTTACTTTGGTGCGTTGCTTGTGGCGCGGAGGGCCGAACTGGCGGTGGCCAGGGCGTGAGCCGCTTGGTTTTGCTGAGGTGCGTGGGCGATAAGCCATAATAAATAGACGTCCTTTCTGGACTTACGGTTAAGCTGCAGACGAACAGCGAGAACCTATGAGTCTATATATTTTCAATAGAGGTATCCATTCGGATGCAATACTTCCATTATAGCAGATTTTTATTAAAAAGTCTAGCCTTGGCGGCGTCGAAGAGTAGCGAGCAGGGATTTTTGGTGGGTAATGGTGGTGTGCGCGTCTCGGGCTTTGCGAATAATAGGGCCGAAGGTGGCGGTTGCAAAGGGAGCGTCCGGTTTCATGCCGGTAAGGTGCTCGAGCGATTCGAGCGCTGCGGTAGCCGTTATTTCGCTGTTGAGGCAAAAGTCTTGAGCGACGGTTCGCCAAAACATTTCGCGTAATTCTGGAATAAGTGAAGAGAGGCTGCATTCCGTATCCTCTGTACCGCCAACTGCGTGCAGGAGTGCTGCTACCACAACGGTAATGTGCCCGCTTCGAAGGTCTGCCTCCCAATCATGAAGGTCATCCATGAGCTGGCGAAGGCCGCAATAGGTGGTGAGATGTTCGACAATAGCTGTGGAATGTTTGGGGTACAATTGATGGGCAATAAGTGCCGGGCCTGTGATGTGGGCGAGTGAGCGACCATGAAGAAGGCTCGAGAGTATTTTTTTGCTAGGAAGCGCTGGCCAGACAAGTGTATCACCCTGGACCGCTGCTCGGCAAAGGGTGTTTTCGGTATGAAGAGCCGTGTCTGTTTCGTGAAAGAAGTCGAGGGCGCGGCTGGGTGTGGGCGTGTTTGCGAGATAGGTCTGCAGGGCTGTTGTTTTAAGCACCTGAAGTGTTGCGAGGCTAGTAGCCACATGCGGCAATTGAACCGATTCGGGGTGGTCGATAATACGATCGAACAGTGAATACGACAGCCAAGTAAGGGCATTGGCGTGGTCGAACAGGGCCGGCTGCGTAGCCTGAAGGGACACAGAGTGTTTGGCGTTTGTGGCAGGGAGGGAGTTGACGAAAAGCTGAGACAAGCCACTGATTTCCCCATGGTGGTCGGACTTATCGATTTTACGGGCCATGTCAACGACGTGCGCTGTGCGCAGCAATGGGTCACAGGCGCGAAGGGCAACAAGGACTCCTTTTTGATATTTTTTAGCCATGATGTGTTCCTTTCCGGCGTGTTATATAAGGGAGTGTTATGGTAAATCGTGCGCCTTTTTCAAGATTCTCAAAAGAAATCGTTCCAACGAAGTGACTTTCGGTAATGGTACGTGCAATATAAAGCCCAACGCCAAGGCCGCCGGTTTTGCTACTTTTGACAGGCTGAAAGAGGGTCTTTTGCGCTTCCTCGCTTATCCCCATTCCGGTGTCGGCAACGGAAATAATAAGGAAGCCTTTTGATGCTGTTGTCACAATGGTTACCTCAGGGCTATCAAAGTCGTGGCAGGCATCGAGTGCATTGGTCGCAAGAATGGTGATGACCTGCATGAGCGCCGTGGCATCACCTTTTATAAGGAAGGAGGCTTTGAGCTTTGCAAGGTCGGTTTTAAGAGAAACTTGCTTGCGACTGAACTTATCGGCAAGGTCGCGTAGTGCCCGTTTGATTGCCGAAAGGGCCTGAAACGATGAAGTTCCATCGTACGTATTAAGCTGACGGCGTGCAGCAAGTACCATTCGGTTAATGGACTGAATGCTTTCGTGGGCGTTCTTTATAGCTTCGGTGTTGCGGGATTGTTGGCGGATATCATCGAGGTCCATATTAAGAACACTCAGGTGGTTTGAGAGTTCGTGCAGGGTGGCGGCAGTTGATTGGCCAAGGACGGCAAATTTATGAAGTTGTTGTGTTTCTTGGAGTTGAAGCTGGCGTAGCCGGGCCGATTCTTTCTCGAGCTCAATGCGAAGCGTTTCTTTTTGAGCCTTAACGAGGCCTTCGGCTTGGCGTGCTTTATAGAGACTTGCCTCGATTTGGTGCCGCGATACCCACGAGACAAGCGCAAAAATAATAAGAATAGTAGCGTATACCGCAAAATCCCAAAAGCTAGGGTGTTGTTTGAGTGCTTGGATATCGGGGGTCACGACACCCCCTGCGTGGAGTGACTGAACAGCAAGCAACATACCAATGGTTGCGATGGTGACTGGGAAAATATGCCGCGAGCCAATAAGAAGGCCAGGGAGAATAACCACGAAGCCGGTCGCGAGAATACCAACAGGCGCATTGAGGCCCCAAATAAGAAGAGTCACATAGGCAATGGCTCCGTACAACGCAATGATAAGCCAGTTTGCCCAAAAAGCGTACCTTGTACGCATAAGTACTTCGCCTATACAAAGGTAGGCGATAACGCCAAGTGCAATAAAGCACCTGGCGCGTACGCCTCCGTAGTGATGCAGGTCATGAAGCCCAAGAATCACTGTTAGTAGTATTGCGACAATGAGCGAGCCACGCAAAATAGTATGCGTGACCCGCTTCTGCGCAAAATACCGCGGAGAGAGTGGGGGCTTTAGAGCCACGGAGTTCCCACTGAAAGTTAGTTGATGAACGTTTGTTCAAGTTCGTCAATGTTGACTGTTGTTGCCATAAGTAGCTCCTTTGCTTGCTTATTTATTGTTACTTGTTTTCTGCCGGGGACATGGCTTCAACCATATACCCAACACCATAGGCTGTTTTAATAAGCGAGTAGGTGAATGGTTTATCTACTTTATCGCGAATTTGTTTAATATGAACGTCGACCGACCCAGACCAGCTTGTACTTGTAGCGGGCCAGGCGTGGTTCATAATCATTTGCCGCGACATAACCCTCCCGGCGTTGCGGACGAGATATTCAAGAATGTCAAATTCTTTGCGGCGGAGCTTAATGACCGTGCCATCGCGAATTGCTGTTCGCCTGGAGAGGTCGAGGGTAAGGTCGCCGATGTGGAGGACGGTGGCCGACGAACCCCTCGAGCGACGACGTGCCAGTGCTTCAATGCGGGCGCGAAGCTCGGCTGCTTCGAAGGGTTTTGTTACGTAATCGTCGGCGCCAGCTTCGAGCAACCGGACCTTACTGAGCGTTTCATCTACCCCGGTAAGGACAAGAATAGGGACATCGTTTGATGATGCGCGAATCCGGCGACAAACTTCAAGCCCTGACATATCGGGGAGGCCGAGGTCGAGCAGGATGCAGTCGGGTGGGCTACTGGCGAGGAGTTGGAGCGCCTCGTGCCCCGAACGTACCGTATCGACCACATGTTGCTTTTGCAACTGCCGCCGTAGGCGGTCGGAGAGCCGGGGGTTATCTTCAATAACGAGCAGTTTCATGCTATATAATGCTTCCTTTCTGTTTGCTTCTACTTATTACTTTACGCTTAGATTTTTAAATAGTTATTAATTATTTTCCAAATCTTTTTCAAAATATAAGGGGTAGGCACAACGAATAATGAGTAATGATTCTTTTGTGCAAAGCGTGTACTATAAATATATGGATATGAGTGTTATTGTTCGCCTTATTGCCGACCTTGCTGTTGTTCCGATTGTGCTTGGGGGCGCATGGGCATTGCTGTTCAAAGTTCCTAAAGGCAAAAAATTCGACGCCTACGCCCGGGTGCTTATGGCAGGGCTTACTGCCTACATGTTGGCCAAGTTTGTGGCTACTGTATACCAGCCGTCAACACTACGGCCATTCGAGCTTATGGGCGTTGACCCAGGGGCCTCTTACCTTGACAATCCGGGCTTTCCCTCAGACCACGCATTATTTGTGACGGCAATTGTGTGCGCCGTTTGGTTTGAAACTCGCATGAGAAAACTGACGTTAGTATTGGCTGGGCTAGCCCTTCTCGTATGTGTCGGGCGAGTGTTGGCGTTGGTGCACACCCCCCTTGATGTCATTGGCGGGGTGGCAATTGCTCTGATTGGTGCAGTATGGTATAGTAATCAACCAAGAAACACTCAACAGGAGCACGGGCATGGCAAAGGTCGTCGTAGACGAGCAGCAGGTAATCGTCAAACCGTGGTGGGATCGAAGTAGAATAGGCATGATTGGCCTAGCCATAGGGCTGGGTTGGTGGGTCCTAACGGCACTCTTGCGCAAGTATGTGATTGAGCCCCTTGCCTGCCGTGATTTATCAGTTGCGAATGCCTGTATCGATTCATTAAGTGTTGCTGGCGACATAGCAATTGTTATTATTACTCTTTTGGGTATTGTGGCACTGGTACGTTCTTTTTATCATCGGCCACTGCTTATTGCTGTAGCGAGTGGGGCTGTGCTGTGGGGTCTTGGGGGATTTGTAGCCGGGCTTGCTTGGTATGAGTCTCTTTTGTGGGCGGCCTTCTTATTTACTGCAAGCTACACCTTGTTTTCACTTGTTGCAAGAATAAAGGTTCTATGGCTTGCGGTTGTGGTGGCAGTGGGTATTGTTGTGGTGATTCGGCTTTTGCTTACGTTTTAAGGGAGGCATGCGCAGCAATCCTTTCGTTTGGCTGCTCATGGTATACTAAAGCATATGGAGATGGTGGTAATTATTGCGTTAAGTAGTGTTGTCATACTGCTGGTTGCAGGGCTGCTTATAATGATGCAAAGGTTTCGCGAGGGGCGGCAGGGCGGCGGTGTTGAGCTCTTAAAGGCAGACGTGACCGAACTTAACCGGACAATAACCGCACTTCAGGACTCATTAGGGGACAAACTTGAACGTAACGCTGCCCACATGCAGACATCGATGCAAAAACAGCTTACCGAGAGTATGAAGCTTGTCGGTGATGTATCCAATCGCCTCACCAAGCTTGACGAAACGAATCGGCGTGTGGTCGACGTTGCAGACGAGTTAAAGACACTCCAGAATGTACTGCAGAATCCGAAGCAGCGCGGAGTGTTTGGCGAGTATTATCTTGAATCGGTACTTGCTAATATTTTGCCGGTAAAAAACTTTAAGATGCAATACAGCTTTAAGGATGGAGTGATTGCCGATGCGGTGGTGGTACTCGACAAGGGGCGGTTGCTTCCGGTAGACAGCAAGTTCAGCCTTGAAAACTATAACCGTATGGTAGCAAGCCAAACGAAAGTGGAACGTGAAGAATGGCTAAAAAAGGTCCGCTCAGACCTTAAGGGTCGCATTGATGAAACTAGTAAATATATTCGGCCCTCCGAGGGAACGATGGATTTTGCTTTTATGTTTATTCCGAGCGAATCGTTGTACTACGACTTGTTGATTGGTGATGTCGGTACCGGCTCAAGCGCCCGTGACCTTATTGAATATGCTTTCCGTGAAAAGAAAGTAGTTATTGTAAGCCCGACTAGCTTTATGGCGTATCTTCAGACCGTTCTTCAAGGGCTCAGAAGCCTTCAAATTGAAGAGCAGGCAAAAGATATCCAACTTCAAGTGGGTAAGTTGGGTCGGCATATTGCAAACTTTGATACGTATATGGAAAAGCTGGGTAAGTCGCTTGGTACTACTGTTGGGCATTACAACAACGCTCATAAAGAGTTATCAAAAATTGATACCGATGTCACGAAGATTGCTAAAACAGACAAAAGTATTGAACCGCTTTTGATTGACCGGCCGCAGCAAGAGGAGCTGTAAAAAAATCCCGCCTCATGCAAGCGGGATCTTCTATTAAGAAAGTAGTAAACTATTTTTCTTTGCCACGAACAAGGTCGTAAACAACAAACCCAACAATACCACCAATAATTGGAGCAAGCCCAAAGACGATGTACGGCCACAGTGCTGAGCCGTAAGCCTGAAGGCTCAGGGCAATTGCGGGGTTGATAACGGTACTCGCGGTAACAAAACCAGCTGCAGTCATGCCAAAGAGGATCGCGATAAGGATACCGAGACCAACAGAGAATGCTGCGGTAAGGCTGTCTTTGGCCCGAGTTGCGTGAGCAACGGCAAATCCAAGGATTGCAGTACCAACAAGCTCAGAAAAGAAGACGAACCATTCTTTGCCCTCGAGGAGTTCCTTGACGGCGAAGAGCGCTGGCGCTTGTTGGCCGTACATAGCTGCCTCGGCGCTGACTGGTTCGGCACCTTTAAGAAACGCGCTCAAAAGGAAGAACGCTGCTGCGGCACCGAGGAACTGTACAAAAATGTACGTAACTGCGCGGAGCCAGCCAATGCGGCGGGTCGCCCAAGCACCAACGGTAACGGCTGGGTTAACGTGTGCGCCTGATACAGCACCTACAAGTAGTACGATGCCAACAAGACCAAGTGCTACGAAAAGCGGCTGGCCTTGAGTTGCAATGATGATACCGGCAAGCATGAAAGTGCCGATAAACTCAGCAGCAAGCGCGCGCCAAAGGCGGCCTGATGTGAGTGATGATCCAACGCGCTGGCTAAGGCTCTGCTTCTTTGCGGGAGCAGGAGCGGTCTTAACAGTCGTTTTCGTCGCCGAAGAGGTTGTTTTCTTCGAACTTGACTTCTTTGTAGAAGCGGCTTTTGTTGTAGCCATATATTCCCTCCTTATGGTAAATATGCCCCCAGTATACCATAAACTTTTTTAGATTAGCCTAGAGAAGAAAGTCAAATGGTACAATAAAGCTATGGGACTATACGTAAAACAAAGCGAAACACGTTCGCAGTTGCAAGAAAAAGTTGCTAAAGAGTTGCAAGAACGAGCACGGGCCGCCGCTGGTGATGGAGCGCGCCCAGACGGCGTAGAAGATTCAAATTATATTAAGGGTACTAAACAAACGACGAGCCTTGCATGGGCATGGGTACTGATTGGCATTGCCGGTAGCGCGCTTATCGTTTGGCTTATTATCGCCACTGCGTAAAATATGGAAATGGTGTAGCACGAGTGCCTTTTTGACGCGCTTTCTCGTGCTATAATAAAAACTGATATGTCTAGTTATGATATTGAGGGTGTAAAACAGTCCTTGCTTGAGCGTGTTGCAGAAAGCCCAGCTCCTCGTGATGTGTTAAAGGCCTCGGAACTCAAAAAGCTCTATGCTAGTATTGCAACGCTTCCCCCAGAAGAGCGAGGTGCTCTTGGCCGCTCAATAAATGAAGTAAAACTGGCGCTCGAGGCTGCAGTTGAAGCCCGCCTTGAGGTGCTTGAAGCAATTGATATTCAGCCCCTCGATATTACCGCTCCATTTGACGAAAACCAGCAACCGCCTGAACTTTTTCCTACTGAGCAGGGTACACAGCACCCTCTTACTAAAGAACTCGAAGTCGTCGTCGATATTTTTACACGCATGGGCTTTGAGGCAATTGAATCCCGTCAAATTGATGATGATTTTCATATGTTTGGTGCACTTAACTTCCCCGAAAATCACCCAGCGCGCGATGGGTACGACACGTTCCGCACCGAAGAGGGGTTTATTCCACCTGCTCATACTTCTACCATGCAACACCGCATTCTTAAAGAGGGAAAAACCAGTTTGGCAGCAGGAAAAAACATCGCTGCTATTAGCTATGGGCGCGTTTTTCGGAACGAAGACCTTGACGCAACTCATGAACACACCTTTCACCAGGTTGAAGGGGTATTTGTCAGTAAGACCGTGACGCTTGGCGATATGCTCGGAACGCTTCGAAGCTTTTTTGAGACCTATTACGGGCAGGCACTTCGCATTAAAACGCAGCCGGCTTATTTTCCTTTTACCGAGCCGGGGCTGGAATTTGCGATTGAAAAGCCAGCTTCAATTGGTGGCAAGCCGGGTGAGTGGCTTGAAATGCTTGGGTGCGGCATGATCCACCCTAACGTGCTTAAGGAAGCAGGCATTGACCCTACGGTATACCAGGGGTTTGCTTTTGGCGGAGGCGTAGAGCGGCTAGTGATGCTTAAATATGGCATTGAAGACCTGCGCTATTTTGAATCGGGTAAGCTAGCGTTCTTAAGGAAATTTGTATCATGATTATTTCGTTAAACTGGTTGAAAAAATATACAGATATCGACGTCACGGTCGATGAACTCGCAGCGCTTATTGGGGAGCGGCTGGTTGAAATTGAGGGTGTTATTGACCTTGGTGCTAAATATAAAGATGTGTTGGTTGCTAAGGTTATTGAAGCGGCTCCACTTGAAAATTCAGACCATCTTAACGTGACAAAACTTGATGATGGCGGCGTGTGGACAGACGTTGAGCGTGATGAAAACGGATATATTCAGGTGGTATGTGGTGCACCAAACGTTCGAGCCGGCCTTTTAGTTGCGTGGCTTCCCCCGCGAAGTATTGTGCCAGAAACGTTCGAGAGTGAAGAACCATTTGTACTTGGCGCACGGGCTCTGCGTGGGGTCATGAGTAACGGTATGATTGCCAGTGCTCGTGAGCTCGCGCTCTACGATGACCATGAGGGGATTCTTGAGATTGATAAAGACGCCACACCGGGCGCGTCATTTGCTGAGCTTTATGAGCTTAATGACTATCTTTTTGATATTGAAAATAAGTCGCTGACTCACCGTCCCGATGCTTTTGGGGTCATTGGCTTTGCGCGTGAGATTGCCGGTATTCAGGGTAAAGCCTTTATTACTCCTGAATGGTTGAACAATCTTGCACCCCGCATTAACAATAACGGCTCAATGCCTGCACCTGGTGTGGTCATTGAAGACCTGGCACTTTCGGCTCGTTTTACGGCAATTGCACTGACGGATATAAACGAAGCATCCACTTCACCTATTCAACTGCAAACGTACCTTGCCCGCAGCGGGGTGCGCCCCATTAATGCTTCGGTTGATGTTTCTAATTACCTTATGCTGCTGACGGGCCAGCCATCGCATACGTACGATTACGACAAACTAAAGCGACTTGCCGGTGACGATTTCACGATTCGTGTTCGCTCGGCACGTGCAGGCGAAAAACTGACCTTGCTTGATAGCCGCGAAATTGAACTCGACGAGAGCGATATCGTGATTGCTGCCGGCGAAACGGCGATTGGCCTTGCGGGGATTATGGGGGGTGAAAGTACCAAGGTTGATGATACCACAAAAGCAGTTATTCTCGAGGTGGCAACCTTCGACTTGTATCATATGCGTTCAAGCCAAATGCGCCATGGTATTTTCTCTGAAGCGGTAACCCGATTTACAAAGGGAGTGCCTGCCCCGCTCGCCGCACCGGTGGCTGCCGAGGCAGTACGTATGCTTGGTGAACATGCCGGTGGCGTTGCGGTGAGTGGCATCGTTGAAGATTACCCCGGCGTACGCGAGGTGCGTGCGCTTACCGTAACATCGAAACATGTTAATAAGGTCTTGGGTACGCAGTTTGCAGCCGAAGACATTGTGGCGCTGCTTGAAAATGTTGGGTTCACCGTTGTGTTCAATGAGCCCGAGGCAAAGGTCACCGTGCCATATTGGCGTGAAGACATTCATATCCCTGAAGATGTGATTGAAGAAGTGGGGCGGCTTGCGGGGTTTGATACCATTAACCCAACACTCCCTGGCCGCGAAGCGGTAGCGGTTCGCCCGAGTACTTTCGATGTGCTTCGGGCACGCTTGCGTCGTCGCCTTGCACGGGCGGGGGCGAACGAAGTGCTGAGCTACAGTTTTGTACACGGCGATGATTTCAAGCGGGTAGGGCAAGACCCAGCGAATGCTTACCGTATCGTTAACAGTATAAGCCCGGAACTGCAGTACTATCGCCAGAGCCTTGTGCCTAGTCTTCTTGCGAATATTCATTCAAATGTCAAGGCTGGGTTTGATGCCTTTGCGCTGTTTGAGCTTAATAAAACGCACCAAAAACAGAGTGGTGTAACTGAAGAGGGTGTGCCGATAGAAAATGACAGTCTTGGCCTTGTGCTCACCGACACCAAGCAATCAGGTGCGGCCTACTACCAAGCAAAGCATCTGCTTGAATATATGCTTGGCGAGTTTGGGCTTACGGCGCGCTACGAGGTGCTTTCGGGGAGTGATGCTGCGCTGCAGCCATTTGAACCAAAGCGAAGCGCGACGGTGATACTTGTAGAGACGGGCGAGATATGTGGTGTCATTGGTGAATTTAAGCGTTCTGTGGGGCGGGCGCACAAACTGCCCGCATATAGCGCCGGGTTTGAAATAAATCCTCGAATTCTTGAACCATTTGCGAATCAAAGCGGTAGCCCGTACCAGCCGCTCAGCCGGTACCCTGGTACCGAGCGGGATATATGTTTTCGGGTTTCCGGTAGCAATACCTACGCGCAGGTTGTGTCTGCGGCGCGTGAAGCGCTTACGGCAGTTCCCTATAGCACCGAAGTGCTCCCTGTCGATATTTATCGTGGGGCGGGTGAGGAAAAAAAGAATATTACGATTCGGGTTCGCCTTGTCTCGTATGATAAAACGTTAACAAATGATGAAGTACATGCAGTAATTAATGGTGTTTCAGGGTTCGTCCGGCAAAAAACACAGGGAGAAGTAGTGTAATATGGCAGCAACACGTGCGCAACAGGTAGGTATTTGGATTATGGCAGCAATTATGGCAGTGGGCACCATTGGCTCATTTGTTGTGATTGTTCTGGGGAATGAAAATCAGCAGGCAGATTCAAAGCGGTTTAAAGAATTGTCTGACCAGTATGAACAGCGTAATAGCGAGTATCAGCAAAAAATAGCTGATCGCAACGCGCCGTATATTGGAAAAGATGCCGAACTTTCTGAAAAGTATTTTAGCGAATTCAACGCCTATAGCGGCCAGGTAGGTGCCTTTAATAAGGATGAAGTAACCGAGCTAAAAAAGGAAGACCTGAAAGTTGGCGAGGGTAAGGACGTAAAAAGTGACACAGCATTTGTTGCCTATTATCTTGGCTGGAACCCTGAAGGCACTGTTTTCGATGGTTCGCTTGACGGTGATAAACTCAAGGCTCCGCTGATTGTTGAGCCGGGGAGTGTTATTCCTGGCTGGACACGGGGCGTGGAAGGTATGAAGGTCGGTGGCGTACGAATGTTGACCATTCCTGCAGACCTCGCTTATGGCGAAAAGGGGAGTGGTGAGCATATTAAGCCAAATATGCCGATTCGCTTTGTAGTCATGATTATTGATGTACTTGACCCGGTCCCATCGCCAGAGGTGCCTGAAGAGTTGCTGAAGCTCTATCAAATGGGGGTACGTGGTTAAATGAATGATCAAGTCCATGATGTCGTAATGATTGGTGCCGGCCCCAGCGCGTTGGCGGCAGCTGTGTATACAACCCGTGAAAATATCGAAACTATCCTGTACGAAAAAGCAACGATTGGTGGGCTGGCCGCCATTACCGACATGGTCGATAATTACCCAGGGTTTCCTGAGGGAATTGAGGGTATGAAACTGGCGGGGGCATTTGAAAAGCAAGCTGAGCGGTTTGGTGCCAAGGTAGACTTTGGTGAGGCTGAGGCGATTCGGTCGGAGGGTGCCTATAAAGTTGTTACCATCGATGGTGTCGAAGTGAAAGCCAAGGCTGTGTTGATTGCGACAGGCAGCGATTATAAAAAAATTGGCGTACCGGGCGAAGCTGAGTTTTATGGCCGAGGTGTGCACTACTGTGCAACCTGCGATGGTGCGTTCTACAAGGGCCGGCGCCTTGCTGTTGTTGGTGGTGGTAACTCGGCCATTCAAGAGGCAATTTTTCTTACTCGCTACGCAACCCATATTGATTTGCTGGTTCGGAGTTCGCTTAAAGCCAGCGAGGTGTTGCAAGAAGACCTTCAAAAATATGTTGATGCTGGCCAGGTAACGGTTCACCTTGAAACGACCACTGATGAAATTATTGCAACCGACGGGCGAGTTTCAGCCGTGCGCATTACCGAAAAAGGTGAACAGCGGGCGATTGTTGTCGATGGTGTCTTTGTATTTGTTGGGCTTTTGCCAAACACGGGCTTTCTTGCCGGCAGTGGGGTCGAGCTTGACGAAGTAGGGCTTATCAAGACGAACGAACACCTTGAAACGACTGTAAAAGGTATCTTCGCTAGCGGTGATGTGCGAAGCGGGGCAACGATGCAAATTGCCAGTGCTGTTGGCGAGGGTGCCTCTGCTGCACTTTCGCTTCGTGAATACCTCGATGCCTTTCCGGCTACTACCGTCTAGTTTCTTGAGTCCACTGCTACTCCCTGGGCGCTGTCTATTATCTTTTTCGGGCAACTTCTTCTGCGATGAACCTTTCGAGCTGCTGAATAATGACTGGATCCTTGGTTTCGAGCGCAATTTCTCGCGTTCCGAGGAGCACGCCGGAATAGGCAAAATTATGGGAGCCGCTTAGCGCCACCTTAGACCCATCGGGCATTTCGAATACCATGCATTTTGCATGAAGGTACGTCTTTCGGGTGTAACTAGTTTTAAGTCGGCTGAAGAATTGGCTGATGGCAATGGCAAATTTATTAAGCCCGGTAGCTTGCTCAATCCGATTGTAGTATAGGCGTGCTGGCTTTTGTTTAAGAATTCGAGCCAGCTTACCTGTTGGGCAGTATTGTGATACAAACGTAATAGCCTTTGCTTGTTCAGATAGCTCGCAGGCCCGTCGGTAAATAACCGATTGGCCAATAATACCCCCATCGATAAGAACGGTGTTGCTCCCATACTCGTACGCAACACTAGGGTGGTTTGCCGAGCGCCGTTCAGCTCGTTGAATACGAATTTGCTCTTCAACCAACCTATCGGCAAGTGGTGCATCATTGAGCATGAACATGTAGTCGACGTTCTCAATACCGCTGTGATACATATTAATGCCGCCAAAACTAAAAATAGTGTTGTCGGCAATGCACCACTTATTGTGGGTGCGGCCATTAAAGAGGGTGGCTCGGTTACGCCCCAGCCACGAGAAGCGAACACCGCTTTTTCTTAGCGACCGAATCATGCGATTCATGTCTTTTGCGCCGCGGCCGTAGTAACGAACAGGCAGAAAGCTCCCGCTTACCTCGCCGTAGGTAAACACATCAGCAGCAACCACTACCTCAACGCCACGCCGGGCTGCAGCTTCAAGCTCCTGAATTAGTTCATGCGTATTTTCGTGATCGGCAAACACCATAGAAAGAAAATACACGCGTTTGGTTGCCTTGCGAATGGCGGCCGCCCCTTGGGCAACATATTCGGTAGGAGAAATAAGTTTCACCATCGTATTATATACGCTCAAGCCAAAAACTGCTAAAATAACAGAGACAGCTAATACAAAGGAGAGCAGCAGTGACTGATTTTAATAAGATTCTTAGCCCTGGTGACATTGACGGCGGCATTATTAATGTGGTTGTTGAAATCCCAGCCGGAAGTTCGCATAAAATTGAATGGAACCGCGAACTTGCCGTATTTCAGCTTGACCGTGTTGAGCCAGCAATTTTCTCCAAGCCTACCAACTATGGGTTTATTCCGCAAACACTTGATGAAGACGGTGACGAACTTGACGCCCTTATTATTACCGATGCGCCCCTTACGACTGGCATTTTTCTGGAAGCCAAAGTTATCGGCGTCATGAAATTTGAGGATGATGGCGAGATTGATGATAAGGTTATTGTTGTACCTGCCGACGACCGCATGACGGGTAACGCAATTAACTCACTTGAAGATTTATCAAAGCAGCTTCTCGCACAAATTGAGCACCACTTTACTCACTACAAAGACCTTAAAAAACCGGGCAGCACGGTGGTGAAGGGCTTTGGCGACGTGGAAGAGGCGAAGGGCATTATTCACGAAGCTGTGGAGCGGTGGAATAATCGCTAGCTGTTGTTTGGCGATATATAAAAACACCTCTTCTTATGAGGTGTTTTCGCTTTCCTGCGATGAGTGGTGCTTTTTGCGGGTTTTCTCCCGAATAATCCCTGCCGCATGGCTAATACTCTCGAGTGCTCCGCTTTTACGCAGCTGTGCTCGAAGTTTTGCGCGGGCATGAGTGGTTGTAACAAGGTCAATCCAGGTTGGTTTTGGCGCAGATGTTTTGCGGGTGATGACTTCTACTACGTCACCATTTTGCAACGGCTTATCAAAGGGGTGGATTGAGCCGTTTGTTTTAAAGCCGTAGGCGTGTTTACCAATATCGCTATGCACGAGGTAGGCAAAGTCGAGTGGGTAGGCACCTTCGGGAAGATTGTAAATATCGCCTTTTGGTGAGTAAACAAAAATACGGTCACCAAATAGGTCGATAGAAAGCTGATCCTCGGGAATTTCTTCACCGTTACGGAGCTTTGTGGCAATTTCCTGAAGTTGGGTAATCCATTGCATTTGGGTAGGGAGTACTGCTGCTTTTTTGCCGGAGTTTTTAATGTAATCTTTAGAACTTTTTTGTTCGTGGTAATGAAAGCTGGCTGCGAGGCCTCGCTCAGCATATTCGTGCATATCGTATGTGCGAATTTGAAACTCGACGATTTGCTTGGCTGGTGTCAGTACTGTTGTGTGAAGGCTTTGGTAGCCGTTTGGTTTTGGTACGGCAATGTAGTCTTTAATACGGGCAATCATCGGCTGGTAAAGCGTATGAAGAACACCAAGGACTCGATAACAATCTTCTTTTGTTTCAACAATAATACGCAGTGCCATGAGGTCGTAAATGTCATCAATATTGCCGTTGGTCTTTTTTAACTTTTTATGAAGGCTGTAGATGCTTTTTACGCGTCCGTTAATTTCACCTTTAATGTGCTGTTTGTCGAGCGCTTGCTGCACCTCGCTGCGTACAATACCAAGCTTACGGGTACTTTTACCAAGCCGTTTTTTGAGTTGGTTTTGGAGCCGTTTGAATTCGGTGGGGTCGAGGTAGCTAAAGGCCAGCTCTTCAAGGTGCATGCGAACCCGCCCCATACCAAGGCGGTCGGCCATTGGTGCGAAGACCTCAAGGCTTTCCCGGGCAATTTTAATTTGTTTTTCGCGGGGCATGTACTGAAGCGTGCTCAGGTTATGAAAGCGGTCGGCGAGTTTAATAATAATGACACGAACATCTTGCCCCACGGCAATAAGGAGTTTTGAAAGATTATCTTTGGTTTGCGGAAGGTATTCGGCAAGGTCTTGCATGCCAGCCCGGGCCTGTGAAACTTTTGTTACTCCATCAACAAGAAAGGCAACATCAGTACCAAACTGCGTTTCAAGCTGCTCAAGCGTCATGTCGGTATCTTCAACGGTATCATGCAGTACGCCAGCCAGAACGCTATCGATATCCATACCCCAGTCAATAAGGAGGCCTGCCACAGAGAGCGGATGAGTAATGTAGGGTTCGCCACTTTTTCGTTTTTGGCCTTTGTGCGCTTTAGTAGCAACATCAATGGCGTGCGCAAGCTCAAGGAGTTCGTTTTCCTCGTAACAGGGCTGGGCGTGGGTGAGGAGCTCGCTCTTTTTCATAGGGGTAAGTATACGGTATTGTGGGGTAAAAGGGTAGAGATAAATAGTACCTCGACTGGCCCACAACAATAAGGCTCTAAACTGTTTACGCAGCTCCCTAAGGGAGGTATAATAAGCCCAGATAAGCAAAAGCTTCATTCATAAGAAAGGGTGGCTTCTTTATGGCAAAAACGAACATCGGAATTAACGGCTTTGGCCGCATTGGGCGGAACGCATTCAAATTAGCATTCGACCGTGGTGACCTTGAGGTAGTTGCCATTAACGATCTTACTGACACAAAAACTCTCGCCTACTTGTTACAACACGATAGCAACTACGGGGCCTACAAGCACAAAGTTTCTTACGATGACACGGGAATTATTGTGGACGGCCAGCATGTTAAGGTGTTGTCTGAAAAAGACCCTGCAGCCCTTCCTTGGGGTGATCTTGGTGTGGAGATGGTGATTGAATCTACCGGGCGCTTCACAGACAAAGAGGGCGCGGAGCTTCACATTAAAGCTGGCGCAAAGCGGGTTATTATTAGTGGCCCTTCAAAAAGTGATGGAGTCGACACAATTGTGCTTGGCGCTAATGAAGATGCTGTTGAGGGGGCAAGCCATATAATTAGTAATGCGAGTTGTACAACTAACTCGCTTGGGGCGGTTATGGCGGTTCTTGACGCCGAGTTTGGAGTCACGAAGTCGCTTCTTACTACGGTTCATAGCTATACGGCAAGTCAGGCGCTTCAAGATGCGCCAGCAAAGGATCTTCGCGAGGGTCGCAACGCCGCCGAAAACATCGTCCCAACAACAACAGGGGCGGCAATTGCCGTAACAAAAACCTTGCCGCAACTTGTTGGCAAGTTCGATGGCTTGAGCATTCGGGTCCCAACTCCAGTTGTTTCTATCAGTGACGTTACCGTCTTGCTTGAGCGCAATACAACCGTCGAAGAGATCAACGCGGCCTTTAAAAAAGCAGCAGCCGAGCCCTACTACCAAGGTATTCTTGGCGTCAGCGAAGAGCCACTTGTCAGTCGTGACTACATCGGCAACAGCTACTCTGGTGTCGTAGACCTACTCCTTACCAAGGTTGTTGACGGGAACTTGGCGAAGGTGATGGTGTGGTATGACAACGAGTGGGGGTACTCTAATCGTCTTGTGGAGCTTGTAGTGGAGGTGGCGAAGAACTTGCACCGCTAGGGGCAATTCCGCTTATACTTACGTTATGAAGATATACCTAGGGAGCGATCACAACGGGTTCTTCTTGAAGGAAAAACTCTTTGCTTACCTCGCAAAGCGTGGCTATGATGTGGAGGACGTCGGTGGTACAGTGCTTGATCCGGCCGATGATTTTCCTGATTTTGCTCAAGCTGCAGCGCTGAAGGTCATTGGTGCTGATGATGCTCGCGCCATTCTGCTTTGTGGTGGCGGGCAAGGCATGGCCATGGCTGCTAATCGATTCCGCGGCATACGGGCAAGCGTGGTATGGGATGCATACGAGGCAAAGATGACCCGCAACGACAACGACAGCAACGTGCTCTGCCTGCCGTCGCGCATTTTCGAGGGCGTTGATGACGCCGCCTGGGAGGGTATTGTTGAGACATGGCTGAGCACTCCCTTCGCGAATGCGGTTCGTTTTAGGCGCCGAAATGCGCAGTTAGACGAGCTGGCTTAAATGGGGCTAATTGTTCCAACGATTATGGCAGAGACGGTCGACGAGTATCGGCCACTTATTGAAAGTATCCAGACCTTTGCGCGCCGTGTTCACATCGACTTGAGTGACGGAGATTTTGCCCCAACCTTTCTGTTGGGTGTTGATCAAGTGTACTGGCCCGAGGGTATGGAGGTAGATATGCATGCCATGCTGGCTCGGCCATCAGAATACCTAGCCCAAATTGTCCAGCGCCGACCCAGCTTAGTCATACTGCATGCCGAAGCTCAGGAGGATATCCTGCCGCACCTCCAGTACCTGAAACAGTCTGGGATCCGCGCCGGGGTGGGTCTTCTTAGAAGCACCGTGCCTTCAACGGTTGAGGCCCTCATTAAAGAGGCTGACCATGTCATGGTCTTTTCTGGAGAACTTGGTAAACATGGGGGCACTGCGAGCATGATGCAACTCGAGAAAGTGCGGCTCGTGAAGGCCATTAACCCTAAGGCTGAGATTGGCTGGGATGGTGGAATCACCCTTGAGAATGCCTATATGATCGCACAAGGGGGCGTTGATGTGTTGAACGTTGGGGGTACGATTCGCAAGGCAACATCGCCCATTGAAATGTACAACAGTCTGGTAAAAGAAATGACGAAAAACGGAGTTATTTAATGAGTGAATTAACTTTGCCCCAACTGCGACAAAAGGCCAACGATATTCGTCGCGATATCATTACAATGCTAGAAGCCGCCGGGAGTGGCCATAGTGCTGGTCCGCTTGGTTTGGCTGATATTTTTGCGGCGCTGTATTTCAATATTCTCAACATTCGCCCTGAGGAGCCCGAATGGGAGGGGCGTGATGTATTCTTTTTGAGCAACGGCCACTGTGTCCCCGTGCAGTACGCCGCCATGGCTGAAGCGGGGTTCTTTGATAAGACTGAACTGACGACACTCCGTTCATTCGGAAGCCGCCTACAGGGCCACCCAGAGCGCGAAAAACTACCCGGGCTTGAGAATACCAGCGGCCCCCTAGGAAGCGGGTTGTCGCAGGCAGCAGGCTATGCGTATAGCTTGCAATATCTTGATGAAAACCCGCACCGGTTTGTGTATGTAGTGATGGGTGACGGTGAGCTTGATGAGGGCAATATTTGGGAAGCGGCTATGTTCGCGGGTAAGTACAAGTTGTCGCAGCTCATTGCTTTTGTTGACCGCAATAATATCCAAATTGATGGCACAACGGAAGATGTCATGCCGCTTGAAGACCTGAAGGGCAAGTGGGAATCATTTGGCTGGGAAGTGCTTGAGATTGACGGGCACAACATCGAGAGTATTATCGATGCGGCCAGCCATGCGCGGGCTATTACAAATCGTCCGACCATCATCATTGCCCACACTATTCCGGGTAAGGGTGTTGATTTTATGGAATATAACTACAAATGGCATGGCATTCCGCCAAATGCCGAACAGGCAAAAGAGGCACTTGAAGACCTCCGAACTCTCGGCGGAAAAATCACTCACGAAGGAGCCGGTGTATGAACTACCCATTAAATCCAAATCTGTATAGCAAGGATGTTGAAGCAGAGCCAACCCGTGCTGGTTTCGGGCGGGGCCTTCGGGCTGCTGGTGAGTCAAATGAGCGCATTGTTGCGCTCTGTGCTGATCTTACCGAAAGCACTCAAATGCATTTATTTAGAGAAGCATTTCCAAAACGCTTTATTGAGGTTGGTATTGCGGAGCAAAACCTTGTCACCGTAGCAAGCGGGTTGGCTCGAGCGGGAAAGATCCCTTTCACGAGTAGCTACGCTGCGTTTAGCCCTGGCCGTAACTGGGAGCAGATTCGCACGACTGCCACACTTAATAACCAGCCAGTAAAGATTGTTGGCTCGCATGCAGGGGTAAGTGTGGGGCCTGATGGAGCGACCCACCAAATGCTCGAAGACATTGCACTCATGCGAGTACTGCCAAATATGGTGGTGGTTGCACCAGGTGATAGCATTGAAGCAGAGAAGGCAACAAGGGCCATTGCTGAAAATGGCAAGCCAAGTTATGTGCGTCTTGCCCGCGAGAAAACGCCTATTTTCAGTACTGAAGAAGCTCCCTTTGAACTTGGCAAGGCCTATGTGCTCCGCGAAGGCAGCGATGTATCGCTTTTTGGCACCGGAACGATGACCTACCAATTGTTGGTTGCTGCACAGCTTCTTTCACACAAAGGTATTAACGCAGAAGTAGTCCATGCGCCAACTATTAAGCCACTTGATGAGGAGACCATTCTTGCCAGTGCTCGCAAGACCGGCCGCGTGGTGACCGCAGAAGAAGCGCAGATTGCTGGTGGGTTTGGAAGCGCTATTGCAGAGTTACTGACCGATACGCTCCCTATGCCACTTCGGCGCATTGGTATTAAGGACCGTTTTGGCGAGTCTGGTGCACCAAACGAGTTGCTCGACTACTTTGGGCTTACGGGTGAAAAGATTGCCGAAGAAGTCGTTCGATTTACCGAGAATGCTCCGCAGTACCACCGATAGCTAGGTCGTGCGTGGTTTTCTTGGTGCTATTTATGCTATACTAACACTAAAGAACGGACAAACTTTAGGGGGCATTTATTTTATGGGTCTTACAATTGAGCAAATTCGTGACAACACACTTCGAGCGCGCCATCTTATGCAGCGAAGTCGGCAACAACACTTTGCGGTCGGCGCATTTAACGTTGATAACCAAGATACGCTTATTGCTATTTGCCGAGCTGCGCAAAAGAAGAATTCCCCGGTCCTCATTGAGGTAACCCATGATGAGGTTTCAGCGATTGGGGCGGAAAACATTCGCGACATGGTCGATAATTACAAGGAAGAGTACGGGATTGAAATGTACATCAACCTGGACCATAGTCCTACGGTTGAAGCATGTAAAAAGGCAATCGATGTTGGGTTTGAATTTATTCATATCGATATTTCACAGGCCAATCACGAGGCAACTGACGATGAAATTATTCGTGCCACTAAAGAAGTAGTAGACTATGCACGCTTTACGGGCGCGCTTGTTGAAAGCGAGCCGCATTACTTTGGGGGCTCATCGAACCTTCACACTGAAGCGTTTGACTACGAAGAAATTAAGAAAACCTTTAGTACACCAGAGGGTGCGAAGGCATTCGTCGAAGCTACGGGTATCGATACTTTTGCAGCAGCTGTTGGTAACCTTCATGGCAAATACCCAGTCCCCAAAGAGCTTGACCTTGAACTTCTCCAACAGGTCCGTGATGCAATTGGCGGGCAGATTAGCCTACATGGGGGTAGTGGCACACCGCTTCACTACTTTGCTGAAGCGGCAAAAATTGGAGTAAGCAAGGTAAATATTAATAGCGATATGCGTTTTGCATTCCGTACAACACTCGAGAAAGTACTGCGCGATAACCCCGACCAATATGCGGTGGTAAAAATCATGGAGCCTGTTCGCCAGGCTGTGCAAGCAGTTGTTGAAGAGAAAATTGATGCCCTTGGCTCGGCAGGTAAGGCGGTGTTGTAGGGAAACCTTCTTTTTGATGTTAGATTCTTGATAGAAATAAAAAAAGCTTCGCGTGCGGAGCTCTTTTTATTTCTTTTGCTCAATGGCCTGCATGACGGTGCTAAAAGCTTCTTGGAACTTTTGCACCCCTTCGGCTTCGAGTGTTTGAGCGACATCTTTGAAATCAATGCCGATAGCACGAAGCGCTTCAGTTGTTTCGAGTGCCGCTTTAATATCAACGAGTTTTAGACTGCGAATATCGTCGGGGAGGTGGTCGATAATTTTTGCAATGGTGTCCTCTGGCAGTGTATTAACAGTAAGGGGGGCAATGAGGTTGGTAACATACAGAAGGTCATCATATTCGGGGTTCTTGGTTGAGGTTGATGCCCATAGAAGGCGCTGAACGGCGGCGCTGTGTGGCTCCAGGACGGATTCTTTCGCAAAGGCATCGAGGAAAATGTCATAGGCAAGGTGTGCCTGAGCGACTGCCGCTTTGCCACGCAAGGAAAGCGCTTCGGGCGTGCCAATTGCTTCAAGGCGACGATCGACTTCACTATCGATACGGCTAATGAAGAACGAGGCAACGCTCCGCGTGGTGCTGGGGTTTTGTTTTGCAAGATGTGCTTCGGTGTGTGCTGATACGACTTTTTGGTAGTCAGACAGGCTAAAAATAAGGGTGACATTCACGTTGATGTTTTCGTTGAGAAGCGTATGAATAACAGGAATACATTCATCGGTTGCTGGGACCTTAATCATAAGGTTGGGTGCATCGACTTCAGCCCAAAGTGTACGCGCCTGGGCAAGAGTTTCTTCGGCATCGTGGGCAAGGGTGGGTGATACTTCAAGTGAGACGTAGCCGTCTTCACCGTTGCTCTCATCCCATACGGGTTTAAGGATTTTTGTAGCAGATTTAATATCATCAACCACGAGCTTCCAATAAATTTGTTCGGTTGAAAGGCCTTCGTAGGCAAGGCGTTTGATCTGCTCGTCGTAGCGGTTGCTGGTTGAAATTGCTTTTTCAAGAATTGAGGGGTTTGAGGTTGCTCCACGAATACCGCGATCAACGTAGGTATGGAGTTCGCCGGTTTGGATTAAATCACGGCTTAAATTATCGAGCCACGGGCTCTGGCGATAGGGGCGATGTAGTCTGTGTAAATTTGACATTTGTCTTTAGTATATCAGGTAAGGTATGATAATGCATATGGTTAAAATATGTGCTTTAGGAGCGGCTTCTCAGGATGTGTTCTTGTCGGGCCGCGGTATTCGTGCGGAGCTTGACCCCCGGACGAATGAATATATGGAAGAATTTACCGAGGACTTTAAGCTCGGTGCAAAAATTGGTGTTGATACGGTGAAATTTTCAACAGGCGGCGGCGCAACAAACGCTGCGGTTACTTTCGCTCGCCAAGGCATTGAGAGTAGCTTTATTGGTAAAATCGGTGCTGATATTGCAGGCCATGCGGTTATCGAGTCACTCGATCAAGAGCACGTATACACAGAAGCAGTGCTCAAGCACGATACATTGGGTACCCAATATTCTACTATTCTTTTGGCCGATAATGGTGAACGAACAATCCTTATTTACCGAGGCGCAGCAAATACGCACGCTCCGAAGGACTACGAAACTATTAATTTCGAAGCGTATGACTGGCTTTATGTGTCATCATTTGCGGGCGCGCTTGATGCCCTTGATGTTATTTTTGAAAAAGCAGAAGCCGCGGGGACAAAAGTAGCCTTTAACCCGGGTGAGGCCGAGTTAAGCCAGCCCGAAAAGCTTCGAGGGCTCCTTGAAACCGTCGACCTTTTAATTGTGAACAAGGAAGAGGCGCGAAAAATTGTTGAAGGCGAGTCGATAGAAGAACTTGTGCGCCATGCCCTTCACTACGTACCGGTGGTAGTGGTGAGTGACGGGCCAAATGGGGTTATTGCCAGTGATGGCAAAACGATTGTGACCGCCGGTATGTACGAAGAGGTACCGGTGCTTGACCGAACGGGCGCCGGAGATGCGTTTGGTTCTGGTTTTGTAAGCCAATACGCCCAGGGAGCGACGCTTCGTGATTCAGTTATTTTTGCAAGCGCTAACTCAACATCAGTTGTGCAATATATTGGCGCAAAAGAAGGAATTTTATATAAAGGCGTTGTACTGCACGACATGCCACTGACGGAAAAGGAGTTTTAAATAATGGCAAAGTTTTTAAGTACGTTACTCGACGCTGAAGAGCCAATTTTCACGCATTCACTACACCAACTTGAGGAAGTGAGTGGCCGCACCGGTGCGGATGTGAAGCTGATTGGTGATATTACCCGAATGGCGCACGAGAGTATGCGCGCCATGGGACTTAACCCGGCCGCTGCAACTGGGGCAGAGGTATATCACGCATTGCTTGCTCGGGTTGAGTTTGACATGAAGCGCCTTACGAAAATTATCGGTGCCGAAGACCCCGAGGATGTTCGTCATCTTGTGCCCTTTATGATTGACGCTGCGAACAAAGTGAAATTTAACCGGAAAGTGTTTGTATTAAAGCACGAAAAAGCCAAGGAACTGCTTCGCAAGATGCCGCCAAAGCAACTTATGAAGAAGCTTGGCTATACTGATGTTGAAGAAATGTTCACTCACGAAGATTTCGATGAAATTTATACAGCACTTCGTTTTTCTGAAGGTGCCGAGTGGCTGAACGAATACAACGAGCTATTTAAGCATATTACCCCAGCCGATTATGAAATGCGCGACCTTCGTATTTTACAAATGGACCACGATAAATATGTTGACCTGGCAGCTCATTTTGTTCAGAAAAAGCTCCACAACGTTACCCATACTAAAGAGATGGGCACGATTGTGGTGGTGCCGATGCACGCTCGAAAGATGCGCGGGCTTGTGCTTAAAACGCTTCCACTTTTGTTGCACTATATGAATGAAGTGAAGCTGTATTCGACCTTTTTCAAAATAAAGAGCGCCAAGCCGAACTTTGGCCAAACGGTTGTCGAAACTCTGATTGCCGACCCGGGTACGGGGAGCCAGATGGTGGGGAAGCGTATCCACTGGCGAGTGATTCAGCGTTACCTTGGCCGTCATAAAGAAGACTCGGTGGATAGGATAGCCTTTGAGCCTCATGTTCAGCCAGAAGACCTTCACTGGCGGCGCGCCGAAGAACTTTTGTACCAAATTGACCCTGAGCTCGAATTCTGGAAGGATCGCGATTACGTTGGGCTTAACTATGATGGCTTCCCGGTTGCCTTCAACCTGTTCGATGTTAGTTTTGCCTATTCAAATAAAGAGTCCTACGAAGGCCGCTACGCGTACCACTTCCGGGAGAGCCTTTGGAATGAGATTTTTGTGCGCTATATGGGCTTCAAAAACCTGGCGACGCAGGTGCTTGAACAACTCGATAATGATATGATTGCTCCTGAAAAGTTGCCGGTAACAAAGCAAAAAAAGCCTCAAGTATCGAAGGTGCGCAAAGATAAAAAGAATAAGAACTTGCTTATTCGTAAGCGCCTGATTGACTCCGCCGAGGGCCGGCTTGAAACTGTTGTTGACGAATTCGAAGATGTATTTGATATTCTTTCAAGGCATGAAAAAACCGTGACGATTTTTGGCTCTGCGCGTAAACCCCAAGATGACACCATTACTATGGGCGCTTATGACCTTGCGGCACGCCTTGCTCGTGAAGGATTTGCTGTTGTGACCGGCGGTGGCCATGGGGTTATGGAAGCGGCAAACCGTGGAGCCTATGAAGCTGGTGGCGAATCGATTGGCCTGAACATTAAACTGCCGTTCGAACAAACACTGAACGACTATACAACGGCTAATTTTGAGTTCCAGCACTTCTTTGGCCGGAAGGTAGCTATGACCCTTGACTCAAGCGCTTTCATTTGTTTCCCAGGCGGGTTTGGTACTTTCGACGAATTGTTTGAAATTCTTGCACTCCAACAAACCCGCAAAATTGACCCGGCTCCTATTGTTCTAGTAGGGAGCGAATTTTGGCGGCCGTTTGACACGGCAATTCGCGAGGTGATGCTTGATAAATATCACACCATTACCTACGAAGAGACAGAACTGTATCGTATTTACGATAATTACGATGATATTGTTGACTACATTAACGATTCGTACCGCAAAAGTAAGAAGTAGAAGGAGAGGGCGCTTTACATTTTGAAGCGCCCTCACTATGCTAGGAGTAAGGAAACTGGTGGGGTAAGATAATGAAGAGTTCAAGCAATAAAACCAAGCGAACGTTGATTATAGCAGGCATAGCCCTCGGAGTGCTTTTGGCGGGTATTGGGGCTGTGGCCCTTATTTCATCAATGAATAATGACTCAAAGGATCCGTATAAACAAAAAAATATTGAGAATACCCCAGCTTCTACTAATGACACACCCAATAAGCCGAGCGATAGTGCGGCAAAGAATGACCAAAAGAAGCAAGATGCTGGAGCCGCAGAGAGCGAAGCCTCAACGCTTGACCCAGCTAGCCTGCGAACAATTACCGTGGACCCAATGGGCATTACAGTTTCGTATGTAAAAGATGCAACCAATTTTGAGTTTTTTGTAAAACGCACTCCGAGCGGCACGCAATACGTTGAATTTAAGAGCGAGCAGTTGGTTGGAACAAAATGCACCGATGATCAAGGCGTTTTTGCCTCAATCATTGCCAAGCCGGGAACCGCAGAAGCTGCCACACTCACCAAAAAAACGACGATTGATGGCGTTGAATATGGCCTTAGCTTGGCGGCTCAGACCTGCGCACCTGACGCCGACCTCTTGAAAACATATCAAGACTCGTTTTCTCAAGCCTTTTCGCTGCTTAAGCGGGCAGACAGCTAGCCTCGCTCTTCCACTCGCCTCCTAGTGGTATAATGAAGGAATGAAACAAAATAAATTTGTTCTTTCTTCGAAATACCAGCCTACCGGTGACCAGCCAGCGGCCATTGCTGCGTTGGTAGAAGGGCTTGAAAAGGGAGAAAAGGAGCAAGTGCTGCTTGGGGTGACGGGCTCTGGCAAAACCTTCACCATGGCAAATATTATTGCCCAGCGCCAAAAGCCAACGCTCATTTTGGCGCACAACAAAACGCTTGCTGCGCAGCTTTACAGTGAGTTTAAGTCTTTTTTTCCTGATAACGAAGTCCATTACTTCGTAAGCTACTTTGATTATTACCAGCCTGAGGCCTATATTGCGAGCAGTGATACGTATATTGAAAAAGACAGTAAAATTAATGATGAAATTGACCGCCTGCGCCATGCCGCAACCACTGCGCTGTTAACCCGCCGCGATACCATTATCGTCGCCAGTGTCAGTTGTATTTATGGCATTGGTTCGCCCGATGATTACGCCGAGATGTCGATTACCGTTAAGCGCGGCGAGCGGCGCCAGCAAGACAAATTCATTCGGCTTCTTACGGATATTCAGTACCAGCGCAATGATATAGATTTTCACCGCGGTACGTTTAGGGTAAAAGGGGATATTGTTGACGTTTTTCCTGCCGGAAGCGACGTGGCTTATCGAATTGACTTTTTTGGTGACGAGGTTGAACGTGTCACCCGTATCGATCCTCTCACCGGCGAAATTCTTGGCGAACCAGTCGAGATCGATATTTTCCCAAGCAGCCACTACGTCACCCCAAAGCAAAAATTGGAACGGGCAATTGCGCATATTAAAGAAGAATTTCATGATCGCATGGACTTTTTTGAGAAGCATGAAAAGCTGCTTGAAGCACAGCGCCTGGCACAGCGTACTAAGTACGATATTGAAATGCTTGAAGAAACAGGCTTCGTAAAGGGGATTGAGAATTATAGCCGATACCTTACGAACCGCGAGCCGGGCGAGCAGCCAGCTACCTTGCTTGATTACTTTCCCGACGATTATCTGCTTTTTGTTGACGAAAGCCACATGACACTGCCGCAGGTTCGGGGTATGTATAACGGCGACCGCGCTCGTAAAGAAATTTTGGTTGAACATGGCTTCCGCCTTCCCAGCGCACTCGATAACCGCCCGTTAACTTTTGATGAATTTAACCGCCATTTAAACCAGGCAGTGTATGTTTCGGCGACGCCTGCAGAATATGAACTCTCGCACAGCCCTGAGCCTACACAGCAAATTATTCGCCCCACAGGGCTTATTGACCCTGAAATTGTTGTCCGCCCTACTGAAGACCAGATTGATGATTTGATCGCCGAGATTCGCGAACGGGTAGCAAAGGGACAGCGCGTGCTAGTAACGACCCTGACAAAGCGTATGGCAGAAGACCTTTCGACCTATTTGCAAGAGCTCGATATTAACACGGCCTATATTCACAGCGAAGTAGACACGCTAGAACGAAGCGACATTCTTCGTGACCTACGGGCCGGAGTGTACGATGTGCTTGTGGGTATTAACTTGCTTCGTGAAGGGCTCGACCTGCCTGAGGTAAGTTTGGTGGCGATTATTGATGCCGATAAGGAAGGGTTCCTTCGCAGCACGAGCGCGCTTATTCAGATTATTGGCCGTGCCGCTCGCCATCTTGAGGGTAAGGTGCTGATGTACGCCGATTCGATTACCGACTCGATGCGCCGTGCAATCGATGAAACTGATCGTCGCCGTGGTATTCAAGAGGCTTACAATAAAGAGCATAATATTACACCAACCAGTGTAGCCAAAGAGATTGACGAAGGGCTGCGGGCAATTATTCCGAAGAAGGAAGATGATAAGCCAAAAATTGACCTTAAGAAGATTCCAAAGGATGAATATGCCAGCCTTATTAAAGACCTATCAGCGCAAATGGACCTTGCCAGCGCTAACCTTGAGTTTGAAAAGGCTGCAGAGCTGCGTGATTTGATTACGGAGATTCGATCGAAGTTATAATACCCAACGGGGGTAGATATTGCATTATAATAAATTTCATGGTATAATAAAAATGTGCCTTGATAATTCAGCACTCCTGTAGAAATTGAGAGCGGCGTTTTGGTTTTCTAGAAGAAACCGATACGCTGTTCTCAATCTCGAAACTCGAGACCACCGCGGAACGTCCGCGACTGGAAGAGAGACGGTAGAAAGGTGGACTGTCATGTCGACACCCACTTCGTTTCCTCAGCTCGTCAAGGCCTGGCAGCAGTTGGGTGAGCCCGACTCCGAGCAGATGCAGTATTTGCTCGCGAGCGGTCTCCTCGCCGATCTCGGCGCCGCCGCCGGGCCGCACCTCTCCGGGGTGGATCGCTCGGCGTTCAAGGCGCTTTTGGCGCCGCCGCCGAAGTCCATCGCCTGGACCCCGATCAACCAGTACGCGGATAAGCTCCGCGACTGGAACCACCGGTTCAGCCTCGGTCTGACCGAGGCGCAGATCAGCGATTTGGCAGCCGAGCTGCCCGACCACGCTGGCCCGCACCAGCCGACGGGCATTGGCCTGACGCTCGGCAAGAGCCTGAAGGACACCCGCAAGGTCATCCACCAGATCATCGAATACGAGCTCGGCAAGCTCGGCGTGGTCTACGCGGACTACATCGGCCAGAGCAATTGGTCGGTGCAGTACCTCGCGGGCAGTGAGCCGCCGAAGGACCGTAAGCCCCGACTCAGCGTCGCCCTGCTCGACATCGGCACGTTCTGGGATCCCCAGAACGGCGTCGTGCCGAACCAGGCGCGCCGGCAGCGCGGTCGCTGGCCCGGACTGGAGGTCTACTGGCTGATGGCCCTGAACCCCCAGGTTCTGAACGCCATCGACTACGAGACCATTCCCGGCTTCATCGCCGCCGGCTTGGTCGTCGACTCCGACGGCGTGCTGGTCTTCCGCCGGGGCTCCGGCGGGGCGTATGTCAGCGGTCGCTGGGGCGGTGGCAGGTGGCGCGGCGGCGCGGTCGTCGTGGCCTTCAGGGAGTGCTGAGAACTCGGTCACTTGGTGTCCGGAGGACCTTGGGTGTTATCCCTTGGTCCTCCGGCACCTCGCCCCTTTTTCGTTGATATGAAAATGTCCGGAGGAGGGGCTTTTCATTTGGCAGGGTAAAGTACCTATACCCGCGCTCTATTGCTCCACTCACACCACCTCGTCGTCTCAGAAAAGAGTACAAGCACTCTTTTCGCTCAACTCCTCGTGGTATACTAATAAGATATGACAACTATTTCTACCGACGACGTACATCGCCTTGCGAAGTTAAGTAGCTTGCAGCTTAATGAAGATGAAGCGGCATCGCTTCGAGGCGATCTTGAAAATATCCTTAATTACATTGAACAGCTTTCGGAGCTTGATACCGAAGGGGTGGAGCCAACCTATCAGGTAACGGGTCTTCAAAACGTCTGGCGTGATGATACGGTGGACACTTATGGCGTTGGTCGAGATGAACTTCTTGCCATGGCACCAGCCATCGATGCGCAGCAAATTAAAGTTCCGAAGGTATTGTAAGTATGACTCGAATTGCAGATTATAAGGGATCTTCCGCCCGTGAAAATGTAGAGAAAGCGATTGCAAGGGCACGCCAGAACGAAGCCTTTAATGCACTTATTACCCTTAGCGAGGCGCGCGCGCTTGATCGTGCAGCAAAGGTAGACGCGGGTGAAATTACCGGTCGCCTGGCAGGGGTCCCATTTATTGCAAAAGATAACTTTTTAACTTTTGGTGCCCCCACAACCGCCGCCTCCGATTTCTTAAATAGTTTTGAAGCACCACTTCAGGCAACGGCGATTGAAAAACTTGAAGCCGAGGGAGCAATTTGCATTGGTAAGGCAAATCTTGACGCTTTTGCTCACGGCGGAAGTACTGAAAACTCAGCCTTCGGCCCAACAAAAAACGCCCAAGACGAAACGCGAGTCGCCGGGGGGAGTAGCGGCGGTTCGGCTGTTGTTGTAGCACTTGATATTGTACCGTTCGCCCTTGGGACCGACACCGGCGGCTCAATTCGCCAGCCCGCCAGCTTTAACGGAGTTGTAGGGGTAAAACCAACGTACGGCATGGTAAGCCGCTATGGTGTCGTTGCTATGGCAAGTAGTACCGACACTATCGGGGTGCTCGCTTCGTCATCTGAAGATGCCGAGCTTGTTATGGAGGTTATGGCTGGCCAAGATTCTAAAGATATGACCACGCTTCCTGATTTCTTTGTGCCCGAAGCCGAAGTAACCCCAAAAAAAATCGGCATTATTAAAGAATTCATGACCGAGGACGTTGACCTAGAAGTTCGCGCCCACGTTTCAGAATATATTGAAGCCATGAAAAGCCGCGGCCACACTGTTGAAGAGGTGAGCCTGCCGCTTATTAAGTATGCCCTTGCCATTTATTACATCGTTGTACCAGCAGAAATAAGTAGTAATCTTGGCCGTTACGATGGTATTCGTTATGGCAACCGTGCCGAAGCTTCAACCCTAGGCGAAGTATATGGCCTCTCGCGAGACCAAGGCTTTATGCCAGAAAACAAGCGTCGTATTATGATTGGAAGTTACGTTCTGTCGAGCGGCTTTTTTGATGCTTACTACATGAAGGCACAAAAAGCGCGTACGTTGCTCATTAATGCCTTTAATGAACTGTTTGAAAACTATGACGTACTTGTGGGGCCGGTTGCACCAACGCCAGCTTTTAAGCTAGGCGAAAATACCGAAGACCCTGTAAAAATGTACCTAGCTGACATTATGACCGTACCTGCGAGCTTGGCGGGGCTTCCGGCAATTTCAGTTCCAGCGGGTAAAACCGAAGCCGGCCTGCCAATCGGTATCCAATTTATTGGCCAGCAAAAGTCAGACGCAATGCTGCTTGCGCTTGCAAAGCAGGGGGAAAGGTAATGGATCAAACAACGGCAATTATCTTCTTTTTTGCAGCAATTTTAATTTTTGGTGGTCTTCTTTTTGTTGTTATTTCCCTTGCTAAAAACAGCCCGCGAGCACTTGACGTTACGAAGTATCGAAGCCGGTGGATGTCGATTGAGGCCACGCTCAAGCAGGCCGACGAACACACCTACACTATTTGTATTTTGAACGCCGACAAGCTTCTTGACCAAGCGCTCCGCGAACGGGGGGTGAGGGGTAGTACGATGGGCGAACGTATGAAGAGCTTCCAGGGAAAGTGGACGAACGGTAATGGGGTGTGGGCAGCACACAAATTGCGTAACCGCATTGCCCACGAAACAGACGTTCGAGTCGATTATGCGCGAGCAAAACAGGCCCTTGTTGCGTTTAAACAAGCCCTAAAAGATGTAGGAGCAATTTAATGATTACCAAAGAAATTCTTGATACTTATGAAATGACGATTGGTATTGAATGCCACGTCCAGCTCGCAACCGACACGAAACTTTTTAGTGGTGCCGACAACGACGCCCGAGATAAAGACCCGAATACCGCAGTCAACCCCATTGACTTTGGGCTTCCGGGGATGCTCCCGGTACTCAACAAAAAGGCAGTTGAGCTTGCTGTGCGTGCGGGTAAGGCGCTGAATGCACCTATTGCTCACGTAAGCCGCTTTGACCGCAAACACTATTTCTACCCCGATCTTCCAAAGGGCTATCAGACAAGCCAAATGTACCAGCCAATTATTCTTGCCGGGTACATTGATGCGCCCCTTGAAAACGGCGAGACGGTACGCGTACGCATTCATCACGCCCACCTTGAAGAGGACGCAGGGAAGTTAACGCACCACGGCGCACATAGCTTGGTCGATCTTAACCGTGCTGGCACGCCGCTTATTGAAATAGTGTCCGAACCAGATATTCATTCGCCGGCAGAAGCAAAAGCTTATGCCAGTGAACTCCATAAGCTCATGACCTATGCGGGTGTAACGCTCGGCAATTTATTTCATGGTAATATGCGTTTCGACGTTAACCTTTCGGTTGCTAAAAAAGGTGCAACCGAATTAGGCACGCGCGCTGAAGTAAAAAATCTTAATTCTTTTAGAAGTGTTGAACGAGCGGCTCATTACGAGTTTGAACGCCAGGTAGGACTATTAGAAAAAGGTGAAAAAGTGGTGCAGGAGACTCGCGGCTGGGATGATGCGACCGGGCGCACTAGTTCGCAGCGCAGTAAAGAAGACGCGCAAGACTACCGCTACATGCCTGATGCCGACATTCCGCCAATTGTATTGAACGATGAAGAAATTGCCGCAATACAGCAAGGAGTTCCCGCGCTTCCACCACAGTATCGCGAGAGCTGGAAGGACCTTGGGGTTGATTCATCGGTTATTGGAGCAGTACTCAGCTACCAGCCCATTGCCCGTGTACTTGATGCGGTTGTTGAGCGGTGTGGCGCAGGTGACATTTCCCGCCGAGTATTTCACTGGTTTGCCTCTACCCAGGCTGAAGAGTCTGATGTTGCTGCTGTGGAATCTGGCCTGGTCGACCCGAAGCGCTTGAGCGACCTATCGGCCATGGTGGGCGAAAACAAACTGAGCTCAACAGGTGCGAAAGAAGTGTTTCTTGCTTTATTTGACGAAGCGAATAAAGGAAAAGGGGTGGAAGAAATCGCTGCTAACAAGAATCTACTGCAGGTAAGCGATGAAGGCGCTATTGCAGCTATTGTTGACGAAGTGCTGGCTGACCCTTCGAGCCAGAAGGCGATTGAAGACATTAAGGCAGGAAATGACAAGGCTATCGGCTTCCTTGTGGGCCAGATTATGAAAAAATCTCAGGGCAAGGCAAACCCTGCAATGGCGCAAAAGCTTATTCGCGAGCGGCTCTAATGAGGTTGCATGATTCGTGGCTCAATCTTCCACCCGGGGTCGAACTCGTCGTTGACCTTATTATCATTGCGGTGGTGGTGGTATTGAGCGGATCTGGCCTATGGCTGGTGCGGAAACGGGTTAACCCGCGCGCTTCGGCACTATTATCGAATATAGCCAGTCAAGATATGTATGGGTCGACGGTTTTGAAAACACCAGAGGGCGTATCGGTGCTTCTTCTGGCAGGCAGGTCGCCACTTCAGGGATTTGAAGCATATACGCTGTACATGGCCGAATTGCCTTTTGTATCAGAGGCGCATATTTTGGGGTTACCAAATCGCTATGCATCATTAATACGGCTTTCGTCGGAATTCATGGAGCCGGTAACGCTTGAAGGGGATTACCCTGACTACTTTGCGCTTTATGCTGATAAGAATCAGCAAATGGAAACCCGCTACGTGCTTGACCCCAAGGCAATGGTATTTACAATTGACTTCTGTAAAGATTTTTATTGGGAAATCCAGGGCAGCAGCCTTTACTTCATCGGGAATGACGCAACGACATTATCACTTGCACTGGTTGACCAATTTATTGACGAAATCCGCCCAAGCGTTGAGCGCCCTACGCCACAAAACGATGCGACTCGTTTTGGCCATTTTAACCGTAATACTGGCCGACCACCGGTAAAGCATGATGTGCAGGAGTATCGTAGTATCCCATGCCCGCTGTGCCACAAAACATTGATACAGAACCCTTATTGGCATGAATGTTCCGATGGCCACGGCTGCTTAGCAACGGGTAAACAGATGAGAGAGTTACGGGAAGTGGCGCTCTTAGATGTCAAACGTATTGCGGCGATTGCACCAAAAACAGTGGTACACCGCCCAAAGGCTCTCAACTGCCCGTACTGTCGCCACCTCATGGTGCCTACCAAGTACCAAAGCACTGCCATTGTTATTGATTTGTGTAACCACTGTGGGTACCGTTGGTTTGACCCGCATGAGCTTCAGGCCATTTTATAGTAAGTGGGCTGTATGGATAGGGGCTGGGAGCACTTGAACCATTGCTGCGGTAGTTATATAATTAAGTAAGGCATTAGCAACATAATAGCGAGGAGCTTATACCTATGAGCACTGCAGCAGAACTCCTGGTAATCATTGTATCGAGTGTTTTGGCACTTTTCTTGGTAGTGGCGATTATTTTAGCCATATATCTTATAAAATTAACTGCAGAAATCCGTCGCCTTGCAAAGTCGGCACAGAGTACGGTTTCGCATATCGACAACGCATTTGTCAATGTGAGCCGGGTTGCTTCACCGATGTTCGTTGCTAATTTCGTAGGTAAGTATATTAATAAATTCATGAAGAAGGGAAAGAAATAGTATGTCAAAGGGCAAATTTGCAATTGGGGCACTTATGGGTGCAGCAGCAGGGTTCATCACTGGTATTCTTACCGCACCGAAGAGCGGCAAAGAAACCCGCAAAGATATTAAAGAGGTTTCTGTGAAGGCCAAGGACGTCGTTGTTGAAGAGGTCGGCAAAGCCAAAGAGACTGCCGTTCGTACTGCAGGTGAGCTGAAAGAAAAAGGCGAAGAAGTTATTAAAACGGTAGTAGAAAAGGGCGAAGAACTCAAGAACCTTGCCAAAGAGACTGCTGAAGAAGTGCAGAAAGACCTCACAAAGAAGTAGGGCAGAACATTCAGCCAGAACGCAGGGACAAAGTGAAGAAAGCCACGCAAAAGACGGCAGCAAAGGCCGTTGCCAAAGTAAAGCGCGAAAACGAATTTGGCGCACGCCGAGCGGTGCTTGAAGACTTGTTTTACGATTTCCATCGTTCACGCGCACAAGTCTATTGGATGAACTTTTTTCGGGGTATTTTTCTTGGTGTTGGAACCGTAATCGGCGGCACCATCGTCGTTGCACTCATTGTATGGATTCTGTCACTTTTCGCCGATATTCCTGGTGGGTTTGGCGACTTTATTCAATATATTGTAGATATTGTTCAGTCGGGCCATCGTAAGTAACGGGCACTCCCGTAAACTTTACTACAGACGAGCGGCAGCTTTTTCGCTATACTAGAAAAAGTTATGGGGGTTCAAACTCAAAAAAAACCGCAATCAGGGGTCGCTTTACGGCCGTCCGATTATGTTCACCTGCACAATCATACGCAGCATAGTTTGCTTGATGGTCTGAGCAAAATTCCAAAACTTCTTCAGCTCGCTAAAGATATGGGCATGGAAGCAGCGGCAATTACCGACCATGGCACGCTTTCTGGTGTGCTTGATTTTTACAAATCAGGTAAGGATATTGGTATTAAGCCTGTACTTGGTATGGAAGCCTATGTTGCTGCCCGAAGCCGCCATGACCGAGACCCTCAAAAAGACAAAGCGCGGTACCATTTAGTTATTTTGGCCATGAATAACACGGGCTATAAAAACCTCATGAAGTTAAGCACCATTGCTAACTTAGAGGGTATGTACTATAAACCGCGTATCGACCACGAGATACTTGAAAAATACAACGAAGGATTAATTATTCTCTCGGGGTGCGCTAGTGGTGAGCTTGGTGAAAACCTTCGTGCCGATAATTACGAAGAAGCAAAAAGTATCGCTGCTTGGTACAAGAGTATTTTTGGTGATAGGTACTATTTAGAACTTCAAGATCACGGTCATCCGGACTCACCGTCGCCGTGGGATGTTCAGGTGAAAATTAATACGTATCTTGAAAAGATTGCAGAAGAACTCGACATTCCGATGGTAGTAACGAGTGATGGCCACTACCTTACGCATGACGACCAAGACGCCCATGAAATTTTGCTTTGCGTTGGTACGGGTTCGTACCTGAGCGATGAAAAACGTATGTCGCTTAAAGAATTTGAGCTCCATGTTACTGACCCGGCAGATATTATTTCTCGTTGGGGGCGAACAAACCCCGAGGCAGTTCTTAACTCAAAGCGAATTGCTGACCGTTGTGACGTATCTATCGAACTCGGCGGTATTTTAATCCCAACATTCCCAACTCCCGAAGGCCATAACGAAAAAACGTACCTTGACCTTCTTGTATACCAAGGGCTTGCGTGGCGGTATGGTGATGCAACAATGGAAGAAGCTGCCGAGATGACCATTGAAGAAGCTAAAACACACACCCCAGCAGAGGTGCTGGAGCGCACCGAATACGAGCTGGGCGTGATTGACCGCATGGGTTTTAACGGGTACTTTTTGATTGTTCAGGACTTTATTAACTGGGGTAAAAATCAGGGAATCATTTTTGGTCCGGGCCGTGGTTCGGCTGCGGGCTCTATTGTATCGTATGCAATTCGTATTACTGAGCTCGACCCATTGAAATACGATCTCCTTTTCGAGCGTTTCCTTAACCCAGACCGTATTTCTATGCCGGATGTTGATATCGACATTCAAGATACTCGCCGCAATGAGGTGATTCAGTACTGCACCGATAAGTATGGAACTGAACGCGTGGCGAATATTGTGACGTTTGGTACTATGGCCGCTCGTGCCGCGGTTCGTGATGTTGCCCGCGTACTCCAGGTGCCGTACGGTGAGAGTGATCGGATTGCAAAATTGGTGCCTCAGCCGGTCCAGGGGCGGCATATTCCACTTGAAAAGAGTATTGTCGACGATGCCGACTTTAAACGCGAATACGAAACTAACCCAACAGCCCGGCAGGTCATTGATTATGCCATTCGTCTTGAGGGGACAATCCGTAGCCACGGGGTGCACGCTGCAGGTGTGGTCATTGCGCCTGATGATATAGTAAATTACCTACCTATTGAAATGTCACAAAAGGGGGTCCCCGCTACGCAGTTCCCGATGGGGCAGGTAGAAGAGCTTGGTCTTCTGAAGATGGACTTTTTGGGGTTGTCTAACCTTACGATTATTAATAACGCGCTGCGTATTATTAAAAAAGTATATAAGAAGGAGATCGACCTCGGAGCGATTCCGCTTGATGATACGCCAACATACGAGCTCTTCCAAAGGGGAGATACAACGGGGGTCTTCCAGCTTGAGTCTGCGGGTATGAAGCGGTATCTTCGTGAACTTCAGCCATCGGTGTTTGACGACATTGTGGCGATGGTCGCCTTGTACCGCCCGGGCCCAATGCAGTTTATCGATAGCTTTATTAAGCGTAAGCATGGCCAAGAAAAAATTACCTATCTTGATAAGGGTATGGAGAACTCGCTGAAAAACACCTACGGAATTTTGGTCTACCAAGAGCAATTTATGCAGATTTCAAAAGAATGGTGCGGGTTTACTGGTGGGCAGGCCGATACGCTCCGTAAGGCGGTGGGTAAAAAGAATATCGACCTAATGCGTAAGGTAAAGGTAGATTTCGTAGAGGGTGCTATTAAGACGAGTGGAGCCAAGAAAGAAACGGCCGAGCTTTTTTGGGAACAGCTTGAAGAGTTCGCTAACTATTGTTTCAACAAGTCTCACGCTGCTTGTTATGGGCTGATTGCGTACTGGACAGCATACCTAAAGGCACACTATCCAGACGCATTTATGGCGGCGCTGATGACCTCAGATGCCGACGACACAGACCGGCTTGCCATTGAAATGAACGAATGCAAGCACATGGGCATAACGGTACTCTCGCCTGATGTAAACGAAAGCTATGTTGAATTTGCTGTGGTGCCGGGCAAAAAACAGATTCGCTTTGGTATGGCGGCGGTGAAGGGTGTTGGTGTTGGGGTGGTTGAGGAGATTCTTCGTGCCCGTGAAGAGGCGCGCTTTGCGAGTGTCGAAGATTTTGCAAAACGAGTCTCGACTTCAAAAGTAAATAAAAAGGCTTGGGAGTCACTCATTAAAACCGGTGCATTTGATTCGATGGCCGATCGCTCTGACCTTCTGTTTAATCTTGAAACAATTCAGGGATTTGCGTCGAAAGTGCAAAAAGAAGCATTGAGCGGCCAGACCGACCTTTTTGGGGGGCTTGTTGAAATGGCCTCGGTGCAGCCAACCGTTTCCATGACCCCTTCCCCCGTAAAGCATACCGATAAAGAACGACTGCTTTGGGAGCGTGAGCTTCTGGGGCTTTATATTAGTGCTCATCCACTTGATAACTACGATACATATTTTGAAGAACAAGCAGTACCACTTCACGAAATGACCAAAGAGGCTGATGGCCGTACATTTACCATTGGTGGGATTATTACAGCCGTTCGCTCTATTGTGACAAAAAGCGGTACAAAAATGGCCTTTGTGAAGCTTGAAGATAAAACCAACGAAACGGAAGTGATTATTTTCCCTAAGTTATTTGAACAAGTCGGCGGAAAACTAACACAAGATGCAGTGGTTCGGGTAACCGGCAAGGCCTCTGCGCGAGATCGCGACGGCAATCTTAGTGATGAAGTAAAGATGATTGCTGATGAGGTGCAGCTTGTTGATGACGAAGAGCTACGCTCCTATGAATCAACTGGCCGAGCGATGACCATGCCAAAGGGCCCGGTAGTGCAGGCAATGCGCAAGCAGTGGCAGCGCAAGGAAGGGGGGATAGCGACTGGCAGTGACAGCGAAGCAGCTGCAGCCGAGGTGCTTAAAACGGTGTATGTGCATGTTAAAGACACGAACAACCAAGATGCACTCATAGAAGTAAAAAAAGCATGCTCACTTTTTCCGGGTTTGTGCGACATGGTGCTGGTCCTGGGCCCTGATAAGGCTTCAGCGATTAAAATGCCGTTTAAAGTAGAAGCGAGCGATGACCTTGTTGGGCGATTGGTGAAGATTTTGGGCGAAGACGCGGTGGCGATTAAGTAGAGGCGTTCGTGAGGGCATACAATGCAATCCCGGCGGCCACGCTTACGTTAAAAGACTCCTTCTGGCCAACCATAGGAATTTCCAAAATTGTACCACACTGTCTTAAAAGTCCTTCTGAAATTCCTTCAACTTCTTCGCCTAGAATTAAGGCTAATTTAAGAGGGGCCCTATAAGTATTGAGCGGGCGGCTATGTGGTGCTTGTTCGAGGCCGGCAATTGTATAGCCTTCTGCGCGCAATGTATCGAGGTGAGGTGTTTCCTGATACTCGAAAGGAACAATTTCCTCGGCGCCCAAAGCAGTTTTATGGATTTGCCCTGTAAGTTTTTCGGCAATATGGGGCAGCCGATTTTCTTTTTGCGTATTGTTGGTACCGCCAAGGAGCGGGTAGGGGGTGTACCCACTTAGGATTATTTTTTTAATACCAAAGCCGTCAGCTGTGCGAAAAAATGCTCCAACATTGTGTGTCGAGCGAATATTATGGGCAATAATGATGATTTCGGGCATACACTCTTAAGTATAGCACTATAAAAAGCTTACGTTTTTGTTTACAATAGACCCTATGGACGAAGACAAGATTCAGCAGCGGGCCCGGCAGCAAGATGAAGAGAGTACGCAGCGGCGGGCGGCCATTTTGGGCCTTCCATACCTTGATACGCGCCCAATTCAAGATGAACTCGACCTTGTTGATGGGGTTCTTGAGGTTGAAGCTATGCATCGTAACCGTATTGTGCCCCTTGCCGCAGGCTCCGATACCGACCCTTGGCAATTTGGTATTACAACACAAACACCGCAGTCGCTTTTAGGTGAAATTCGGCAAAAATATGCCGACCAAGCGCAAAATACAACGTTTTACCTTATTAGCCAAGGTGGGTACCATGCGCTCATGCTTCGTTATGACCCTCCTATTATTGTTGAGTATAACGATATTGAAATTGCTAAAGAGGGTGATAGCGAAACAATTGATGAAGTCAGCCGTACGCTTAATAGTGTGGGTAGTGACGAGGTGTTTGACTACCTTATTGGCCAGGCAGACAAGCTAGGGGCAAGCGATATTCACATTGAAAACCAGCGAGACGGGATTCGTATTCGGCTCCGGGTTGATGGTGCACTTCACCCTGTTGCCACACTTGAGCGCGATAGGTATCGGGTTATTTTAGGGGCGTTAGCGTCGCGGGCGAATGTCTCAACTGCTTCAAACGAGCCGCAATCGGGGCACATGCAAAAAGAAATTGCTGCAGAAGACGGGTCAACACATATGCTAAATATGCGCATTGAGGTCGTGCCGACTATGTATGGTCAAGATGCGGTCATTCGTCTTTTCAACTACGACGAATCGATGCTTAACCTGGATCGCCTTGGGATTCCCGAACGAGAACGTAAAGAAATTGATGAAATCATTAGCCACCCACGAGGGATGGTGCTGATGGTGGGGCCAACGGGGTCGGGTAAGTCAACGACGCTTTATAGTATGATTAATGCGCTTAACAGCACCGATCGAAAAATCATCACCCTCGAAGACCCGATTGAGTATGGCGTTTCTGGTGTATCGCAAATTCCAGTTGATACAACCAACGGCCAAAATTTTGCCGACCACCTTCGTTCGGTACTGCGCCTTGACCCCGATGTGGTGATGGTGGGTGAGATTCGCGATGCTGACACCGCGCGAACGGCGATTCAAGCTTCAATTACCGGCCACCTTGTGCTTTCAACGTTCCATGCCAATAACACCTCGGCAGCGTTTAGCCGTATGATTGACCTGATTGGGGTGAACCCGATTTTCAGTACCGCAATCCGCCTGGTGATTGCGCAGCGGCTTGTGCGCCGCCTTGACGATGCAACAAAAGAAGCGTACACTCCTGATGACGCAACAAAAGAGTGGGTACGGAGGGCGCTTAAAGACCTCCCGGATCATATCGAAAAACCAAATCTTGATGATTTTCAGCTGTGGCGACCTGTTGTCAGTGAACGTTCACCATTTGGCTACAATGGCCGCATAGTGATTATGGAACAGCTTATTGTCAACGAAGAAATTCAGAAGTTCCTTCGTGGTGATGTAGCGGATGTGCATGCCGAGGTGATTGAGAAGGCAGCTCGAGCCGAGGGTATGGTGACTTTGCAGGAAAACGGCGTTTTAGCTGCGCTTCGGGGTGAGACAACTTTGGACGAAATTAATAGGGTCATCTAGAGCCCTCCCCCTTTTAAAACAACGCAAAACGTGCTATAATACATTACTGATTGTATATAGTAACCACTCAAGGTTGCGAGAGCTGGAGCCGTAGGGATGCAACTATGTGGCTAGCTCTCAGTCCTCCTCGAGTATAATGTGGTGCCACAGCGGCACAAAAGGGAACAAATTAATGAGTTTTGAACTTATCCAAAAAGTGAACAACGAGCAGCGCAAAGAAGCTGTTGTTGATGTAAAGAGTGGCGACACCGTTCGTGTTCACCAAAAAATTAAAGAAGGCAACAAAGAGCGTATTCAGGTGTTTGAAGGTGTCGTTATTCGCATCGACCGCAAGAAATCGCACACGGCGCGTATTACTGTTCGTAAAATCGCCAGTGGTGTTGGTGTCGAGAAGTCATTCCTTCTTCATAGCCCACTTGTCGAAAAGATTGAAGTAACTCGCCGCTCTAAAGTTCGCCGTAACTTCCTTTCATACCTCCGTAACCGTAGCGGTAAAAGCGCCCGCCTTAAGGCAGTTAAGTTTGACCGCGAAGGGATAAACACGCTTCCTGAGGCAAAAGCCGAGGAAGCCCCTGCAGAGAAAGCCGCCGAAGTACCGGCTGAAGAAAAGTAAGGCAAGGCCTTGTTCTTTATAAATACCCCGGCGAGTGTTCGGGGTATTTATATCGTATATTGATATCGATGCGCTAATCATGCTGCATTATATAGGAAGTAAAGAATTGCCGAGTATAGTAAGGGGTATGATATTAGGGATTGATGAAGTTGGGCGTGGACCATGGGCAGGGCCGCTTGTGGTTGGTGCAGTGGTGCTCGACGAAACGTCATGTGGTATTGAAGGGCTTGCTGATAGCAAAAACCTCACCGATAAGCGCCGCCGCGCACTTGAGCCGTTTATAAAAGAGCGGGCGCTTGGTTATGGGCTTGGGTGGGTGCATGCTGACGAGCTCGATGTGATTGGGCTCTCTGCCGCCTTGCGCCTTGCCGCGATTCGTGCGGTTGAAGCCATAAAAGTTCCGTATCATCAAATTATTATTGATGGGACAATTAACTTTTTGAGCAATACCACCAAAGGGGGGTATGTGACAACCCTTCCTAAAGCCGACGCGTTAATCCCCAGTGTGTCGGCCGCTTCAATCTTAGCAAAAGTTGCACGAGATACGTATATGGTGGAACAGGCGATTCGCTATCCGCAGTATGGGTTTGATACGCATGTTGGCTACGGTACAGCAAGGCATCGTGCTGCGCTTGAACGGTACGGCGTTACCCCACTTCACCGTACGTCGTTTACTCCCATTCAAAAGATTATCGGTCAAAATAGGCCAACGGCTTCTCGTAAGGCGAGCCGCGCCAAGGGCTGAAAGCCCAAGAACACAACGCACATTGGCCTTATGGCAGAGGAGCAGGTTGCTTCCTGGCTGTGCAAACAAGGGCACTGTATTGTTGTGCGAAACTGGAAGGGCTATCGCTGCGAAATAGACATCATCAGCCGCAAGGGCGGTACGCTCTTTTTTGTAGAAGTAAAATATCGGTCTACATACCACCAAGGCGGTGGGGGAGCGGCAATTACTGCTAAAAAACTTGCCCAAATGGAATACGCAGCGGATTGTTACATCGCCTTTATACGAGCACCCGCCATTCAGCGCCAGTTAGCGGTCGCCTCGGTGAATGGTATGGGGTATATAGAATACCTTGCTTTAGCGGAGGGCATTTAGGGCAGCATGCACTTTTGGGCTTTCGCGTTCAATCAGCTCGATACGCCCTGCAAGCTCAGTTTCGCCGATAGTAATATTGCGTTTAAGAGCAATTTCATCTTTCAGTGGCTCAAAAAAGTCCGAGTATTCTTGCTGTTGCTCTGCCGTAACCAGTGCTCCGGCTATATAGCGAGGGAACATGTCGTAGACAGAATCTCCCCCAAAGCTATCTTTAAGCCACGGCCATTCGCTACGCACCCACTGCCACATGAAGGTTCGGCCGTAACGGTTTCGTAGTAGCCAGACAAACCAGTGGGTAAAGTCTTGGGGGCGAATGAGTGAAGTATCTTTAAGGAGTCCGGCAAGTCTTTCGATAACGGCGCTCTCTTTGGTCGAAGTAAGCGCCGCCGCAATATCATCACGGAGTTCGCTGTGGGTGCTTTTTTGGTATGCCTCAAGCAGGGAATCTATAATCGATTCATCAAGCTTATTACGCACTGCATTACCCAGAATCGATGCCCTTAATTCAGAGTCAAGGTCCTCAATAGAAGTCGAAGCGTAGAGGTTTGCGGCGGTAGTGACTGCCTCGGGGATTTCGCCGTATAAGGCCAGGCTAATAATGAGGCTGCGAAGTTTCGTGTTGTTCTCTGGCTCGCCTGCAAGGGGTTCCCAGCCAAGGGTTTCATAAAGCGGAGTCACGAGCGTGGCAATAAATGCACGAAGCTGCGCCTCGGCAACGTCATTTGTTTCAACAAAGCGCTTCAATTCGTTGATAGCGAGGGCGATGATACTCCATACTGATTCCTCGGTCTCATGTTTGTAGGCCTCAATAGCAGGAAGTAATTCGGCCATCGAAAGAGTACCGGCCTGGGCAAGCAGTGTTTGCTCGTGAAGAAACTGAAGGCGATTTATAGTTGAAAGGGTAGCGATATTGGCGCGAATCGCTTCAGACATTCGGGTGTCGTAATGGGTAATAAAGTGGGCAGTACTTCCGTCGTTAAGGTAAAGGGGTGCGTTGGGTGTCGTTGGAAAAGTAGTTGTTACACTTGTGAACATTTCTGGCGCGTCTGCGATAGTAGCGTGAAGCGGGATTGGCCAGGTCCGGCCCCTGTCTTCGTGCGGGCCAACAAAGAATTGTTGCTGATGGAGCTCTATGCCATTCTCTTTTTGAGTAACGGAAACAACTGGAAAACCAGGCTGTGTCATCCAGGCATGCATAAAACTCGCCACATCCTTGCCTGATGTTTCGCCGAGCGCTTGCCAGAGGTCATCGGCCTCGGTGTTTTGGTAGGCGTGTTTCTTAAAATAATTTTTAAGCCCGGCGCGCATTGCTTCGGTGCCCAGGTAGCTTTGAAGCATACGGAGGAGCCGCCCGCCTTTTGCGTAAACAATTGAAGGGTCGAAAATAGTCTGGATTTCGTCCGGGTGGTTTACGTCGGTTTGGATTGCTTGCACTCCATCAAGACTATCGCGTCGAAGCGCACTGACAACTTCGCTTGAAGCAAAATCAAGCCAGACGTTCCAGTCGGGCTCGATGGCATCAATGGCTACGTATTCCATCATATTCGCAAAGCTCTCGTTGAGCCAGAGGTCGTTCCACCATTTCATAGTAACGAGATTACCAAACCATTGGTGGCTCAATTCGTGAGCAATAACGGTTGCGGCATGTTGTTTGGTAGAGAGGCTCGTGACTTTTGGGTCAACAAGCAGGGCGATCTCTCGATACGTAATAAGTCCCCAGTTTTCCATGGCGCCAGATGAAAAATCGGGAAGGGCAACGTGGTCTGATTTAGGCAGTGGATAGGGGACGCCAAAATAGTCATCAAAAAAGTCGATCGTGCGCGTGGCAATATCGAGAGGAAAATCAAGCGTATCGGCACTCTGGGCAGGTGTTGCCCATATATTTACCTCAACACCACTTTTGGTGGTAGCAGTCTTTTTGTGGAGTTCACCGGCAACCCAGGCAAGCAGGTAACTGCTCATACGGGGAGTGGTGGCAAAGGTAGTAACCAGCTGGTCGCTTTGCTCTTGTTGTGAAACGACAGGCATATTACCAAGCACAACAATGCCTTTTTCTGTTGTAAGTGTTACATCAAAAGTAGCTTTGGCTTCGGGTTCGTCAACACAGGGAAAGGCCCGGCGAGCATCGTGGCTTTCGAACTGGGTCGCAAGAAGCTCTTTTTTCTCGCCATCCACCTCAAAATAGGAGGGGTAAATGCCGTTCATGTCATCGGTAATGGTGCCGGCAAATTCAACAATAACCACGTGATTTCCCTCGGCAATATTGGGGTGCTCAATAACAAGTTCTTCGTTGGGTGTAAAGCGATACGACGCCTCCTTTCCATCAACAAGCGCCTTACTTACGGAAAGGTCTTTAGTGTGGAGGCGAATATCAGTTGCATCTACGGCGCTCTGGCCGTCTATCGTCACCATTCCACTGAAGGTTCGCTCGGCACGATCAAGCGTGAGTGAGAGCGTGTAATGGTGCGGCGCGAAAAGATGTACTAAACGAGATACGGTATTCATACTATATAGTATAGCAAAGCTAAGAATTGTTCGGGCATAATAGGGGCATGAGAAGACGAAGAGCAGGAGCGGTATTTGTTTTGGGGGCTTTCTTGCTTGTGGCAATAGGCGCGGCGCTTTCGGTGTCTATTCAAGAATCAATTGAACAAGCAGGCCGTGGCACTTCTGCTACCGAGGTGGCGAAAGAAGGCGAAAAAGGTACCCGGGAGCAGCTCGCTCTTCTTGAAACGCTCGAGGTTAAGGGCCGGGCTGCAAAAACAGGCTACGCACGTGCCGAGTTTGGTAACGGCTGGGCTCGGGTGAATGGGTGCAGTACACGGGATATTATTTTGTACCGCGATTTAACAGATGCCATGCTCGAGGGGGAATGCAAAGTGGTAAAAGGGGTGCTTGCCGACCCTTATACCGGTAAAATGATACTCTTTTCTAAAGAGCAAAGCACAGCTGTGCAAATAGACCACATTGTGCCACTTTCGGATGCCTGGCAAAAAGGGGCGCAGCTTTTAACCAAGGAGCAACGAATCCAGCTTGCGAATGACCCTCTTGAGCTTATTGCCGTTGACGGCCCGGCAAATCAGCAAAAAGGCGACGGCGACGCTGCAACGTGGCTTCCTAAAAATAAAGCATTTCGTTGTACGTATATTGCGCGCCAAATTGCCGTAAAGGCAAAATATCATCTGTGGGTAACGCCTGCTGAAAAGAAGGCAATGAAACGGGTGCTAGAGGGTTGTTGAGTATGGTTTGGGGCAGAATGTGTGCTACCCCCTTGCCTAACAGACGGATAGCTGCTATACTAAAAGTAGTACATTCCGGCCGCCAGGTCGGAATTTTTGCTACAAGAACATATTAGAAAGGAAATAATTAAAATGGACGAACTAAATCTAAAGCAACTTACCCTTGCCGTGCGTACCATCGCAGACGAGAAGAATCTTCCAGAAGAAACGGTACTTTCCGTTATTGAGCAGGCAATCGCTGCTGCTTGGCGCCGCGACAATGGCGAGCGTGACCAAGAGGTTCGTGCCGAGCTGAACACGAAGGACGGCACGGCCGATGTATATGTAGGCCGCGAGGTTGTCGAGACTGTAGGAAGCGATGCGCACGAGATAAGCCTTGAAGATGCACGCAAGGTAAAGGCCGATGCCGAACTTGGTGATATCATCGAGGAAAAGCATGAAGTAACCAGCTTTGGCCGTGTTGCGGCGCAAACGGCAAAGCAAGTGGTGCTCCAGCGTCTACGCGAGGCGGAGCGTGAAGTGGTCCTTGGTGAGTATGAAGACAAAATCGGTACGGTTGTAAATGGTACGGTGCAGCGGGTTGAGCCGCGGGTGGTGCGCGTTGAAATTGGCAAAGCAAGTGGTATTATTCCACAAAGCGAGCAAATTCAGGGCGAATTTTATAGCGTTGGGAGCCGCATTAAGGTGTTTATTAAAGATATCGAGCGTGAAAATCGCGGCCCGCAGCTTATCTTGAGCCGTGGCAACGAAGCGTTTGTGGAATATCTTTTCCGCCAAGAGGTTCCAGAGCTTGACACGGGCGCGGTTGAAATTAAAGCCATTGCCCGCGAAGCCGGTCGTCGCACAAAGCTCGCAGTTGCCAGTTCGGTGCCTGGCGTTGACCCTGTAGGCACCTTTGTTGGTGGCCACGGAACGCGTGTGCAAGCTGTTATGAACGAAATTGGTGACCAAGAGAAAATTGACATTGTTACTTTTGACCAAAACACCGAGCAATTTATTAAGAATGCGCTCAGCCCAGCAGAAGTTGCTAAGGTTGAAATTAACGAAAAAGAGAAACGAGCTAAGGTACTGGTGACCGAAGACCAGCAATCCATTGCAATTGGTCGCGGGGGCCAAAATGTTCGCCTTGCAAGCCGCCTTACGGGCTATGAGCTTGATATTGAGCAATATGTTCCAGCAGCTAAGGCCGTTGAAAAGCCCCGTACAAACATCGAAGACAGCCTGCTAAGCGCCGTTGAAGAAGCGACTGAAGAATAATTATTTCGGCGGGGCAGTAGGTAAAATTAGCACTCACTTGCACAGAGTGCTAATTTTCTGCTATACTTATAGGTAGATTCGCAGGCATTTTTAGAAACACGCTTGCGCTTCCGCTATAGGAGGATAGATAATAGTATTATGTCAGACGATTTTACCGATTTCATTTCACGCCTTACCGAGAACGCTCGCACGAGCCTTCACCATGCTACCTTAATTGCCCAAGGCTACGGCAGCCCATACGTAGGTACAGAGCACCTATTACTGGGTGTTATGGCGCAGGGCGCTTCTGTTGGCGCAAAAATTCTCGCTGATGCCGGCGTTACGCTTGATAAGGCCCAGTCGGCCCTAAGTGCTACACCACTGAATGCCAACACCTTTAGCGCCGGCATTCTTACCAAAAGCCTGAGCGAAACAGCTAAGCTCACTTTAAAAATGAGCTGGGACATCGCCCAGGAGTTTCGCCAAGACCATCTAGGCACGGAACATATTTTGTATAGTATTCTTTCGCAAAAAAATGCTCGAGCAACCGTACTACTGCGCGACATGCATGTTGATACGGGGAATATTCTTGCCGAACTCGAAGAATACTTAAACCGCCATCAACACCTTGGGGCCGAGGTGCCAGCCGGCGAACCAACAAAAACACGGCGCGAAAAAGGCATGTTAGGGGTTTATGGCACTGACTTAACAGCTAATGCTCGAGCGGGCCTGCTTGACCCGGTTGTTGGTCGCGAATCACAGGTTGAGCGTATGGTAACCATTCTGAGCCGTCGAACAAAAAACAACCCCGTCCTTATTGGTGAGCCTGGTGTGGGTAAAACAGCGATTGTTGAGGGGCTTGCGCAGCGCATTGCCAGCGAAGATGTTCCTGAGCACCTCCTCGATAAGCGAGTTATTCAGCTTGACCTTACGGGCATGATTGCTGGAACAAAATACCGTGGCGAATTTGAAGAGCGGCTTAAAAACATTATGGCCGAACTTGAAGACCAGCCAAACGTACTTGTATTTATTGACGAACTCCATCTGTTAGTCGGTGCTGGTGCAGCCGAAGGGGCGCTTGATGCTGCCAATATGCTGAAACCGGCGCTTGCTCGGGGTAAAGTACGGCTGATTGGTGCCACCACTTTGGATGAATATCGTAAGCACATCGAGAAAGACAGTGCGCTTGAGCGGCGCCTGCAAACAGTACTTGTGCCAGAACCAAGCGTCAAGGACACGGTCGCGATTCTTAAAGGCCTTCGCTCGTACTACGAAAAACACCATGGCGTTTCAATCTCTGATGCGGTCATTGAAGACGCGGTATATATGGCCGATCGATACGTGAGTGAGCGGTTTATGCCTGACAAAGCGATTGATGTTATTGATGAGGCGGCTGCTCGTGTACGGGTAAAAACAGGCCACAAACCAAGCAAAGTGCGTGATTACATGAAGCAACTCAAGCACTTGAATGAGCGAATGGAAGAAGCGGTTGTTGCCGAAGATTACGAACGGGCGGCTTTATACAAAACGCGTATTAGCCAACTGAACGAGAAGCTTGAGGCCTCGCGCGAGGAATACGAGAAGCAAACGCCCGTTACACTTACCGATGAAGATATTGCCCACGCCATTGCCCAAATAACGGGCATTCCAGTCAAGCGCGTCCAGCGTTCCGAAGCAGCTATGCTGCGCAAACTCGAACAACACCTTGAAAAGTATGTTATTGGCCAACGCGAGGCGGTAGAGAAGGTTGCACGGGCGATCCGCCGTAGTCGGAGCGGGGTTGCAAGCAGTAAGCGCCCCATTGGGTCCTTCGTCTTTATGGGACCAACAGGTGTTGGTAAGACCGAGCTTGCCCGAGTGTTGGCTCGCGAGGTATTCGGGAGCGATGATGCCCTTATCAAAATCGATATGAGCGAATTTAGCGAACGTCATACAACAAGTAGGCTGGTGGGTGCGCCGGCTGGGTATGTTGGGTATGAAGACGGTGGCCAGCTTACCGATAAAATTCGTCGCCAACCGTATAGTGTTGTGCTTTTTGATGAAATCGAAAAGGCCAATCGGGAAGTATTCAATCTCCTTCTCCAGCTTCTTGAAGATGGCAAGGTAACTGATGCCAAGGGTCGTTCGGTTGATTTTACGAACACGATTATTATTCTTACCAGTAACCTTGGGGCCGAGCAAATGGCTCGTGAATCAAGCCTTGGCTTCCACGCGGCAACCAAGCAAGATGAGAAGAAGCTCGACGCGGTTCATGCCGAAAACGCCCACGCTGCCATGAAGGCGCTTGAAGGGATGATGCGCCCAGAGCTCATTAACCGTTTTGATTCGATTGTTACGTTTAGAGCCCTTACACGAAAAGAGGTAGGGAGTATTTTTGATACCCTACTTGCCGAATTGCAGGACCGGCTTGTTCATAAGGGTATTCATCTCGTTGTGGCTCCGTCGGCAAAGAAGCTGGTCATTACTAAAGGTTACGACGAAAAATATGGTGCACGGCCACTTCGCAGGGCGATGCAAGATTTGCTGGAGCACCCAATTGCCGAGGGGATTTTATCGGGCGACTATGATAAGGGGACGGTGATTCGGGCGACCGCTCAAAAAGGGGTCATACGGCTTCATGTTGAAACCGAAGCGTAGCGCTCTTCGGGCTCTTGCTGCGTTTGCGGCAAGCGGCGTATTCGTAGCGGTTGCTGTGGTGGTATTCGTGAATCGGCAAACTATTGCCGACCAAATAGCCGTATGGAGCTACACCCCAAGCGCTGAAATAGCGGCAATTAATGATCGGGCGGCATTTACGTCGCAGGGGACTCGTATATTTTATGCGACAAAACCAACACTGGCTCGGGGTGACGAATTCAACCAGCAATGCCCCCGCCGAGAAACCGCCAGCCCAATAGTAGGGTGCTATACCTCATCCGACACCATCCACCTTTTTGACGTGACTAATACAGAGCTCGATGGCGTGAAAGAAGTCACTGCTGCACACGAACTGTTGCATGCAGTATGGTACCGAATGAGTGATGCCGAGCGCGATGTCATTGGTACACGCCTTGCCGAAGCCTATGCTCATATTGATGACAATGCTGCACTTCGGCAGCGCATGGCCTACTATCAGCGAACCGAGCCAAAAGAATTTTTGAACGAGCTTCATTCTATTCTCGCCACCGAGGTTGCAACGCTGCCCGCTGTGTTAGAAAAACATTACGCTCGTTTTTTCCAGGATCGCCAGAAAGTCATAGCGCTTCACCGGGCCTATAGTGGCACATTTACCGCCCTGTACGAGAAAGCACAGTCGCTTCAGGCGGAGCTTGAAACATTATCCGACGAAATTGGTGCCGAGATCGAGGCCTATCGAAAAAATGAAACGACTCTTTCCACCGATATTACTACCTTTAATACCAAAGCAGAAAGCGGTGATTTTAGTTCGATGGCGACCTTTCAGGCTCAACGGGCAGCGCTGCTTGGCCGGGCACAGAGCCTTGAGGCGGCGCGGGAGTCGATTAATCAGAAAATCGAGCGGCACAATACGTTGCGGTCTGAACATAATGCGTTGGCAAGCAAGATAGACGGTCTGAATAAGAGTATCGATAGCTACGAATCGTTACAAAAAGGTCCGAGTATTCAATAACTATTTTAAAGTCGGTGTGTATACTAAGAGAATATGGTGAAGACAAAAACACAATTTGTTTGTCAAAATTGCGGTGCGCTGTATGGCAAATGGGCGGGGAAGTGTGAAAACTGCGGCGAGTGGAATACGCTTATTGAACAAGTCGCTGCGCCCGCGGGCCAGTCAAATGTTGCCAAGGCGTCTTCGAGCGGTAAGCCACTTGCTGTGCAGTCAATTGCGGCAGCAAAAGGGGATAAAGCTGTTGCACGGCTCCAAACAGGGGTTGATGACCTCGATACAGTGCTTGGAGGCGGTATTGTTCCGGGCTCGGTTATACTGCTTGCTGGCCAGCCGGGTATTGGTAAAAGTACACTTCTTCTTCAATTAGCTGCATCTGTTGCCGAGGCGCAAAAAGTGCTCTATGTGAGCGGAGAAGAGTCTGCGCATCAGGTGGCGCTTCGGGCGTCTCGGCTCGGAGCTCATAAAGGCGATAGCCTTGACTTTGCCGCCTCAACCAGCGCCAACGATATCGCTGCGACCATTCAATCAGGGGGGTATCTGCTGGTTATTGTTGACTCGATTCAAACAATGTCCGTCGATGAAATGACCAGCGCTCCTGGCACGGTAAGCCAAATTACAAACAGTAGTAATGTGCTCATTCGGGCAGCGAAGGCGGCGGGGTCGGCGGTAGTACTGGTGGGACATGTGACAAAAGAAGGGAGTATTGCGGGGCCAAAGGTATTAGAACACCTTGTTGATGTGGTGCTTCAATTTGAGGGTGATCGGTACGGTGGGTTTAAGGTGGTGCGAGCGGTAAAAAATCGGTTTGGCGCTACAAGCGAGGCAGCTATTTTTGAAATGTATGAACAAGGGCTCAGAGTCGTCGAGAACCCTTCTGCGGCGCTGCTCGCCGAGCGCCAATCGGCCGATGGCTCGGTTGTACTTGCTACACTTGAAGGCACGCGACCGCTGCTTGTGGAAATCCAGGCACTTGTCAATCCAACGAGTTTCGGGTATCCTAAGCGTACTGCGAGCGGGTTCGATTTAAACCGTCTTAATCTACTCATTGCCGTGCTTGAGCGGCGCACAAAATTGAACTTATCAGATAAAGATATTTATATCAATGTAGTAGGCGGGTTAAAATTAAGTGACCAGGCGGCAGATTTGGCTATTTGCATGGCAATCGCCAGCGCTGCGGCCGGCCGGCGGATTGATGATGACGTGGTGGTATTTGGCGAGGTTGGTCTGGGCGGTGAAATTCGTTCGGTGATCGGGGTTGAAAAGCGTATTGCCGAGGCAAAAAAGCTGGGGTTCAAGCGCGCAGTAGCGCCAAAGCAGGCGCAGAAAAATACATTTATTACAGCGGTTGGCGACCTTCGGGCAGCGCTCATCGACTACTTACAAAAGTAAAGGAATATTCATGGAATTACTCATTATAAGCGTTTTAGTGCTGGTTGCAGCTGAAACAACCTATCTTACCGCTATGCAGCTTCATAAGCGTCAGCGGCTCGGGGCGCAGGCCCCCATCTTTGTTGATACCTCGGTGCTAATCGATGGGCGGATTGTCGCCATAGCAGAATCTGGTTTTTTAACTCGACCTTTGTACATCCCGCGGAGCGTCGTGGGTGAGCTGCAGTTTTTGGCTGATAACGCCGACTCAGAGAAGCGAAGCCGTGCTCGGCATGGGCTCGATGTTATTCACCAGCTACAGGAAAGCAAAGCGGTGACGACGGTCATTTTTGCGGATAGTACGCGTGCCGAGGATGGTGTCGATAATCGGTTGCTCGAACTTGCCAAAAAACATGGCGGTGCACTATGTACCATCGACTATAACCTTAACAAGGTCGCACTTGTTGAAGGCATTGAGGTGCTTAACGTGAACGACCTGGCAAAAACGCTCCGTATGAGCTACTTGCCGGGGGAAAAGCTACGCATCGAACTTAGTCAGAAGGGCAACGACGCCCATCAGGCGGTGGGTCATCTTGCCGACGGTACAATGGTAGTAGTAGAGCATGCCTCTAAATATATTGGAAGCGTCGCGGAAGTTGAATTTGTTCGTAGCCTTCAAACAGCCGCTGGTAAAATGATGTTTGCAAAGCTAGCACAGCCACGCGCAGGTGCATCGAGTAAGCCGCCAAAGCAGCAGCCACAGCAGCAGCCGAAGCGTGAGAAGCCCCAGCGACCAGCTGGCCGTGCACCACAGGCCCAGAGGGCACCTCGTACGCCACGCAAATCCAGGCTTAGCCCAGAAGAAAGCCTGGTTGAGCTCGCTAACAAGTAACGTGTATAGTGCCCATTGCTTTACGCAATAGTTTTAGTAACTTTTAATACCGGTAGAATAATAAAGTTTGTCGGTAATGCTGACACCAATCGAACCTTCTGGGTCGGCTGAGCCGCCATAGGTTGCGCGGTAGCCGCTGCTTGTTCGGTTAACGCTCAAAGCCGTACCGTTTACGGTGATAGTGGCAGTAGCGTCGGTTAACCCATGAGTGCCGCCGGTCGCAGAAACACTGATGATCCAGTTACCGCTGCTGCCAGTGATACTGACGCTATTAATGACAGGGGGAGTGTCGCCACAGGTGTGCACGTCATCATCTTTGGTGGCGTCATAGCCATCGGGTGCCCCGCTGAAAGCGTCTTTTTTGGTAACCGGGTCAGTCGTTTTAATAACATCAAGTTCAATCCGTGCCGCTTCTGGCGTACAGTCGGTCGCCTTTTTCTTTGATACGCGGTCGAAGATAAGCTTGGCGTTTGACTGCCCTTGGCGTTTATTCCACCACGAAGGGAAGATTTCTTTACCTTGACGCTGTATGCCCTGGGGGGCTACATACCAGTCACCAGACTTCCATTTATTTTCAGGGGCGTATACCTCTTTGTGGGCATATTCCATTACCTTTGCTACCACGGGGCTCCCGATAGATGAGTTCCCCTGTTTAAGAATGGTAGTATCGGGGTTGCCAAGCCAAACACTCATAGTCAGTGCCGGTGAATAGCTCATCATCCAGATATCCTTTGCATTACCACCTTTGTCGGAGGTACCGGTTTTAGTGGCCGTTTTAACTCCGGGTATATTTTTTGCAGGGTAAGTACCAAGAGCTGAACTTGCCTGAACGTCGCTCAGGATGTCGTTAACAATGTAGGCTGATTGTTCATCGATAATACGCTCTCCCTGTGTGTCAGACCATTTTTTAAGCACCTCGCCAGAGCTATTCTTAACCTCAAGAATCGTAGACTGCGGCTTATATATTCCGCCACGCGCCAATGAGGCGTAGGCATTAACAAGGTCTACTTGGGTAACGCCACACCCACCGATCGCTGCGGCAAGCTGCGCCTGGCGGTCGGCTCCAACGCTACAGTAGCTTGTAGCGCCAAGCTTACGAATTGTCTCAATCGTTGGCTGTACGCCGGAAATAGCCATGGCCTTTACAGCGGGAACATTCCGTGACGTGGCAAGCCCCGTTCGAACCGTAATAGCCCCCTTGTATGTGCGGTCTGCGTTAAGTAAGCGGCCCCCGTAAATTTGGTCAATCGGCTCGTCAACGAGTATGCTGCCGCTTCCATAATTTTGTTGCCCATTGGGTTTTTGCTGAAATAGTTGTGCGTAAACAAGCGATTTAATAGTTGAGCCAGGTTGAATGTAAGCGGTAGCAGCGTTATCTTGGCCGAAGCCGTCGTAATTAAAGTCGCGGCTTCCTACAAGAGCAACAATTTGGCCAGTTTGAGTGTCCTCAACAGTTGCGGCACCATTTGTAAAGCCAGCCCAAGCAGGAACATACGAATTGAACATATCGTTAATTGCCTCTTCGGCCTTATTTTGGATGCGAAGATCAAGCGTTGTTTTTACGGTGAGTCCTCCGCGCCCAACGGTTGCTTTGCCAAGTTCCTTTTCAAGTTGTGCACGGGCCATCTGCACGAAGTGCGGCGCTTTTATGCCATCGTATTGCCCGGCGGGGGACTGAATTTGGTCGAGAATGGGTACCTTAATAGCTTCGTCGTATTGTTTTTGGTCGATGTATCCTACTTCTTTCATTGCAGCGAGTACGTGATGTTGCCTATTGATGAGGCCTGCATGCCCGGCAATAACGTAAGGGTTAAATACAGCAGGGTTTTGAGGGATGGCGGCAAGCAGAGAGGCTTCGGCAAGGGTAAGGTCTTTGGCTGGTTTCCCAAAGTAGGCCTGAGCCCCCGATTCTACTCCATTTCTTGGGCCCCCGTAGGACGACTCATTGAGATAGAGGGTGAGAATTTGATCCTTATCGTACATGCGCTCAATCTCTATAGCAAGAATGAGCTCCTTGATTTTTCGCGGAATGCCTTCAATGCCGCGCTCGCTAGCTTCGTCAGCAAAAAAAACTTGCTTAACCAGTTGTTGGGTAAGGGTGGACCCACCTTGAACGCTTCCCCCCGAAAAGTTATTGATTGCAGCACGTAACGTGCCAGTAAAGCTTACGCCGCTATGTTTGAAAAAATCACGGTCTTCAATTGCCACGGTTGCCTTTTTTAAATTGTCGCTAATATCTTTACTGTCAACAACCAGCTTGTAGTTACCGCCGCCTTTATCTTCCCATAGGAGCGTGCCGTTACGGTCGTAATATTTAGTGACTGTTGACTGCACGCGCTTATCAATTTCACCTGGGCGAATTTGGTCGAGGTCTTTACGGAAGTAGGCAAACAAGCCGCCAACCAGTAACGCAAGAAGGAGTGCAGTAACACCAATAATTTTAAGGGCCATTAAAGCACCGCGCTTACTAAACCAGTACTTTATGACACGCTTAGGGTGAAGGCGATAGAAAAAGCGCTTTACAGGGTGCTTGGGAAGCGTTGCGAGGTATTCGGCTTTTCGGCGCTGGCTGGTATCTTTTTTTACCTTACGGCGCTGCGATAAATTCGAATAAACGCTTAACTTACGGGTCGGTTTCTTTTTACTCACAGTTCCTCATTCTCATAAGCAATTTACTCGTCTCATTATAGCATTATTTATATTTGGAAATGAGCAAAATTCAGTCCCAGCGCCCATATCTTTCCTAAGAACAGACTAAAAGCGAAGTGCAACCCTTGAAATTACATCGCTAAAACATGAATTTCAAGGCGTGTAACGGTCTGTTTGTGGAAAGATATGGGCGCTGGGACTGAATTTTGCTATACTACCAAGGTAATAATAGATAAGGAGACGGGATGAAATTATCCGAAGAGCTGGCCTGGCGTGGCTTTGTGAACCAGATGACCTACGCTGACATTACTGACCTAAACAAAGGTCCCATTTCTTTCTATTTTGGTGTCGACCCCAGCGCTGATAGCATGACCATTGGTAACTTTGCGGCAGCGATGATGGTGCGCCACTTTATTGACGCTGGCCACAAGGCATACCTCCTTGTAGGCGGTGCAACGGGCATGATTGGTGACCCTGATGGCAAAAAAGATGAACGAAACCTAAAAACCCTTGATGAGATTGCCAAGAATAAAGCAGCAATTGCCGAGGAATACAAACGGGTATTTGCGGGAAAGTCATTTGAGATTGTTGATAATTACGACTGGTTTAAGGGCTTTGGCTACCTTGACTTCCTTCGCAGTGTTGGTAAGCATGTACCCATGAGCCAAATGCTTGGCCGTGAGTTTATTAAAGCTCGCCTTGGTGAAGAGGGGGCGGGCATTAGTTACGCTGAATTTAGTTACGCACTTATTCAAGGCTACGACTTCGTCCATCTTTACAAAAACCATGGAGTCACCTTGCAGCTCTGCGGCGCCGACCAGTGGGGTAACTCTATCGCTGGCGTTGACCTTATCCGCCGGATGGAGGGGGGTGAGGCGCATGTCTATTCAACCCCACTTGTTATGAATAAAGCGACGGGTAAGAAGTTCGGTAAATCCGAAGATGGTGCTGTGTGGCTTAACGAACATAAAACGAGCGTCTACAAGTTTTACCAATTCTGGCTTAATGTTGATGACGAGGGTGTGATTGATTACGCGAAAATCTACACGCTGCTGAGTAAGGATGAAATCGACAACATGGCGCAGCAGGTGGCTTCAAACCCTGGCGCTCGTGAGGCGCAAAAAACGCTTGCTCGCGAAGTAACACGTCTCGTACACGGTGAAGAGCGGCTGGCGAGCGTTGAAAAAGTAACGGCAACGCTTTTCGGCGGTAGCTCTGTCGCAGAACTTTCTGAGGATGAAGTTACTATGTTGGCCGGGGAGATTCCTTCGGTGAATGCTGGTACAACTATTGTTGAAGCGCTCGTCTCGGCGAAAGTGGTCGGGAGTAATGGCGAGGCTAAGCGCCTTATTTCGGAGGGTGCGGTTTCTGTGAACGGCGAGAAGGTGATGGAAGATAGTGTTATCGAGCACCGCGCATTACTTAAGAAGGGCAAGAATAGTTTCGTTCTTGTTAAATAATTCTTTGCTATGAATGTTGCAACCCCGCTACAGCTCATAAAGGGTGTAGGCGAAAAAACGGCTGCGCAGTTTGCGGCCGCTGGGTTGCATACTGTTGGCGATTTGCTCACCTTCCTCCCGCGCGCGCATGAGGATTTTTCTCACACTACCTCGATAGCCGATATTGCCCCTGGAAAAGTGACGGTAAAAGCGCGCTGCGAAAAGGTAGTAACAAGGCCGGTTCGCCGTGGTATGAAGGTGACAACAGCAACCCTCGCTGACGATACCGGAAAAATTCAGGCGGTTTGGTTTAATCAACCGTATCGGGCAACCCAATTAAAAACAGGCGAAGAATTCTTCTTTTCAGGTAATTTTGAATTTAGCTATAACCGCTACCAATTAACAAACCCAAGTGCCGAGAAGGTCAGCGATATGCCGGTGCAAACAGATCGGATCTTGCCGGTGTACCGGGCTATTGCGGGCTTAAAAACGCAACTTGTTCGTAAAATTATGAACGAGTTGCGGCCGCTTATGATAATGCTCCCCGAAACGCTTCCTGAAGAAATCGTTAAAAAAGAGGGGCTTGTTTCATATGGTAAGGCATTACTCGGCATGCATTTTCCTGAAAAGCGCAGTGATATTGAGAATGCTCGGGAGCGTTTGGCGTTTGAAGAACTTTTTCAACTGTTACTTGCCAGCCAATATAACAAACAAGAAAACGCTCAACTTGAAGGCTGGCACATTCCTTTTGACCAATTAACAGTCAAAGAGTTTGTTAAAAATCTCCCTTTTGCGTTAACAGGTGCCCAGCGGATTGCTGCGTGGGATATGTTGCAGGACTTTGAAAAAGCTATGCCGATGAATCGGCTGCTTCAGGGTGATGTCGGCTCGGGAAAAACGGTGGTTGCTGGCCTTGCGGCACGGCAGGCGGCGCAGGCCGGGTTTCAAACCGCACTTATGGCGCCTACAGAGATTCTTGCCCGGCAACATGCCGCAACGCTTGACACGTTACTTTCGCCGTTTGGCGTAACGGTCGGCCTCCTTACGGGAAGTGTCAAAGGTAAGCCTCGCCAAGTACTATATGAAGCAATTGCCGAGGGGGATGTTGACGTCGTTGTAGGTACCCATGCTTTGATTCAATCGTCAGTCGTATTTCATAAGTTGGGGTTTGTGGCTATTGACGAGCAGCACCGTTTTGGCGTTGCACAACGTCAGGCGCTGCTCGGTAAATCTGAAAAGATGCCACATTTGCTTTCCATGACGGCTACGCCAATTCCACGCAGTTTGGCGCTTACCGTTTATGGTGAGCTTGATGTTTCGGTCCTCAATGAAAAACCTGCTAACCGTAAGCCAATCATGACTAAAATATGGTCGCCGAACAGTCGTGCTCAGCTTTACGAGCTTGTTGATAGCGAGTTGAGTCAGGGTAGGCAGGCATATGTAATTTGTAGCCTCATTGATGACAACCCAGATAATGAAATTAAAAGTGTCCAAGCCGAATATAAAAAGCTGCAGGCGGGCCCCTTTAAGCATCGCACGATTGGCTTACTTCACGGTAAGCTATCGGCTGCTGAAAAAGATGAAGTAATGACGAAGTTCTTGCAAAAAGAAGTGGACATTCTGGTGAGTACTACAGTTGTAGAGGTGGGTGTCGATGTACCGAATGCAACCGCGATGATTATTGAAAACGGTGACCGATTTGGCCTTGCGCAGCTCCACCAGCTGCGTGGCCGGGTAGGGCGAAGTGAGCACCAAAGCTATTGCTATATTGTGCCAAGCGACTCAAAAAAGCCCTCGCAGCGCTTAAAAGAAATCGAAAAAAGTAATGATGGATTTTATTTGGCAGAAGTAGACCTTCAACTTCGTGGCCCTGGTGAAATATATGGGCGGGCCCAGCATGGTGCGCTCAACCTTCAAGTGGCGACCCTTGGTGATACAAAACTGATTAGCAGGGCTCAGCAAGCGGCTAAGGCATTCGCTTCTTCCGGGCAAAGTCTGGTACACTATAAACAGCTCGAACAGCAAGTCAAGCGCTACCAACGCTTAACAACGTTAAACTAACATTATGTATTCAGGAACAACATTTCGGCATCGGTCGGGGAATGTGGTAGGGATGCACCAACGCATTGACCGCATTGCAAAGCGGCATTTTGTTCATCGGGTAGGGCGCGCGGTGTTTTTTCCGTCTATTAAAACAATTCTTCATTTTGAAGGAAAAAACGGGCCCGATGGGATAAAAAGTAAAAGCCCCTCAATTGATGAGCCGTGGCACTATATTGCTCCAGGGGCAGGGCTTGACGACCCACTCGTACGCCATATTTCAGATCATCTGACTAACTTAACGGCTGCTCTTCAAAACAAAGACGAGATACGCGCCGGCTTTGAGGCGGCCTGGCTTTCGCACGCCATTGTCGATGGCCTTACGCCAGCGCACCACTATCCACTTGCCGAAAAAATTGAAGAACTATGGGGTAAGCCGCATTATGAGCGTCGCTCGAAACGCGATAAGATTATCATCCATAGCCCTAAAAAGCGCGACATGATTGTTAAAAACTGGCAATATTGGGGTGCCCGCGGTGTGTTTAATATGCATTGGGCTTTTGAGTGGGGTGTGGCGAGTGCCACAACCGTTGGGAATTTTAAAGATATTGGGCTAAAGGGCCACGATTTTGAGCGGATTGAAAAGGAAGGGTATGCACGTTACTTTTTAGAGTCTCTAAAGGCAGTTGATGCCCTTAAAATGTACGAGGATTTCGGACGAAATGGCTGGTCGGTGAAGTTGGCAAATACAACCCGCCGTGAACTCATTCCTATTATTGCTCGAAATGTATGCCTGGCGTGGTATGCAGCCAGCCGAAAAGCCGACATGGGCGAGGAGCACCTACCGTGAACATTCGCTTAATTTCTGGTGAATTTGGCGGCCGTATTCTTGAAGGTTCCGGTACAGACCGCACCCATCCAATGGGCGAACGCATTCGGAATGCAATTTTTAATAAGATTGGTGGCGAAGTCGAGCAGGCACGCGTGCTCGACGCCTTCGCCGGTAGCGGCTCCCTGGCGTTTGAATCACTAAGCCGGGGTGCAAGCTCTGCCGTGTTGGTTGAAAAAGACCGTGTGGCGCAAAATGTTATTGCAAAAAACACCCAAACATTAAAAGTTGAAGCGCGGGCTAAACTTGTTAAGGCTCCTGTTGCAAGCTGGGCGGCGACCTATCAAGGCGAGCTTTTCGACATTATTTTTGCCGACCCACCCTATCACGACCCGCAGTTATCCACAGCAATGCAATTATCAAGGCTTCTAAAACCAAACGGGCTTATGGTATTATCATATCCAGGTAGAGGTGAGGTACCCACCGAATTAGGAGTTGTTGTGGTGGACAATCGTAGTTATGGGGAGGCGACCGTCGCTTTTTACCGGAAAGAGAGCGCTTAGGCGCTCTCTTTGTTTTACGCCCCGTTCTTGACGAAGTTAACAGTGGCCTCTATAATACGCTAGTTATGTTTAAATTTCTTAATAAAAGAGTCTCTGCTGGCGCCGCCAAAAAACCAGTCGGGCTTACAAAAAAAGACCTCGAAGGGATTGACCCGACGACGTACGGCCGCCGCTGGTGGATTCTTGGCACGCTTTGTTTAACCCTTCTTGGGGTAATGCTTGCAAATAGTAGCCTTAATATGGCACTTCCAATGATGTCGAGCGATCTTGGTCTTGGCCAGCTTGAGCTGACTTGGATTGTGAACGTTTACACACTTGTTTTTGCTAGCTTGCTATTTATTGCCGGCGCAGTTGGCGACCGTTATGGCCGTAAAATTGCCATGCAGCTCGGGCTAGCTATCTTTACCGCTGGGTCGGTATATGCCGGATTCTTTGCCCAAAATGGTACTGAGCTCATTATTTCGCGCATCGTTATGGGCATTGGTGGCGCCTTTGTTATGCCAACAACGCTTTCAATTATTAACAATACCTTTCCTAAAAAAGAGCGCCCCCGTGCTGTGGCAATTTGGGGTGCAGTTGCGGGCGTTGGTATGATGTTCGGTTCGATTATTAGTGGTGTGCTTCTTGAACATTTTACCTGGCACTCACTCTTCATTTTTAGTGCCATAGTTGCGGTAATTGGGTTGATTGCTAACCAGGTTCTTGCCCACGAGTCTCGCGACGAAGAAGAATCACCGGTTGATTGGCTGGGCGGCGTACTCTCGACGATTGGTATTTTTGGTGTGGTGTATGGCATTACCGAGGCGCCATCAACCGGCCTCGGCGACCCGCTGGTTCTTGTTAGCCTTGTTAGCGGGCTTGTTGCCTTGGTATTGTTTGTTCTTTGGGAGCTTCGGACGAAATCACCAATGCTTGATATGAAACTCTTTAAGAACCGTGGCTTTGCAGTGTCGAGTCTTACGCTTACCCTTGTGTTCCTTGCAATGTCTGGCGTGTTCTTTTCGATGAGCCAGTTGATGCAACTTGTTATGGGGTATAGCCCGCTTGAAGCTTCGCTGCTTACGATTCCGTTGATGCTTCCAATGATGTTCTTCTCGCCGATGGTGCCGAATATTGTGAAGAAATTTGGTGCACGTACCACCATTGCAGTTGGGCTTGCCCTCACGGCATTTGCGTTTGTTGTTATGTCAACCTGGACGAAAGATATGACTTATTGGCATCTTGCATTGACGATGATTCTTATGATGCTCGGTATTTCAGCAGCAATGACCCCGGGTACTAATATTCTTATGTCGTCGGTGCCTCGTAACCGTTCGGGTATGGGTTCGGCAATGAACGATACGACTCGTGAACTTGGCGGGGCACTTGGTGTGGCAGTGCTGGGAGCAATTTTAAGCGCGACCTACGAAAACCAAATCCGTGACACCGCAGCCCAGTTCACTGGCCCAATTAAAGAAGGTCTTGAAAGCTCGCTTGCTGTCGCCTTGAAAGTTGCCGAACAGCTTGGTCCGGCTGCTCAGGGTGTTGCAGATAAAGCAATGGACGCCTTCATGAGCGGCATTTCAACCGCTGCTCTTATTGCTGCGGTCATTATCTTCACCTCTGCCGTGATTGCCTATGTTGGCTTGCCAAAGCACGCCAAGGGCGACACCGACCTGTAGGCAGCGTAAAAACTAAGATTACCCTAGAAACCACCTCCGCTTTTTGCTATAATACACTGCAGAGTAATTCACGGCATACATGCGGATGTGGTGGAATTGGTAGACACGCTAGTCTTAGGAGCCGTGGATACTACAACATTAACAACATAATACTGTCAATAGTCGTAACCCCTGTTAAATACGCCACACACGGCTGTTTAACCGCTAAATACGGCTATGGACTAGCGAGTATATACCCCCTCATTTTACTAGGTGTCACTAGACCCCATAGGAGGCGGAAGAGGAGGCGCTATATGAGTCGGTTTTCTACCAAAAGCCCACTCTCAGCCACTCGATGCACTCGACCATAGCAGTCGCACTGTCGCAAGAATGTAGCGTACACAAACAAGGTACTCCACAAACAAGCAACAATGTGCGTTAACAATTCATATTCTGGATAGATCAAAATGACTAGCTTCATTGCCGACATTTTGGTATATTAACAGAGATAAAGCATAATATCACCGACAGACAAAGCAATGCGCGGATGTGGTGGAATTGGTAGACACGCTAGCCTTAGGAGCTAGTGCCTCCGGGCGTGAAGGTTCAAGTCCTTTCATCCGTACCAGAGGTGATATTATAAAAAGCCGTCCTTATGGGCGGTTTTTTGATGCCAAAATACCCTAACTTCGGTAAAAAGAGGAGGCGCTCATAACAGAGGTAATTTAGTGAGTTGAGGAGTCTATTTGTGTATCTGTCACAACAAAAGCCACTCCTTGGATGCTGTCGGAGTGGCTTATATTGTCGTTGAAAGTCTATCTATAGTATGCGGATATCTTCTCAATCGCCTTGCGCTTGTCGTCAGCTGACACATGCGTATATATCTCAAGCGTCGTGATGATCGAGGAGTGTCCTAGGATAGCCTGCGCTTCTTTTGGAGGCACGCCATTATCCTTGAGCTGAGTGGCTACCGTATGGCGTATCTCATGCAGTGTTATGGGCTTGAGATCAGCTTCCCACGCCGACTTCTGGAAGAATTGCAGCAGGCTTCGTCCGTCAAGGTGATTGCCACGAACGCTTATATAGAGCAGCTCATCGCCAAACGGCCGTCCTCGTTGCTCATACTCCTTCAGTAGCACTTCCTTGAGGTGCTGTGTCAGCGCAAGGTCTCGACGGCTTTGCGGTGTCTTTAATTCACCGAGCTTGTACGTATTGCCAAGTGGATAGAGTTGTTGTCGCACCCGTATAATATTCTGCTCAAAGTCGATATCTTTCCAGCGCAGTCCACACGCCTCGCCTCGACGCAGCCCATACTGGAAGAAGATAAGGAACAGTCCGTAGAGCCGATGCTCCCTGATGGAGTTTAGGTAGTGTCGCGCTTCGGCTGGCGTCCACGTTCGTCGTTCGCTTTTGACGTACTTGGGTGGGTCAACAAGCCGAGCAACGTTACGATGGACGTATTCCATCCTCAGAGCGTCTCTGAGCGCAGCAGATAGGACGTTTCGCCCTATTTGCTGTTGTCTCCGACCCATGCCTCGCGCCTCCCACTTGTCGAGCATTTGCCTGACGTGAAGCGGAGATAAATTACTGAGCAGGATTGAGCCGATGTCTTCGGATATTATCCGCACATGCCGACGGTGCTGTTCTACCGTGCTATCCTTAGCCTTCTGCGGATGTACTTCTCGAATCCAGTACTCGAGCCAGACGGCAACGGTGCGTCCATCGTGATTGACGGATATACCTCGCGAGGCACTCTGCATCTCCCGCCGCATCCGACGCATCACCTCATCTTTATCCTTCAGAACGATATGCTGCCGCTTGCGTTCACCGGTCGGTAGTGTCACGGTGAACCGTGCCATCCACCGACCATCGTTACGAAGCGTCAGTGATCCTTCTCCTTTTTGTCGCTGTTGCTTGGATGTTTGTTTTTCTGATGTTTGTTTAGACGTGCTTGCGTTAGTAGCCATAGTTGCCATTCACCTCACTTTCTTTCTCACGCTTTGCGATGTAGTCCTCGATAGCGCGGAGGCTGACAAGCCTCCGTCCACCGATTCGTATACTCACAAGGTCGTTCGTACGTAGCAGTCGATACACTGCCCAATCACTAATCCCGAGGATCTCCTTAACCTCTTTAAGATTGTGAAGCTGCGGTCGAGCGGTTCGTACATACATCCTCGTATCCATCGCTGTTGTATTAACGCTTCCTTCGGGCGCAAAGTCCAGTGGATAATGGGAGTCGTTTCGGGAGTCATTTTTATTCATAAGTCACCTCCGTTAATTCGCCTAATTTACCCTCGGCTACGAGGCTCGGCAGCTCCTGTGGTGTGACCACGATGAATGGCTGTCCGACTGCAAAATCGGGGAAATTCTCGGCAATATGCCGTTTGAGGGATTCCCGTCGCTTTATGGTCGGAACGACCCACAGAACGGCTGGAAACTGCCCACAGCACCATCCATCTTGGCTGTCCTGTGTGCATATCAGATAGTCGATATACATATTGCACTTGGCAATAATGCGGACGGGTGCCTCGGTGTTGCAGTCCACCTCGATGAACCAGTGGTGTTCCAGCTGCCCACGGGTGGTAACAGCGTACATATCTGGTCTGAGGCTGGTAGCGACACCAGCACGGTTGGTGTAGTAGCGCCAGCTCTTCTCCTCGATCACCGCCTCCTTAAGCTGCACTTGCTCATGCTTGTCGGCAATGTGCTTCAAGATGAGCTTGGTGTCGTTGATCGCCATGCGGTGAGCCGCAAAGGTAAAGGTCGGAGCCTTGAACGGCTTCTTGGACTCGTTGGTTTCAATACGCCTGAGTTTTTCAAGCGTATCGTGACCGAGCTTCGCAAGATGCCAGATGTTTGGCTCTGCGCCGTGGTAGACGCCACCAACCCGTCCAGGCTGCAAGGCGATGAGATTCATGCCATGCAGCTTGTTCAGTCGCAAGGTGACGTTTCGTACACTCGACTTGAATAGTCTAGTTGGTGTATGGACGAACTTGGCAACTTGCTGGGTCGAGAGGAACTTGTGTTCGGCAAGCAGATGGAGCAAGAGAATCTCTTTGCCATCAAGGGCAATGCGTTTCCGACCTATTGTGACGATTGTTCCTGCTGGGTAGTTGTCCGGGATTAGCGTGTCCATGATGCACCTCCTGCTGCCGCGCCAGTGGACGATGGTACCTCGTTAAGGGGTACAGTCAGCTGGCTCTTGGGATGACGTTCGGAGGTTATTGACCCCTTAGCGCCACTAGTGGAATGATTGGTGGTTCGATAGTCCTCCATGACGGTTCTGAGCAGCCTGATGCCTTTATTTAGAGCAGCAGTATCCTTGGTGTTTTGGGCAGGTTGTGGATGGGCTGTTGGTTCAGGCATTTTGGCTAGTACATTCGTGATCGTGGCTTTCTTGACGACGCTCGCAATGTCGTCATTGATACCAACCGACTGACGAATGGCTTCATCGATTTGCTCCGCTGGTCGACCGTAGATGCCAAGGCTGAACCGCTTGAACTTCTCGACGTTGTTAATGACCTTTGGTGCCGGGTTGGTCGTAGCACTCAGCCAGACTTTCTGTCCGGCACATAACGTCTGCATATACACCTGATGCCGTGGCAGATACTTGAAGTCGTCTGCCGAGAGAATGCCTGTCATATTGGCAATGGTGCGTGCGTCTGGGTCGTTCAGGGTGAATACCACCTTGTTGGCGACATTCGAGTCGATACCAGCCAGTAGCTCCTTATCCCTAACTTGGTCACGGTACTGGTGTGCGAGTGTAAAGCCGACTTTGTAGCTTCTGGCTTGGCTGAGTGCGTCAGCTATGTTGATCGGCAGTGCAAGGTAATCTTGCATCTCATCGACATATATCTTAACCACTGGCCGTCGGTTTTCGGGAATCGCACCTTGCCCTTGGGTCAATGACCATACCTGCGACAGAATGAGCGAGCCGAGGAACCGTGCGCTCGTATTGCCAAGCTTTGCCTTGTTGAGCGATACCAGCACGATTTTGTTCTTCGTAAATAAGTCGCTCAAGTTGAAGTTCGGCTCTGGTTGTCCAACAGTGCGAAGGAGTGGCTTTCTCGTGAGTACGGTACGCAGCTTGTTCATCAGCGGTGCCGTGATTTCCTGCTGCTTGTTGGGCGTGAGTGCCTCGTACTGTTGCCAGAACGAGCCAAGCCCCATCGGGTCATCACGGCTCACTTCCTCAACCAGCTTCCTACGAAACGTTGGGTTATACAGTAAGGCTGGGAGCATCGACAGCGTGACGTTATTGGTCGTGCGCATCAGAGTGAGCAGTGCGTTCGATAAAATATCCTCGGTTCGCTGCCCCCATGAGCTGGCAAATATCTCCCTGAGTACCGCAAGCATCGCATCGGCTGCAAGGTCGGGGTCACCGCCACCAGCCAGTGGGTTAATACTCACGATATTATCTGCCGTCGGGTCAATGTAGACGACGTCCTTGGCTCGCTTCGGGTTCATACGAGCCAGAATGTCCGAGTTCAGGTCGTCTTTCGGGTCGATCACCAGTACCCCACGATTCTCATCGATGTCGTTTAAGATCATGTTGAGCATAGTGGTGCTTTTACCGACACCAGTTGGGCCGAGTAGTAACGTGTGCTGCAACGACGCGTATTCTGAAATACCGAGCGGTATTTTCTTACTCGGGTCGTTCGTCACTGCAAAGCTCTTCTCGGATGCCGGCATGATAGACGGTGTCCGTAGCACGATTGGGTGCAGTGGCGGCACGGCTGGCAAGTTCTCCTCACCGTAGGGTATTCCCATAAGGCAGGATACTTCTTGGCTGGATAGCATGTGTGTCCATTTACGTGGTCGGGTCAGATTTTGCAGTTGTTCAATGCAATCCTTACCACGTAGCTGAATGCTTGCCCCGTGCGCTTCCATCATGGCAAGTCCACCACGGACTTGCTCAAGCAACCACCACCCACGAATCCTGTCTGGCGCAACGGCTCCGATACGGACTTCTGTGAAAAATCCGTGCATACTATGGCGACGTTGTAGGCCAGCGTGGATATCTGCCGCCATCGGGATGACGCCCCCGATAAAAACAGATACACCACTTTGACGTGGGTCACTCGTCCTCGGCACCGTGTATGGAATCGTCCGACCACCAAGCATGACCTGTAGCACAAGCCCCTCGCCACCACGGACATTTGCCATGGCGGTCAGGATGCTACGGGTTATCTGGCTAATACGGTCGGTATTGAGTGCCATCCGAGGATGTCCCATCTCAACCGAGTCGGCTACCATAAGTCGTGGCCGCAAAGGTTTGGTATCTTTCGGCAGGATGAGACTCAAGGTCGTTCCTGGCACGATCGATTCAAACAGGTCTTGCAGTTCACCTGCATACCCATTCCTCGTTGCCACAAGGAACAGGACTTCTTTGTTATGTGTTCTGGTCTCAAAGATGATTTCCGAGCCGAGGTCATCGCTGGCTAATCGTTCCAAGAGCGCTTGTGTTTGTATTGGAGATACTGGACGTTGCCAGTGGATCTGGAACCATGTCCAGTTCTTCTCAGTGTTCTTCATCGAAAACATATTATTGGTCTCCTAGATTACGCGAATTACTATGGATTCCATCTGAGGGGAAGTCTGACGGTACGGGAAAGCCAAAGTCTTTGAACGATACGTCGCTCTCGATCTGGTTGCCCCATACGTCGTAGCCGTGTTCGCGCCTCCGAGCGAACAGCTCTAGCTTCCGGTTCGTACCGTCCCCTAGGTGCCCAGATACTCTCTCGATGATCGGGTAGAGTTCCTCGGGCTTGTGACTGTGATCTTGCAGCGGTGCAAACATCCATGTCGGCTGCGAGCGAAAACCCACTGGGGCTTTGCCTCGTGTTCCGAACAGGACATGCTCCGTGCTGTTGCGCAGGTAGTTACCAAGCGTAAACCGAGGTTTACACCATGTCAGGATGCTTCGGGGTGTATAGCCCCACGCCTCCAAGACATCGTAGCCGTGGCGCAAGGTGGCGTTTGTCACCCAGAGCCAGCAGTGGCTATTGTCGGCAGTGACGCTCTTTATCGCGTCACCCATATCCTTGATACGATCGAGGGTCATGAGATTGTAGTGCTTTTCAGCGCCACGTTTCTTACCCTTCTGCTCAACGTCCCATGGTGGGTCAGCAAGCAGAACGTCATACTTCGGACGAGGTTCCTGTGCTGCGGTAGTCGCAGTCGTTGTTAGGGTTGGTAGTGTTGTGTGTGACTGGTTCGTTATATCTGTCACATTTGTTCCTTTCCGCCAGACAGTGGGCGGAAACCTGCTTCAGTGAGGCGTTCGCCGTGTCTGGCGAGTCCTATTTCACTGTGTTTGACACTATTTATTAATCTTTTCTTACATAACATTTTAAGCCGATGAGACACGGCTAACAGATGCGACATGTTCGAAAAACACACTACTTGCATACATCGTGAAAAGATGGTGCAACTTGGGTGAAATATGTGTCAAACAAGCCATTTACATGGCTATTTCATGACGTTACGCAAGGATGGATATGGAACGACAGCTACTAACGAATTACAGTACTCTTGCTACAACATACGGTTCAGATGGAAAGGTATGGAGTTTTGTAGTCATACAAAAAGCTCCTCGATTAAGATGGAGCCTCGGAGTTTTATGTTGACCAACATGCGTTTTATGGAAACAAAACGAGTCAGTGTGAATTAATTCGTGAGTAGGTAACTACTAGTCGTTTTCTACTTCGTTGGCTATATTAACATAACCGTGATGAAAAAGCAAGAGCAATATGCAAAAATGCGCTATATGTAGCGGTTTATGTGGATATATTGCACTATTTTTCAAGAGAACACCGATAGGCTACCTGCTCAACGAATCACTCCGTAGGCGGTGTCTTAATCTGTGATAATTGAAAAATATATGTTCTTTCTAAAGACGTCAAAAAATAAATCAAACAATTGCTGCTACGGTGGGCAACAAGGTATATTCAAAAACAAACATATACAGTCTAGGGGGACTATATATCCACACACCGCGAATTCAATGTAGGGCAAAGAATTCGCCACTATGCAATACGCTTCTATTTTGGAATTGTATGCACAATGACCGACTCGCTCGCTGTTAATGTTCTACTATACGGTATCCTGTATTACTACAGTATGCCTTGTCCTAGGGGGTATGAAGCGGACGTTGTTAATGAAGAGGATAAGGCGCATCATTTAAACCTTACACTCTTCGGGTGCAATCGAGTCAATAGCCGCATTTTACCATTGCCTTTTTAGAGAGTGCAAGCATGAGCAAGTATGAAATATTTACAAAGTATTTAACCAAACAAAAAAGCGACACTATATCAGTGCCGCTTCGTTGCCAGCCTATCTCGTGTGTTTTATGAACATTTTCTGTAAATCATACGCATAGAATCTTTGTACTATCACCTCATTGGCAAGCGTATTCTCTGCCTTGATGTACCACATTGGGAAGAACCGTCTCGTCAATCGATTGCTCAGCAACTTGCTGTGACTTGGCGTGTAGATTGCTACAAAGCCGTATGGTGTCGGAAGTGACCAAACCACGTTGAGTGTATCACCCCAGATATCTACGGTTGGCTCACCGAGTATCGCTACAAGGTCACGGTATGGTCTATGGAAGTGTTCTATACGGCATACCGTTCTTTTCGTTGACGGTATGATGCGCTTGATATACCCCTCAAGACAATACTGCTCCATGTAGTCGTTATAGTTTAATGTAATATCTTGGACGACGCTCCGTGGCAAGGATGCTTTCGCTGCGACCTGTTTGAGATCATGCATGTCAGCTTGCACTTTTATACGCACCTGTTCATACGCGATAAAGTTCTCCTTTGCTATATTCATATAGGATTATTCCTTTCTAGAGCATAGGCTCCGAATTGTTAATGATCACTTGGTGCGAGGGATGTCGCTCGAAGCTAAGGGTATAGTAGCGAGAAGTGGGGCAAATGTACCGAATTATGTCGATAAGCTTCGATACCGAAGCGACACATTGCTATCTGGTGATGGGTGCATTTTTATGCAATTCGTATACAAAGATAAAAAGTACGACTGGTGACAAAAATCGGATATCGATAGTGGTAAAATAGTGTATATGACACGCGACACAAAGGGCGAGATCCGTATTCCAGCAGACGTAGACAATATCTGGAAGCACGAAGAAAAAACAGCTAAGGCGCTCGCCAAAACTGGCTACATTGTAGAATTTATACCAACAAATAATAGCAACGACGCTAAATCACCAGATATTTTGATGGATGGTGTGAAATGGGAAATAAAGTCTCCTACTACCGGCAAATTATCTGCTGTTGAGCGCAATCTCAAAAAAGCCTACAGGCAATCGGAGAACATTGTTTTCGACTCCCAACGTATGGCTCGGCTACCCGATAAGTCAGTCCAGAAAGAACTTATTAAACAATTCAGTCTCACTAAAAAGATGAAACGACTACTGTTCATTAACCGCAAGCGCGAAGTTATTGACATAAGCACGCTTATTTGATAGTATTACGGTATAAGCCCTCGCACGGAGCAGGATGTTCCTACCGCGAGGACTTTCTTTTTTGTCATTCATATTTCTGACATCTGAGTAGCTTCATGTAAACAAAAAGCGGCACCATTACTGATGCCGCTTTCTGCTTTTGTCCGATCGCTATCCTCCGATTCGTTCTTTGACGTAGTCATGAAGTGATGTCTGTATTTCTTTAAACACAGCTCTTCCGTGACCACTGCCACCGATATGCCATCGCTTGATCTCTCGTATGTCGAATCCTTTCTCTCCACAATAGGCCTTGCCATCTTTGTAGTTGTAGATCGTTGCTATACCGTGTTCAGTTTCAACAATCCACTGTACATCCATCTTATTCTCAGGCAGACGTGTGAATGGTTTGCCGTACACTGCCACGATATCTTCATAGCGTGCGAGGATGGAGCCGATTCCATGCGTACCGCTTATTACTTTCGCCATGTCAGCATACTTTCGCTCATAGAGCCACTTTTTGTATGTACTGTAGTGCTCCATGATGTCCAAGATTACCTCACGGGAAAGATTGCTACACGCTTCGACTGCTCGCACGTCGAACATATTCGTGACACCGCTGATGCGAACATCTTCGTATGCCTCGAAATCTTCTCGGGTTATGTCCATTGTTTATTACTCCTTTTCTAGAGCATAGATAGCTCTCGTTTGTTAATAGTTCACCAATGCGAAGCGACAAATGTCGTCCGTAGAGGATGAGGCTATACTAATGAGGCTAAGAAGAAATGTGGATGAAAACGTCAATAATGTTTACAGCCGAAAAGACAGCTCCGTATCTGGAGCTGTCTTTGATTTTAGGCTATCTGCATGTGTACTAGCTATTTACTGCCGCGAGTAGATCGGCATAAGAACTTACTGCGCTATACTTCACTGTATCATCGCTAATCTTCTCAAAATGCCGCCTGGCACATTCGATCTTGGCTTTTTCGACTTCACGAAGCTGCATCTCCATAGTATCGCCCTTTGTCTCCGCCACAAAGTAGATGTGTTTCACAGTACCTTCGCGGAACGTAATTGCCCAGTCGGGGTTATATTTGCCCATCGGGGTGTTGATATAGAAGCCGCTTGGTAACTTGACATACAGCTCAACATTCTCAGCAATGTCCATCTCGCCAGCAAGATCACGCTCAACACTCGAGTCGTAACGGACTTTATCAAAGAGGTGCTTCTTGGCATCAATCACGTTCCTGCCGTACTCACCGGAGATGGTTGGGTCGACAAAGATCTCCTCAGCATTCCACTCTTCGTCCAGCTTGTCATAGGTAATATGTTCAATGATCGTACTCGCTTTTTGCTCATCGATAAGTTTAATGGCTTCACGAATAAACTCTTCGGGGTTCACTCGAAACAGATTAAACACCACAGGCTCGATACGACCTAGGATTGTTGCCACTGTTCGCCTAGTTAGCTTCGTCATTGTGGCAATCTCGCCCACGAGGTCAAATGTCACGCCTCGTGATGCCACTTCTTCCAGTGTTACTTCACGCCCAAGAAGCTTTTTCATTTCTGGGCTGGTATCTTGTTTGGTAGATTTTAGGTAGCCCTCGGTGATGACGACTTTGGTGGTTGCTACTCGTAGCTTCAAGTTCAGCGCCTTTATGCACGATTCTATCAGCTGCGATTCATCGAACTGCACAGTATAGTAGGTTTTGGCGTTGATACGACTCCATAGCTCCTTAAACTCACGGCTGGCAAACTTCTCTTGGTCGAGGTTTAGCGTCGCTTTTGCGCGAGCATCGGACACCATCGGCTTCTTCTTCTTCTTCGGATCATAGACAGATTCTATCAGCAGCAGTGCGTTTTCAGCTTGTGTCGCTAGCTCGGGCGATACAGCAGCGAGTACATCACCAATTTTCTCAGCACGAAGCTCTGGCGACCATTCGCTAAAGTCGTCGCTAATCTGGTCACCAGCCACGATACCACTACCGACAAGTCCAGCATAAATCAACGCAGCCTTGCTGATATCCAGCGCCACTTCTTCGCCAGCGTTATTCGTCCACACCTGCCCATTAAACAAATCTGGCGTAATCGCTTTCGGGCGATTCTTTATCACCTCGTAGAACTCATCCTGCAACGCCTTGGCAAATTCGTCGTAGCTTTCATTGGCAATCACCGTTAGTGCGTTTACTTCATGCACGCCATGCGCGCCCAGCACATCAGCATCCATGCGCTCACCGTCACGATTCACGCTTAGTCGCAGTCCTCGGCCAATCTCTTGGCGCTTCTTGATGTCACCACTACTCATACGCAGCGTGCATATTTGGAATACATTCGGATTATCCCAACCTTCACGCAGTGCCGAGTGGCTAAAGACAAACCGCACCGGCTCTTCATGGCTCAGTAGTCGCTCCTTGTTCTTCATGATCAAGTCGTACGCGCCAGCATCAGACGATTCCGATTCGCCACGCTTTACTTCACTGTTTACCGCACGACCTTTTTTATCTACCGAAAAGTACCCTGCATGAATACGATGCGCCTCATCACGTTGCAGGAACGTGCGGTATTCTTCGTCTTCACCGAATGGTAGCTGCTCAAAGAATCGGTCGAGTGCATTAGTATACTCTTCCTCAAACACCTTTGCATAGATGCCTTTTTGGTCATCGCTCTCGTAGTCTTTATACTTCGCCACTTCGTCGATAAAGAAGAGAGACAGCACCTTGATGCCTTTTTTGTATAGTTCACGTTCTTTTTCGAGGTGGCTCATAATTGTCTCGCGAATTTGAATGCGACGAATATCGCTCTCACTGGTATCACCAACCACTTCGCCAGGAGCAAGGCGCAAACCACCCGTAAACTCCACGTAGCCATCCCGTGCGTTAATATCGGAAATCACGAAGCCATCACGGTACGCCTCGATCTCGCCAGAATGGTCATAGATATTATCGCCATGGGCAAATGTCTTGACTTTCTTGCTTATGCCGCTGCTGGTCGCAGTATTGTGCTCAAATACCACCGTTGCCGACGGGCTTTTGTTGGGATACACATTGATACGCTGTAGGTATAGGTAGCCGTTGGTTGCTGTTGTGCCGTGTATCGCGATGCCTTTGACGGTAATCTTTTTGACCAACTGACGCTGGTAGGCGTCGACAGCATCCAGTCGATACACCATGTTGAAGTTTTCTCGGTGCGTCGCAGAGTAGTTGACGTAAAATAGTGGATTAAACTTGCCGAGGCTGTCGCGCGTTACATTCTTACCACCAGTGACACCAATGACACTTTGTGGCTCGTCCACAATCACGATAGGGTTCACAGCAGCAATCACGTCGATAGGGCGACGAGAGCGGAAGCTGTCGAGTTTCATATAGATACGCCGTGCGTCCTTGCCGCTGGCGTTAAACGCCTGCGTGTTGATAATCATGACGTTAATGCCAGGGTCATCGGCAAATTGCTCCAACTCGTTCAGTCGAGAGGAGTTGTAAACGAAGAATCGACACGCCTTGCCGTATTCCTCGCGGAAATGATCGGCAGTCACCTGAAAGGTTTTTGCTACACCTTCGCGAATCGCCACACTCGGGACCACGATAATAAACTTACTCCAGCCATATCGAGCGTTCATCTCATACATCGTCTTGATATAGGTATAGGTTTTACCTGTACCTGTTTCCATCTCTACCGTAAATACCGGCTTTTCGACAGTTTGCTTGCTACCGTCGTCCCAGACTACTTTACTCGTCATCGTCTCGAGCCTGCTTGCTACAGGGGCAATGCCGTATTGTTTTTGCACAGCACGTAGGTTCTTTAGCAAATCTTCGGGACGCAAATGCACCTCTGGGTTTGCCCAGCCAGTTCGGGTCATGTCTATGGCAGTTGTCTGGTTGCTATTAGCAACAGCACCTTGATCTACAAGGAACTTGCGCGTCTCATTCGGCTGCCCCATAAACACATCGCACACTGCATTGGTAGCGTCTTCTTGGAACTTTTGATGTTTAAAACGCAGTTTCATCTAGCTACACTACCTTCACCTTCGTATCAGGGCTAATGATGCGGAAATGCTCAGCGAGGTTGACCTTGGCTTGACTATCAGGGAATGAGGCTTCGCGGAATACGGCAGTTAGTGGGCGCATGGCGGCAATTGACTTGATGGTCGCTTCACTAATTTCGGGAGCAAAGCACGCCACGAGTCCCGACACTTCACCAAAGTAGTCGTATTTGTATACAACCCGGCCATCTAGCTGTACTGTTTCGAGTGGGCGATTGAGTTCAAGCGCAGACTGGGTTAATACGCCGAACAGGAGGTCGAGATCGCTACGATCTTCACGCACGTTATCTACCAAACTATCGAGCATCGATTGCTGCACGTCGGCAGCTGGGCGATAGACATCTTTGTGGTTGGTGTCGTCGATACGCAGGGCGCGGAAGCCATAGTCAACTTTGGCATCGGGGTGTTCGCTGGCAATCTTGTCGCCAGCCCGACGGATGCGCTCACGAGAGATTTCGGGGATGGTTTTGTAGCCAGCTTTGAATGCTTCTGACTTTTCGTCGGTTTCTTCGGGCAGCTGCACCATGATCCATTTGCGGTTGCCGCCGTCTTCAACATTGAGTTGCATGACAGCGTGGGCGGTGGTGGCGGAGCCGGAGAAGAAGTCGAGCGTGATATAGTTATCTGTATCGAGCATTCTCATCATCTTAGAAATCATCTCGACCGGCTTCGGGAAGTCAAAAAGCTCAGAATTACCGAACAAATTCTTGGCTACAGTGCGTGCATTTTGATAATTTAGCTCTTTCTCATCCCAAACACTTTTAACCTTGGATAGTTTCTGAGTTCCATCAGTACTTTCTAGAGGGTCTATTCTGTATACATCGTATTCTTTCTTGCCATCTCTGGTGATTTCTTTTGCCACAAGCTCAGTGATTCGAGCGGACGATGTATCTTTACCCCAAGTCCATCGGCTTTCTTCTCCAGTTGGTCGCTTAGGTAGGACTTCAATCGTATGGCTTTCGTCTTGCTCGATACTAACAGATAAATCTAATGGATTCACAAAAAATGAGAAATACATGTTCGGCCTATCTGAACGCTTCCAGTCACCGCCTCGTTTTCTCAACCCAAGCAATCTAGCTTTTCTACCGTCTGCTGTCGTATAATTGAACTCTGATTCGTCCTCTCGAGCAAGTCCGTTTAAGGACATCACACCTTCCGCAGTCCTTGTGTAGCATAAAACATATTCGTGAACGCTTGATATGCCATAAGGTTCCTGCGAGCCACGAGGATTACTTATCGGAATAATTTGTCCTACATAATTAGATTCACTAAATACTTCGTCACATAGCTTCTTGAGATTTGCTTGCTCATCTTCTCCGATACTGATAAATATCACGCCATCTTCACTCAAAAGGTTCCGCGCTAGCTTGAGCCGTGGGTACATCATGCTTAGCCAGTCGCTGTGGTAGCGGCCGTTGCTTTTTTCGTTCTTTTTGAACTGAATATTGCCGTCTTCGTCACGGTAGTCGGTGTCGTCGTCGTACTGTTCGGTCGTCGCCTTGAAGTTGTCGTGGTACACAAAGTCTTTGCCGGTGTTGTATGGCGGGTCGATGTAAATCATCTTGACCTTGCCGAGGTAGCTTTCTTGCAAAAGCTTGAGTGCGTCGAGGTTGTCGCCTTCGATAAAGAGGTTTTCGGTGGTATCCCAACTTTTGCTAGCATCGACATCAGGACGGAGGGTTTTGTTGATCGGTGCGCCAGCTTCGATGATGCTTTTGCGTTTGCCGACCCAAGTGAAGTCATACGCCTCATCGTGGTCGTCGAGCTTATCTAGCGCCTCACCGAGACTCTCGAAGAATTCACGGCTTCCACGCCAGTCTACTTTGTCTAAATCTACCCGTTCTATGCCACTGCCGTCGCTCATCAATTATCCCCTCACTTCTATTCACATTTTATGATGTAATCTGTGGCTATTATACCATGCAGCTTACGATTCTTCCTCTGTATACAGTGCGTTAAAGTTGGCCCAGTACGACTTTTCTGCATTGCTCTGTCGTCCATTTGCGAAAGCCGGAAGCGCATTGAAGATATCCTGCTTAGCTTGTGTATTGCTCCAGCTTTGCATCCTAGATAGCAGGTCGTCAAAATCCTTACGGTGATGACGATAATTAGGCTGAGCCGTTTGGAATGAATTGACAACAATCTGTATCATCTGGGCATCCTGTGTCTCTGTAAGCAAACTAAACAGGAGATAGATATAGTCATTCTTCGGAGTGTCCTGAAATAGTGGGTAATAGTCGTTAATTACCTGGAAGGCAATACGATGCGCGGATGAGATAGATCGGCCAGGTTCTCTCAGCCACGCCAGTAGCTCAGTTGCTATGCGACGCCTGTCAGTATCTTCTAGGAACTGTAACTGAACGAGGAAGTTATAGCTAATGTCAGACTGCTCAGGATCGCCACTCATAATAAGAGACTTGATTTGCTCGAGTGCAGTCTTTAATTCTGCCGTATCCGACTTAAGTAGTCTTGATGCAATGAAATCAAAGTACTTCGATTTAAATGTATAGCTGTTCGCTCCAGCTTTGTCGAGCAACTTGGCAAGCGTCTCCTTGCGAGCAGGCACCTTACTGAGAGTAGCTATGAAGTCAATGTCAAAATAATTATTTACTGGCACCCGAGATATCAGGTCATCAATGATAGCCTTCTTCTCTTCATCTGCGGCATTGTCATAAATATAGCGCAGAACAGTCGCGGACACAGAAAGCTGCGGTAGCACCGTCGGAAGTATAAGCCTGATAAATCGTTCTCTCGTAGGCTCATTCCAATAGTCAAGCGGTCGCTGAATCTGCGAGAGATCTGTAAAACTTTGGAAATACGACTTTATACTATCACGAACTGCCTGCTTGTCGGTCTCGTTTACATATTGGCGAATCCAATAGAGTGCTACTATTTGATCTGAGCGCTCCTCCCATTGTGAGGTGTACGGAATGGATTTAATAATATCGTTTGCTATCTCCGTTAGGGGTGCAGCTGCGCTCTTCATATCATTTGAAAAAGTTTTAGTAAGTGGCGTAATCGCTTCAACTATCTTTATTTTATTGTCACCATATCTCGATGATGTAGCAGTATCCTGCTTGAGTAGTTCCGATATTCTGGAAACGATATCGATAACGAGACCGTGGTCTGAAACATATTCTTTGAAGGCTGCCATGGTAGCAAGCTTTGTAGCAAGATTGTCAAAGTCAAACGATTTTATATAATCAGTAACCAGCTTCTCGGTAATGAAAGACTCCTGGCTCTTGTTGGTTGTGAATATCGCAAGCGTCTCTTCGTCCAATCCATACTTAGTCTCAAGGATTGAGCGGATATTCGTCATTTGCTGCTTGTTTAATACCGAGGGATTATCTTTGAAATTAGCAATAACACCACGCCTCAGAGTTGTAATAGTATTGCCAGTGTCTAGTGCTGAGATATACCGTTCGACAATATTACTCCTAAGCGAGCGATTGAGGTTTTTATTTGCTAATAGGCTAAATATATGGTCGAGCGTAAAGCCCTCATATTTCTGCCACAGTTCTGTATCGATTGTTTTTGCGACTTCGTTGACGTACCGCCTACTGCTGATGTTGATACCGAGGCTGGCAATCACCTCAAGTTGCGTGTTTACGACATTGATTAAGATATTTTCTTGACCCGTATATTTCATCACCAAGTCTGTCATAAACTCGACAAGCTTATCATGAGCCTCATTGTTCGCGGCTTCAATAGCCTCCGTGACATTTGCGGCAACGAACGCATTCTTTATATCGTTCGCGTTACTCAAGCCTCGCGAATCAGCTGGGTCTTTGAAATAAATGAAAGGCTCCGCATCATCAACAGTAATACGGCTTGTCTTCCGCATGAAATTCGTGAAGTCAGTAGCCCCACCAGTCTCACTGCCACCATTAGTAATATTTTCTGGACTGTGCCACGTCTCTTTGAGAGATTCGTATGCCTTAGGGAACTTCTGCCGGATGATAAGTACCTTTGCAAGATATGCTATGTTGCTATTTATAATATCCTTTACACCCGTGCCTTGGGTACTGATGACCATGGCTATAAGGTTATTTATAAACTGAATTATCTCACGTGGATTTCTGGAAAAGGCAGCATTGATGACAAGAATGACATCTTCGTCATTGAGCTGCTTGCCAATCTCGCCAGTTTCCTTAAGTAAGGACTTAGTGTATTCCTCAAGGTCAGTATTGATGAAGTCTGGTATCCAGATAATGAGATTAAATATCTTCCTTAGATATTCTGCGGCACCGAAAGAATCGTCTTGGTCGTGACGCACTCCGTAAAAGTATTTTTCGACCTGAACCTCGATTGCGGTCGGATCACAAGGAACCAAGAATACGATATCACCGCTACTACCGCTGTACATAAATGTCTTGATTGTAGAGAGCATGGTTATCGCAACGTCACCCTGTACACGATCTATATTGTCAAAGACAATAACAAGCTTCTTGTCTACGCGGCTAAGTATGTCGATAAATTTCTGCTCAAACTGCTCGGGGGAGTTTAACCGATCTTCTTGGCTAATCTCGGTTACAAGTTCTATACGTTGCTCTTGCTTGGCGAAGAAAGACTCGGTCACTATTTTTAGGACACTTTCCAGTATCGGCTTACCGAATGCTCCAAGGAAGGCAATACTCGTCACGATAGTAGTCAGCTGGAGTATAAACTGCGACGCAACATTATTAGGATAAAAAGTTACTAAAACGGATGCGCCAATAAGCAACAGGACAGTCACTATAAGTGGTAGATACTTCTTTAGATATGACAGTACCTTTGCTTTAGTTGTGAGTTCAGTGGTAGATTTTTCCTTCTTGGCTACCGACACGGTTTTAGAAGAATACAAGTTAACTAAAATGTCATCTGGTAGGTCGTATTTTTGACTTCGTAGATATTCAACAAGTTTGATAAGAAATGTCCGACGCAGCGTGTCTTCCTGGTACTTCCACGCGTCAAATATAAAAACAGGCATATCGAGATCGGGGTCGTTCTGCACCATTTCGACAACCGTGCTTTTACCCGTACCCCATGCGCCGAACAAACCGATAGTATGAGGTGATGTGCTATCTTTTAAGATCTTCTTCAAAGCTGGTGCAATCGTAGCGTGGTAGAAGCCCTCATAACTAACCTCGGACTTTTTCCGAGGCTCATCTTTCAAAAAGATAAACTCAGGTGGTTTCTTTTTCATAATTTCCCTCGAACCAACCCACCCGTTGATACGCTAAATCTCATTATAGCAAGAAATACAACTATTTCAGCAGTTTCTCAAGAGTGTACCGCTCTCGTGCCAGCTCCTGTTTTCTCGCCACACTCGGTTCGGCTGCAATCTTCTTATTAATATTTTCGATTTGCTTTTGAATCTTTTCTCGTTGCTTGGTGTCCTGTACCGCTTCGGCAATCGGTTTGGTAGGGTTAAAAGTTGGGGCGATCTGCTGTAAGAAGCTGACGTAGATACCCTTGACAGATCTGCCCGATAGGGTGAGAGCGGGTGTGCTCCACGACGTTTCATAATACTGGATGATTTTACTTTTCTGAGCGTCTTTATAGCTAGGTTCTTTGTATGATATGGCGTACTTCGTCTCGCGATTCGAACGGACGATGCCGAACAGGATTGGTCGGGGAATAATACTATCGATCGTTTCGAGGACTTTTTTACTTAGCTCTCTGCCTTTGAGTGATATTTCAATAACGTCCAGCTCGTCGTATGTGCCGCCCGATATATTCATAGTTCGCGGTGCAATCACCGCACGGAGTGTGACTTTTTCTATCTCATCGACAAAGAGCTGTCGCAAGCTATAGTCAACCGCACCAACCTTGTAGAACTTCTCCTTAGGGATGCTCACGTTCGTCAAAGCGGAGTCAGGGAGGTTAACTATGTTCACTATGGTCACCATATTTCTCTCGTATTTTTTGACTGATCATTGCTCGTGGAATCTCGTACAGCTTTACGATCTCACTCCGTAACCACTTCGTCCGTGCTTCGAGCGACTCAAGATTCCAGGTTTCACAGTTATCGGCAATCCATCTAGTTGTGTAGTTTTCTGCGCCACCGATACCATCACGCTTGTTGAGGTTACCAGCAAAGGTAAGATTCTTGTTTGGCGTAGGTGGATAGCCAACAATAGCGATATTGGCAAGTTTGCCATAAAACCGCTGATTAATTGTTTCCCAGTCTTCGCCTAGCTCTTCCTTCCATGCATCATCAAGCCTAAAGCCGTAAATTGCTTTTGGCATGATGTGAGCAACCTTTTGATGGAGAGAGCGAGTGTTTCCATCGTGTGCAATATCGAGTTCACATAACAAGACCCTTGCCTTGCTATCGGAAATGTCTTCATTAGTAATAGCAAATTCAATCCTCTCATCAGTAACATTGCGAGATTTACTTGGGTCGCCCGCACCTTCCATGTACCAGAGATAGGCATCGTAAAAGGAGCTCATCTCGTAGTCTTTGTAGCACTTGTATACTGCATTTGCCGTACTGTTAATGAGCTTGAAGCCTCCAGTGCCGCCAATCTCATCACGCCTCTGCTGTTTTCCAACCACCGTTAGTATATTGCGGAAATCGTTCCTCGTCAGCTCGCCTTGCTTGTAATACTCCAATAGTTGGATAAAGAATGACAGATGTGACACTGCGACACTGTGCGTAGACGATTCGCTCTTACCTTGCATGTCTTCGTCGAACACGCTCAACATCTTGTGCTTGGTGATATCATCTTTCCATAGTAGATAGATATAGTCGTCTAGAATTGACGTGATGTCCGACCATACTGCACGCAACTGGTCTAGTGACTGGTCTGGCGTGACACTGCTGTAATATTCCTTGAACTTCTCGTAGGTATTCTTTTCGTTGATAACTTTGTCGTTGTACTTAATGGTGAGGAACACTCGGAAGAACCCGGTGATAAGTTGCGCACCAACACCAACAAATTCGCCACTTCTTGTTAGTGACTTTTCAATCTTGAGCCAGTAGTCGTGATACACCATATTGCGTGCTTCTTCGGAATTGAGCATCAGAGCGAAGTTGCGTATCTTATCTCCATCGGTGAGCGGCTCACCTGTAGCGTTGATATTCTCGAACACTACTTGTGGATTGTCGTCTTCTGGCGTGAGCAGAATTGATATCATGTCGATACGTTCGAGCACATCAAGATAGGGGTCGATTTTATCGAGGTTGCTTATCTTACCTACGAAGAAGGTATACATATCAAAGAGCTTCGACTGCTCGTCAACTGGTACAGTTTTACGTCGTAATATTCTATCAAAGGTCTCTCTGTCAGATGTTGCTCCGCGCAAGATAACCTTTAGCTCGCCATCATCCTCGTTATACAAAAATGTTTTACCTAGCTCTTCAGCAGTGTACTTCCACGATTTGCGAGAATCGTCGAGTAAGGCATGGTAGCAAGCGGTAATGAATAATAGTGTCGTAGTGAGTCGTTGCTGACCGTCAATTACTACACGATTTATATCGTCCTGAAAGAATACGATGCTGCCGAAGTAATGGCGCTTCGAATTTGATACTGTATCGTGGATACTCTCCCAGAAAGCCAGACCCTGCATAGGCTTCCATGCGTACGGTCGCTGAAAGTCTGGAATCTTGAAGAATTGCGACTCTGCGATGAAGCTATGGAGATTGGTCTGCACTGCTCGCATAATAGTTATTAGTCCCTAATCACCAGGAAGTTAATAAGTTCAAAATCATCCAAGCCCGATACATCATTACTAAGCACGGTCGTTTCACCAATTCTGAAAATGCTGTCGATGTCTTTTTCGTTCTTGACGGTAATAATAGACTGAATAGCATTCGTCAGAAGATCGGTATATCTCGACATATCTTTGCCACTGTTCGTTTCTGCGTTAAACTTAGCAACCATATCACTATCTGGCGTATCAAAGCCCTTGCCGAGATGACGAAGCTTATTAAGCAGCTCTTTCGACTGCAAGTGATTGACAGCCACACGACCATCGTCAGCGATGTATACCAGGTAGAATGGATGCAAGCGATTCTGTCTATCAATATTTACGCCTTGGTTAACATTCTTGAGCACGAATATCACGCCAGGTGGCGTATCCTCGCTAGCGCGAGCAACAGCATGAATGCCAAACGGAAGTGCGTCGGCCTCACCGTACTTTCCCAGTAACTCTTGGAGATCAAGATGGAACTCGTTCAATCCTAGATCCATTATAGAAACTCCACCGCTCATGTCTTCTAGATCAACCACCTCATTTTGGATCTTTTCAAGTTGACTCTTGCGATACTCAAGCTCCGCATTGTCAGCTTCATCAATTGGATTATCGTTACCTGTGGCGGTAAGGTTTACCATACGCATGCGACCCTCGACACGCGCTTTGAGGTTGATGTATTCGTCGAGCGAAATATTTGGCCAAAAGTTTGTTAGCTGAATGACATTATTTGTTGAGCCAATACGATCGACACGTCCAAAGCGTTGAATAATTCGCACGGGATTCCAGTGAATGTCGTAGTTTATAAGATAGTCACAGTCTTGAAGGTTCTGACCCTCCGAGATACAGTCGGTGCCAAAGAGGATGTCTATTTCGCCAGGGTTTTCATCAAACAGCATATCGCGGCCTTTTGATTTGGGGGAGAATAGCGTCAGTATCGTATTGAAATCTGGCTTGACCGTACGCGTGGTTGGAATGGTCATTGCAGGGTTGCGCGTACCGGTCACAACGGCAGAATCAAGACCGAACTCATTCTTAATCTTACTCGCAAGTTCTCCATAGAGGTAATCTGCCGTATCGGCAAAGGCAGTAAATACGAGTACTTTTTTGTTGTTGCCGTTGAGTGGGTTGTGTATTTTGTCACGAATTATTTCGAGGAGCCGCTGCAGCTTGAGGTCGTGCTCGTCGGCAATTGGCGTGATCATTGCAAGTAGTTCATTGAGTGTCGCCTTGTCCTCTTCGAGCTTGGCACGCCAGCTTACGAGATCGATATCCGCGAAATCAATTTTAAGATCTTTGCCGACTGTCCATTCCGCTTCTTCTGGGTCTTCGTCGTACTCGATCGTATTGATATTTGACTGATTTACTGTCGTGCTCGTTGCGCGCCCCTGCTCGAATCGATCAATATCATCAGTAATACCGTCAATCAGATCATACATACGCTCGGAGGTCTTACGGAAGGCGTATACACTACTTTCGAGGCGCTTTAGCATATTTGTTATCATCAGGACATTACGACCGGTTTCACGGTTTGCCCAGCTACGACCCTTGGCACTTTCGAGGTCAACATATTTGCCGAGCTTTGATGGGAATACGTATCGCATCGGAGTGTATACATCCATATTGAGAGAGTCTATGCGATTAAAAATCTCGTCGAAAGTAACGCCCTCGATATCAGTCAATTCTGGGCGCTCAGAGATAGGCTTAAGGCGTGTCGGGAATTTACCAACGTCTGATAGCGAATAATAGCGTTCGATATGTTTACGTGAACGTGCAATCGTTACACTGTCGAGCAGTTCGAAAAAGTCGAAGTGTAGCATGTCGAGAAGTGCCGATGTGGTTCGACTTTCTGGCGGAAGTTCATTCCAAGCCTTGAATGCGCTGCTCGCATCACGAAAAATCTTTTCAACTGGATTCTCGGTGCCTAGCGATGAATCGAGATGAGTTGAGTCGCCCTCTGCTGCGAGCATTAGCTGGTTACGTAGATCTGTGAATCTATTGTTGACAGGTGTCGCTGAAAGCATTAATACCTTTGTCTTTACGCCATCACGGATAATGCGATTCATGAGTTTCTGATAGCGATTCTCATACTCATCGTCTTCCTTGCGATGAGTACTTAACTCACCGTTACGGAAATTGTGCGACTCGTCGATCACAACTAGGTCATAGTTGCCCCAGTTGAGGTTTTGTAGATCGATACCATTGCTGTCGCCACGCTCTCGACTCATATCAGTATGAAATAGGACATCATAGCGCAAACGATCTTCTGCTACCGGATTGTTTTTGTAGTTGCCCTTGAAGGTATTCCAGTTGTCTTTTAGCCGCTTCGGAACAAGTACAAGCACATTCTTGTTACGTGATTCGTAATATTTAATTACACCAAGCGCAGAGAATGTCTTACCGAGACCTACGGAGTCAGCGAGAATACAACCATTGTGTTTTTCGAGCTTCGAAATACAACCAATAACGGCATCTTTTTGGAAGTCGTATAGCTTGCTCCAGATTACAGAATTCTTAAACCCGGTGGCTTCGTTTGGTAGGTAGTCGGCATTGAGGTCTTCAAGAAATTCGCTAAAGATATTGTACAGCGCAGCAAAATAGATAAGCTCTGGTGAATTCTCTTTGTATGCGGCTGTGATGTTTTCGAGTACTGATTCTGTAACGTCGGCAATCTTTTCGTCGTCATTCCATACAGACTCGAACGTGTCTATGAAATGTTGCGCCTGCGGTGAATAAACTTTCGTCGTGGTAGAGTATGCGTTGTGGCCTCTATCCGCTCCTAAGTCGGCCGTGGTGAAATTCATAAGAGGAGAATAGGCAGCGTCTTGTTCGCTGTTTTGTACGGACATAAAAGGCATCATTTGTTCGCCTGATACGTTTGACCTAAACTTTACCTTCCGACGAATCCATTCAGCACACTCTTTGGCAATGGCTTGCTGGTTTAGCTCATTGCGAAGTTTTATCTCGAAGTCAGTACCATACAAAGAGCGTTCGGCATTGAGACGTGGGATATAGAACTCCCGAGACTCTCGAGGTGCACGCTCGTTTGTAAATACTTCACCCGTAAACAGAAAATTCAATTCGTCGACCTGCTCTAGCTCTCGCTTAAGCAACTGGTAAGCATAGATAGAAAAGCTGGCAGCAGCAATATCTACCTTACTGCCGGCACGAATTGTCATTTTAAGATCATCAATAACTCTGTTTGAAATATTATCGAAGAAGACTGGGTTGTTAGTTTGGTTCATCTGTGCATATTATACCCTGTTTTACAGATAAAAATAATCCGACGAACAAAGAAAAAAAGATTCATGCTTCCTCGCAGGCGAGTGGGGCATGAATCTTCCTGACTTGTATTGTAGCAGATTGTTATTTTTCGTTTACAAACGCCTGTAGCGTTACCATCTCTTTAGTCATTTGGTCAGGCACATTTCGGAGATCAATTTCAATCCATGAGTCCATAACACCGTGTTCTTGGAGGTCGATCTTCTCGCCGCTAAAACAATCGTCGTCGAACCATAGGAATGGCTGCGAGAAATCAATAGCTTCGGTTTTCTTCAGGCTCCACGTTACCGGTTTGAACTCCTCAAGCCATGTGCGCAGATCTTGATGAGATGCTCGATTGAGATATTCAATCGCGTGAGTAGGGTCACCATTCATACAATGTGTTGTTAGCCAGTACACATCAAAGTGTTCGACTGCATACTGTATAAATTCAGCCGCACCAATCGCGAGGTTCTCTTCATTGGCGAGAAGTACGCCATCGATATCTAAATAAATGTTCATCAGTCTTTCATAGCCTCCTTTAGCCAATCTCCCTCGTCTTCGATAGGATATAACACCTTCTTACCGTCTCGTCGCCACTGATGTCTGCAATCGTTGCAGGAGTAATCTGGCTCGCTATCGTCAACCAGACAACCTCCAAGAATAACCCTGCCATCTTCAAGGTCTTTTTCGAGTTTCTTATCAAAAGCAGGCATACCCATGAGTACAAGAGCAACGTGCGTTGATTTGCACGTCGGACAACTGAAGGATGAAGCATTACTTGTCATGGTTGATCGTCGGCAGAATTACGGTTATCAGCTCGTCAGTCTCTTGCTGCGACATAGCTTGTTTCTTTGGCGGAGCAGCCTTCTTACTGCGCTTCTTTGCCGCACCGATGAGCACCAGTACTCCAATAGTAGCGCCAAAAGCAATAAGCTCGATCACGATCGCACCTCAATTAGTTCTTTGAGCTTCTCGTAAATCGCTACCATCGCATACGTATCTAATCCACAATACTCTCGCAGGTCAGCGAGTATCTGGTCTTTGTCGGGTCGCGTACCGTCAACAATTACTTCTCGCCACGAACGGCTGGCAGTCGAGCCTTCTTGAATACCAAGAGTCTTATAGGACAGCTCAGGGCATAGTAGCGGCAGCACCTTCTTGATTGAATACTTACCCTTGAGCCGTTTATCGAGATACATTCGCTTGCTAAATACGTCAGCGAGATCAACCGTACGCTTGTTGAGGTCTTCAAAAAACGGAGCATGCTCTGGATAGAGCTTGGCGTACTCTTTATGGCGTGAGCACTCGAAGGTCTTATTCCACACGATAATTGAGCCTATACTGCCAATATCTTGCTTCAGGTGGGCGATGACCCCCTCGGCAGGGTTTGTGTTCGTGTCGTGAAGATACTCGGTATGCGTCAGCGTACCGTCCTCTTGCATGATATGTAGCGAATATTGGAAGACAACCTGTTGGTACGGAAAAGTATGATCAAAAGGCGGAAAGATATGGTTGATCGACTCGTAATCAAGGAAATAGGCTGGAAACTCAATATCTCCAAGAAATGCCCGAATAGCTTCTTTATCGATAATAATCTCATCAAGCTTCGTCACCCGTACTTGGTCTTGCTGATGAGCTTGTAGCTTGGTTGATTCTGGAATGTCGACGATGAGCTTTACTTCGTCATCTTCTAGGCTTCCTATCAGCTTGTCCGTGCCAGCGCCTTTATTAGAGGCAAGGTCGTAGATGCTATATTCAGGAATATCTGGATGAAGCTTATGGAAGATATCTCGGTATTCGCTCGCAGCACCAAGCCCAACGTAGCGGAGCGAGTCACTTGGCATTGTATCACTCTCGGCTGTCTTGGCGGCTTCTCGCATCTTCCCAGGGGCATTCAGAACTTCTTTGTTTACTTTGTCGGTAACATCAGTAAACATCACGATATCTTCGAGCTTAATGTCACCGCTACGAAGATACTCTTTGTTAGCGTGCAGTACTTGGGCAGTTCGCACAGGAAAGCCACTCCACTCGATAACCGTCTTCTGAAACGCAAGGTCGCAGATATGCTCTTTGTCTGGTGACGTAGTAGCTTTAATTTCTGTCAGCGTATAGGCATCGCCATCACTCGTAATGGCGTCGGCAATACACAGGAAGCCATCATAGAGGAAGGCTGCTTGTAAAATGGTGTCGACACCTTGCTTGAGCAGTGCTTTCGTTTCGTCCGCCCATTCTTGCATGTCTGCATAGTCGTTACGATCGAGACGTATTGCTTCGGGGAATATATGCTCGGCTAGCTTCTCGAACTCTCGCCCCTCGTCGATGATAGCCTGTGAGTTTTCGTCAGGTATTGGTAGAAAGTCTGGATCGTGTTTGCGAAGCCAGAGCCATGCTGGGTGTTTGAGGTAGGTTATGTAGTCGGTTTTGGAAATCATATTTTACTCCTCAGAATGCCCTATCTTTTACTTAATGAAAGAAATACATCATCAATGCGTGAATTCTCATCCGATTTCATTTCTCTTTGAGTCTCAAAGTCGTCATCGTCTTTAGAATAGAAGCTTGAGCCATCATAGTCTTCTGGCGGTTCAGCCCATGCATTAAACTCATTATCGACGAAACTACTGTTAAGACCATAGCATTCCAATGTATCGTTCATCTCATCTTTAATATCGATATCCTTCTCACCGTCTGTTAACCGCTGTCGCACTTCTTCGCTAAGGATGTCTTCATAATACTCGTCCTGAGCTATTTTTTCGGCTATGCGATCCAAGACAAACTTTTTGATGCCGTAGCTCCATCCTATCTCAGCCACTGTTTTCATGTCTTCATAGGTACCGACAGCACCTACAACCGAGTGTACAAAATTATCTGCTACTTCATCTGGTAGGTCGTCGGAATCACAGTACGAATCAAAGGCATTAAGTGCAGCCGAAACGTCTTGAGTGTGAGGGACAGAAGACTGTAATGTCGCAAGCACAGCCTGAGAGAACTCTTGATTGACCTCCTCTATAGCATCCGACACATCAGAGAGCCTCGATATGCTATCAAAAATATCAAAGCTCTCAGGAGTGCCTGAATTACCTAGCCATGGCAGCTGCTGCCAGCTACTAAGGACTTTTTCCTTCATCGCTTCAACACCCGATTCATTTAGTACGATAGGAGTATAGCCAGATAACGAAGCACGTAATTCGTAACTGCTACTATCCGCACTGATTGCGAATGGATGCGTAAGCTGGTTGAGGTATACGGCACTTCTAATGAGCTTTTCAACCGAGTGGTTGTGTCCACGATAATAGTGAGTGATAAAGTCGTAAATAGTAGGGTTTAATACATCTACGATGATCTGATCATCTTTATCTTTTGATGTTTTCAGGAATGTGCTTTCAAGCACATCAATAGATCGACGCAGCTGCGTTTCGTCGATCGTATCATCAAAAGAAACTACTGCCTTATGTAGATATTCAAAGCGTACATTTCTTCCGATTGACATCATCACCAGCATAATATTGCGAGCATTTTCGTCGATCTTATTCATATAGATATCCTCGTATAACATCCAAGGGTTATTGAATAGTTCGATTACCTTATCGCAAAATGATTCTGGCAGGCAATCCGACCAAAGCTTTTGCTTATTAATCGTTTCAATGAGGCGTGGATTATAGTTCCTATGTCTCACGATACTTCTATATACTTTTTTGTCGACAAAATATTCGAGGTGATCCTCTGGCATATCCGATACCGCGAGATGATTGTAGAGGATCTTGGCTTTTGTCACCAAGTCATATTCAGATAGATCTACAATATATTTCGCGTCAAGAAAGCCCTGATCTTTAAATACTTCGGTGCTTTGTTGAGCCTGATGAAGTATATACTCACGCGTCGTCATGATAAGTGCCTTATTTTTTCTTAGACGGCCTGCGTTTTCAATCAATGTCTTAAATATGCCATCTTCTCTGCGAGATAGCTTATCATCTAGGTAGTTACTACCAAGGAAGTCATCAAACAGGAAAATCTGCTTCTTGTCAGGGTCACTGCTCATCATCTCTAGGGCGTCGTTGATATCTTGCGGCAAAGCGACCAACTCATTAAAATCGCCCTCACCAAGCAAGTAGTAGCTCATAACGTCGGCAAGTGTCGTTTTTCCTACTCCAGGTTCGCCAGCAATGACAATAAACCCGTGCTCCTTAAGTGTTAACATAGCCTCATTAAAACTTGGGGTTGGGGAATAGGTTTCTAGCGTGTCGATAATCTTTTCTTTGATAAGACCACTATAATTAGACACCCTACTTGAAAGTATTGTTTGCAGTACATTGCTGCTTGCGATCCAGAGCTTATAATGCCTCTTCTCAACACTAGGATGCTTGTGTAATAAACTATTAAGCTGTTTGGGCGTAAGTATATCACTCGATTGTTTGATGTATGGCGAAAACAGTGTGACTATATCGTCTATCTTATCCTCTGTAAGGTCTAGCGATACTGAGAGGATGTACCTCTCGGGAGCAGGGCTCATCTCGTCCAGCTTGAGACGCTCTTTAGCTAAATTCGCCATAAGACCTGACACGCTTTTATAGCGCTTACATTGCACAACAATCGTGCGGTCGTTGTCGCATGCCGAATACCTTAGGTCGATACCACCATCCGCTCCATCCGCGAACGCCTGAAACGATACACTCATTTCTTCTGAAAGTAGATCTTTCGTGAATTCCTCGAACTCGCCCCATGTCAAAACATTAAAGTTATACTCATTCATTCTAAATCATATCGCGCGTAACGCAGTTATTAATCCCACTTGCTTTTCTTCGCTTATAGGTCAATTATACAATGACTGCTAGGGTTTGACACGTAATCATCTCAGGTAAACAGTCGAAAAACACAAGAGGAGGCGATAAGAGGGGTCTTATTACAAAAGGACTCCTCTTATTCTCGTAATCTACAGAGATGACTGTGGCATCACCCCTGTTAAACTAGGGAGCTTCTACCTCTCAATTAAAATAATCCCAGTGAGTCCAATATCTTAGGAACTAGTGCCGTAAGGCGTGAAGGTTCAAGTCCTTTCATCCGCACCATAAGAGCCCTACTGCAACTCTGGCCCTCTTGCGGCCCCTCGGGCAGCAGTAGCGCCCCTAAGAACTCATCCAGCAGGCCACCGGCAACGGTGGCCTGCGTTGTTGTTGCCCCTACGCCTCCGTGGCGCTCTGCCTCTGCCACCGCCAGTTCGCGGGCCAGCCCAGCATCTCCTGTCTCCTCGAGTGCCACCCATCCGCGCTGGGTCGCCAGCAGCTCCCGCATCGGTGTGTTCAGCTCGTCACCAACAACTTCCTCGTTCACCACGTAGACATGCCTAAAGATGGCTTGGTTGAGTGTAAGTAACTCTCTCTTTTATATACATTTCTATTGAGATAGAAAAATACTTCTATCTGTAAAAATGTATGTAAAATGTTTGGTTACTTACACTGAAATACCTACCCTAAAAAAGAGCTATCAAAAAAAGGCTTAAACCCTAAACTAATAAACTAAGCCAAGCAAATGTCGGTAAATCTTAAGGTAGTAAAAGCCTCCCTCACTCATAGGGTTGAAACTTGGTAACAAAAGCAAAAGACGTGCTTGATTCAGTTCAGTATCTTGCACGTCTTTATGGTTCCAGTATAGCAGAAATAAGAAAAGACGCGGTTGATACAGTACAGTAACGTGCGCGTCTTATCTATGTATTATGTTAGTAAAAAGCTTACAGTATGTCAATGATTTTTCGGTGCTTTGTGATGACTTTCAGTTGCTTTATGTCGTGTGGACCCGATACGAGATAATGGCGAATTCGAGCCTCTGCTTTCTTTTGATGTAGTTTAGCTCGGCGCAAGTCTATGACGATATTACGGGATTGCTTGCGAGCGGTGCGCAAATTATTGTCTATTGTTTTTCTACCGTCTCCTTTTGGACTTTTAATTTCCCATTTTGTACCATTCACGTCTATGTCTGGTGTTTTCTTCCGCTCAGGGCGCAAAAAGATTACGTCAGACTTGAAGTAATACGCCAAAAGAACCGCAGCAGACATTTCGTGGTCTTTCGGTGAATCCTCGGGGTCAGTTCTGACGACGACTTCGTATTTTCTTTTTGGCATTAGGTCTATTTTAACATTTTACTTGTCAGTTTACGGACGTAACCGCATTACTTGCATTGGCGAAGCTGCGCTGGAGTTCGGTTCACGTAAAAGTTTAAAATTGCACCAAGACTGAGCAAATTCAGGGAATCCGCCCAAGCGCTAGACATTGTCACCAAGCACAGTCTATCCAACGAGCAGCTTGACGCAATCGCCAACATTATGCAAAAGTATAAAGGAATTAAGATTAACGTAATTGAGGCTCCCGAATGAACAATGGGCAGACGCGAGAGAACGGCTATGCGGACATTTATGTAAGTAAATCAAATTCACTTGCCTATTTGTATCGCGTGGAGAAGGCTGGGCCGATTTCTTCAACACACACGTTTCTCCCCCAGGAGGAGGCGGAGACTCTAGGCTCCTTGGCGGTACGAGCGCTCAGCGCTTCGTTGCTGCTCTCCGAAGGCGGCTCTCCTGCGGGAGTCACGCCTCTGTCGTGGAAAGAACTTCTCGCACGTCTGGGTCAGTCGCAGAAGACGATTTACGCAAACGTTCCGATTGTCGGGTTTCGTAGCTTCACCGGTGGGTCAATCGATGTCGGCATTGATTTTTATTCCAATACAGGAAAACTGATCGACGCTCAGGATGTCACATTCTCGGCTGAAGAGATTTCTAACGCCGACCTCCCCTCGCTCCTCGATGCAACAATCACCCGGTTTGTCCACGAGTTTCACCAGCGTCAACCCTAGCCCCTCCGCTTCGCCCTACCCAGCCAAAGCCATGACGAGAAAACAGACGGCCAGTGTGGCTGCGATTGGTGTCATTGTGTACCGTTCCTGTTTGCTGCGACACCGGGCGTTTAGTATCGTTGCCAAGGGCAATGAGCGCTGCAATTGGTACCATGAGCCTTAGTATAACGCATGCCGTACCGCAGGGGCAGTGGCGAAAAAGTGCATCGAACGCACCTTCTTCTTGTGTTATCATAAAAGGAATGAGAAAGAGGACGGGGAAATGAACAAAATTGCGGTTTATTTAAACGAACATCTGTTAGGCGAGGTAAGTGGCGCAAAAACCCTGCGCAAGCTTTATGCGACTGATGGAAGTATTTTAAGTATTACGCCAGAAATTGTGGCTCTTCCCCGGGTTACGAATGACATTCGTAAAATTGCTCGTTTTGCGTGGCAATTGGCCGAAAAAGGCCATGCGGTTGGGGTCGTGGTGCGCGGTGCTGGCTGTAATGCCACGGGGGCTGCAATTGGGAAGGGAATTGTCGTTGATACCGCACAGCACTTACACGGCATACTACAGGTTGCCCCAAAAGAAAAGCTTGTGCACGTGCAAGCTGGGGCTCGCCTTAAGCTCATTCACGAAACGCTACGATGGCAGGGGCTTACGGTTGCGGGCACCGCTGGTGAGGGCGGTATGGCTACGGTTGGTGGGGTTATTGCCGACGACGCCCATGGGGAGGGCGGCTCGCTCGCGGATGCCATTGAGCGCCTTGAGGTCGTGCTTGCGAACGGCGATCTCATTGAAACTGGGCGCATGTCTCGCCGTGAAATGAGTAAGAAACTCGGGCTTCAAACGCTTGAAGGCGAGATTTATCGAAAACTCGAAGGTCTGATTGAAGACAACGAGTCCACGATTGCCGAACTTGCGGGTGACCCAACTCGCGATAATACAGGGTTTAAGCGCCTTTCTGAAGTGCGGGGCAAAGATGGCTCATTCGACCTTACCCCACTGTTTATAGGGAGCCAGGGCACGCTCGGTATTATATCCGAAGTAGTACTAAAGGTCGATTTTTATTCTGCAGCCAGTACCTACGCTGCCGTGGCGGTAGACTCAATGCAAACGGCTCGTGACGTGGCAGAACGGCTTGCCGAGCTTGAGCCTTTCGAACTGTTGATATACGACGGCGAACTCTTTCGCCGTGCCCTAAAATATGGGGCGCATTTTGCTGCACTAGGGGATGTGAGTCAGGTAGGTGCGGTAGTGTTTGTGCAGTTTAACGATATAAGCGACCGTGCTCAGTCGGCAAAGCTTAAAAAGATGCGTAAGCTTATGGCGAAGGCAACTATTGGCATGGTCGACTCGACTGAACGGCCAGTGGAAGATTTTCACGCTATTACCATCGTTGCGCGTACTGCCCAGTTTGCAGGTGAAGATGACCAGGCTATGCTGCCTATATTGAATGGCGCTTCGGTACCATCGGGCCGCCAAGAAGAATTTGAGTCGTTGGTAGCCGGCCTCGCCACAAAGCATCATATCAAACTCCCACTTTCGCTGAATGTATTAGAAGCCACCTATAATGTGTATCCGGCGCTCAAGCTTTCATCGGTAAGCGATAAGCAAAAACTCTTTAAACTCCTTAATGAATATGCAGCAACGGTTGATAAATGCGGCGGCGCTTTCACAGCCAATGGCGCTGAAGGTCGCTTAAAGGCTTCGGCTGCATGGTCGGTGCTCGATGATTCCCAGGCAGCCCTTTATGAACAACTTCGGCTCATCTTTGACCCATTTGGCACCCTTAACCCTGGGGTTAAGCAAAAGAACGAACTACGTAGCTTGGTTGCGGCACTTCGTACCGATTATGGCGTAGCGAGTGCCCTTTCGGAACTTTAGGGGCAGGGGGCAATGGCCACACCAGATACGCGTAATGTTATAGATAAATATCGCAACCAACCGGTCGCTGCTATTGTTGCCGATCTCGATACCAGCCGAAGCGAGCTTGAAGTGGCCGTTGAAAACCTTGAGCGCGATTTTAATATGGGCACTATTGTGCGCAACGCCAATGCTTTTAATGTGCGTAAAGTACATATTATTGGGCGTCGGCAATGGAATAAACGTGGTGCGATGAAAACAGATGCGTACCTGCATCTTGAGTATCATGCATCGCCCCAGGCTTTTGCCGCGGCAATGCAGAAGGCGGGTAAATCTGTGATTGCTATTGATATAGTGAAGGGAGCACACCCGCTTGGAACAATACCCCTTCCTCGAAACGCCGTGCTTGTATTTGGCTCTGAAGGCCCAGGGCTGAGCCACGAAATGTTAGAGCTTTCTGAACACGTACTCATGATTGAGCAATTCGGCTCAACGCGTTCGGTGAATGTTGGGGTGGCCTCTGGTATTGCTATGTATGCCTGGATTCAGCAACATCGACTTGCTTGATGCCTCTGGAGTGTGTAACAATAGGGGTAATGACAACACTATCCTCACAGCCGTACAAGGGCACTCGCGATTATTTCCCTGAAGACAAACGTATTCAGAATTATATTTTCTCTGTTTGGCGAGCCGTCGTGGAGCGATTTGGGTATGAGGAATACGGGGCGCCTATACTGGAGCCGCTCGAACTCTATGCGGCTAAAAGCGGCCAAGAATTGGTGAATGATCAAACCTACACCTTTACCGATCGCGGGGGCCGTACTGTTGCTATTCGCCCCGAAATGACCCCTACCATCAGCCGTATGGTTGCTGCTCGTCGGCAAGAGTTGGCGTATCCGGCGCGCCTTTATTCTATTGCAAATTTTATGCGCTACGAGCGCCCGCAGCGGGGTCGTGAGCGGGAGTTTTGGCAACTTAACGTTGATGTTTTTGGCGTGGACGCAGTTGCTGCCGATATTGAGATTATTACCATTGCCGATGCAATTCTTAAAGAGTTTGGCGCACAGTTGGGCGATTATATCATTCGCATTAACAACCGTAAGTTCATTCATTTCATGATGGCCGAATACCTTGGGCTTAGCCCGGATGCTGCCCTTCAGATGGTCAAACTTTTTGATCGTCGTAATAAAATAACTGAGCAAGAATTCGAAGACCAAGTGCAGGCGATTCTTGGCGAAGCCCGTAAGGCCGACCTTGAGAATGTAAGGCAGATTGTGGCGGCAAAAACAATCGAAGCATTACCAGCTGAGCTGCAAAAAGCGGCTGCACTCGATGAGATCAAGGCTGTATTCGCCGGGCTCAAGGCAGCTGGCGTTGAGGGGGCAATTTTCGACGCTTCACTGATGCGCGGGCTTGATTACTACACGGGCACCGTATTTGAGGTCTTTGATACTCACCCAGATAATAACCGTTCGCTTTTTGGCGGTGGCCGCTACGACGGTTTGGTGGGCCTTTTTGGCGCTGAACCTATCAGCGCCGTTGGCATGGCTCCGGGCAATACCATGATTGAAAACTTCCTTGCGGTGCGCGGGCTTCTTCCGGAAGATACTTCAAAAACCGATATCTATGTTGTGGCAATTGGTGATGTGCTCGCTGATGCAAATCAAGTAGCGCGAGAGCTCCGCCAAAGCGGGTTGAACGTTGAGGTTGATATAACGGGGCGAAAACTTGATAAGCAAATTAAAGCGGCGCTCAAGAAAAAGATTCCTTACCTACTTTTTGTAGGTGCCGACGAAGCTGCTGCCGGCGAGTATTCGTTGAAGCACCTCGAATCGGGCTTTGAAGAGAAGCTGATGCCAAAGGAAATTGTCGAAAAGCTCCTGCTCGAGCGCTCGGCTTAGTTGCGGTTGGCCATCACCTCTGTTATACTAAGGGGTAATGAAAACGACTGTAAAAAACCTATCCGACACCAAAGTACAATTAACGATTTCCGTCGATGCACCTGCACTTGCTGATGCCGAAAAAGTTGCCCTTAAAAAGCTCAGCGCTTCTGTTAAGGTTGACGGCTTCCGCAAAGGCAAAGTACCTGCCAGCGTAGCCGCAAAGCACATTAACCCACAGGCATTACAAGAGCAGCTGCTTGATGATGCTGTAAGTAAAGCCGTCGCTGAAGCGTTTCTTGCCGAAAAAATTCAAGCGCTCGACCGCCCCATGGTCGATATTAAAAAGTATGTTCCGAATGAAATGTTAGAATTTACCGCCGAGGTCGAAGTGCTTCCAACAGTCACTCTTGGTGATTATAAAAAACTTGGCAAGAAAGCCGAAAAAGTTTCTGTTTCCGATAAGGAAGTAAACGAAATCATTGATCGTATGCTCCAAAGTGTTGCTGAAAAGACTGAGGTTGCTCGCGCCGCAAAAGAAGGTGACGAAACGGTCATCGACTTCGTCGGCAAAAAAGATGGCGTTGCCTTTGACGGTGGTGCGGGGAGTGACTACACGCTTACGCTTGGCTCTGGCCAATTTATTCCTGGTTTTGAAGAGGGTATTGTCGGCCACAAGGCGGGTGAAACATTCGATCTTGAGCTTGAATTTCCTAAAGACTACCACGCAAAAGATCTTGCTGGTGCCAAAGTAGTGTTTACAACAACGCTCAAAAAGGTGCTTGAGCCAAAACTCCCTGAACTTAATGATGAATTTGCCGCTAAAATGGGCCCTTACACCAATGTTGAAGAGCTTAGGGCGGGTCTTCACGAGGAAATCCTTGCAAACAAAGAACGCGAAGCGGGCGATAAGCTTAAAGATGTTCTTATCGAAGCCCTTATCGAAAAGAGCACCGTTCCGGTACCGGAAATTCTCGTATCTGACCAAATGCGCTCTATCGAACAAGACTTCTCGCAAAACCTTATGTACCGCGGCCTTGACCTTGCAAGCTACCTAACGGCAAATAGCTTTAAGGATGAAGACGAATGGCGCGAAAAAGAAGTGAAGCCCGCGGCAGTTCGTCGCGTACAGGCAGGTCTTGCTCTTTCTGAATTAAGCAAGGTTGAAAAGATTACCGCAACTGATGCAGAAATTGATGAGCATGTAGAGGTGCATAAGCGCCAATATGCGAATAGCCCAGAGGCTTTGAAGCAGTTTGAGACCCCTGAGGTGCGTAACGATATTGCCAACCATTTTATTACCGAAAAAACGATTGAGCGTTTGGTGACGTTGAACGGCGGCACGGTTACTCCACACAACTAGCGCAGCACGAGGCACTAATGCTAATTAGCACTCCCTTGACGCGAGTGCTAATTTTTATATACAATAGAATAAGTAAAAAGAGGGAGTCCTATGAACGCACCGAAAAATTATCTTGTTCCAACAGTTATAGAAAAATCACACGACGGCGAACGTGCCTTCGATATTTATTCACGACTTCTTAAAGACCGTATTATTTTCTTGGGCGAAGAAGTGAACCAACACACTGCCAATATTATTATTGCGCAGCTCTTGTACCTTGCCTATGAAGACCCCAAAAAAGATATTCAGCTATATATTAACAGCCCCGGCGGCAGTGTGTATGATGGGCTTGGTATTTACGATACGATTCAACATATTGCCCCTGACGTTCAGACCATTGGAATCGGGCTTCAGGCCAGTATGGGTGCCTTCTTGCTTTCAAGCGGCACAAAAGGCAAGCGTTTCGCGCTCCCTAATAGTCGTATTATGATTCACCAGCCTTCGAGCGGGACTCAGGGGAAGATTAGTGACCAAGAGATTACCCTTCGTGAAGGACTTTTCTTAAAACAGCGGCTTAATGAAATTCTTGCTAAAAATACTGGGCAAAAATTAAGTAAAGTTGAAAAAGACATGGATCGCGACTTTTGGATGAGCGCCGAGGAAGCGAAGGCGTACGGGATCATTGACGAGGTTATGGGGCGATTTTAGCCGCTGCCTCTTGACTATTTGCCCGGAACCCTTCACAATAGGTACCAAGAAGTAGTGTAGCCCTGGTTATTTATGCCTGCGAGAATGCGTAAATGTCGCCTAAGTGGATCTGGCAGTCCCGTTTAGGCATCAGAGGTTAAGGGAATCTTCGGCGCCAAAGAAACCCCAAATATCAAACCCCAACTATAAATGAGAGGTCCATTTATTTATGGCAAGTACTAACGGTACCAACACCAAGCGTGTGTTCTTTACGAGCGACGACAACGCGCTTCCGCTCCCTAACTTAATACAGCACCAGCGCGACAGCTGGAAAGAATTCGTTGAAACGGGTCTTGGCGAAATTTTTGCCGAATTAAACCCCATCGATGATTACACTGGTCAAAAGCTTGCCCTTCGTTTTGGCACATATGCATTTCAGGAGCCAAAGCATGCTGAAGTATTCGCAAAAGAAAACAACCTTACCTTTGATGCGCCGCTTCACGCAACGGTTGAACTTACCAATAAAGTGACTGGTGAAGTAAAAGAGCAAGAAATCTACCTGGGCGACTACCCATGGATGACTGATCGCGGCACCTTTATTATTAACGGCACCGAACGTGTGGTTGTTTCACAGCTTATTCGCTCGTCCGGTGTGTTCTTTACTGCTGACCGTGCGGGTGTTCGTAACAACTACGGAGCCAAGCTTATCCCAGGCCGTGGTGCATGGCTCGAATTCGAAACTGCCTCAAACGGTACCATTTACGTAAAAATCGACCGTCGTCGTAAACTGCCTGTAACAACACTTTTCCGTGCACTTGGCTACAACAAAACCAGCGAAATTAAAGACCTCTTCGCTGATGTTGACACCGGTGAAGTAAAGTACCTCGACGCAACCCTTGAAAAGGACCCAGCTCGCGGTACAAACGAAGCCTTGATTGAGGTCTACCGCCGCCTTCGCCCGGGCGACCTTGCCACTGTTGATAACGCTAAGCAAATGATTGAGCGCATGTTCTTTGATTTCAAGCGCTTCGACTATTCACGGGTTGGTCGCTACAAGCTTAACCAGCGCCTTGGCCTTGACGTTGCAAACACGGCCGAAAACCGGGTGTTCCAACTGAGCGACCTTATTGCGATTGTTAAAGAGATTATTCGTCTTAACAACACCCAAGAAGCCCCAGACGACATCGATGCACTCTCGAACCGCCGCGTGAAGCTGGTTGGTGAGCTGGTGGCTCGCCAATTCCGCGTTGGCATGCTCCGTATGCAGCGTAATGCAATGGACCGCATGTCAATGTCGGACCTTGAAACCGTTACTCCCTCACAACTTATTAATGCGCGCCCTGTTGTTGCTGCGGTTCGTGAATTCTTCGCCAGTTCCCAGCTTTCGCAGCTTATGGACGAGACCAACCCACTTGCAGAACTTGCACACAAGCGCCGCCTCTCATCAATGGGCCCCGGTGGTCTTTCGCGTGAGCGCGCTGGCTTTGATGTGCGCGACGCCCACCCAACGCACTATGGCCGCCTTTGTTCGGTTGAAACGCCTGAAGGTGCAAACATTGGGCTTGTACTTAACCTTGCCGCTTACGCTCGAGTGAACGAGTATGGGTTTATTGAAACGCCTTATCTTAAGGTTAAAAACGGTAAAGTAAGCGACGAAGTTGTTTACCTTGATGCTTCACAAGAAGCAGTTGAAGTCATTGCCGATGCTGGTGCCGAACTGAATGAAGACGGTACCTTTAAAGACGAACGGGTTTCGGCGCGCAACGAACTTCTTCCTGAGCAAGTCGATGCCAGCGAAGTTACCTACATGGACGCTGCCCATAAGCAGATTCTTGGTTCAACCGCAGCGCTTGTGCCATTTGTTGAAAAGAACCGTGTTGACCGCTCACTCATGGCGTCAAGCATGCAAAAGCAGGCAGTGCCGTTGCTTCAGCCAGAATCGCCAATTGTTGGTACCGGTATTGAGCACCTCATTGCTGAAAACACCAGCCAATTGGTGGTTGCCGAAGGTGATGGTGAAGTTATTCGCGCTGATGGCGACGTGATTGAAGTGAAGTATAAAGAAGGGGTGAAAACGTACGAACCTGTACACTTTGTAAAGTCAAACGACGACCGTTCTATTAACCAAAAAGTTCGGGTAACACGCGGCCAAAAAGTAAAGCAGGGCGACATTCTCATTGAAGGCGCTTCTGTTGCCGATGGCGAGATCGCTCTTGGTAAGGACCTTCTCGTAGCCTTTATGCCATGGTCTGGTTACAACATGGACGACGCAATCGTGCTTTCGCGCCGCCTCGTTTCTGACGACACGCTTACGAGTGTGAACATTAAAGATTACACGGTTGAAGTGCGTGAAACCAAGCTTGGTCCAGAAATTGTCACTCGCGATATTCCAAACGTTTCCGAAGAATCACTTCGCCACCTCGACGAAAACGGCATTGTACAGCTTGGTTCTGAAGTGAAGGCTGGTGATGTACTCGTTGGTAAGATTACACCAAAGGGTGAGCAAGAACTCAGCTCTGAAGAGCGCCTTCTTCGTGCAATCTTCGGTGAAAAAGCCAAGGACGTTCGTGATACTTCACAACGTATGAACAACGCTGGTGGTGGCAAAGTTGTAGGGGTAAAGATTTTCAGTCGCGAAAATGGTCACGAGCTTAAGGCTGGTGTGCTGATGCAAATTCAAATCTTCGTTGCACAGCTTCGAAAGATTTCGGTTGGTGACAAGCTCGCCGGCCGTCACGGTAACAAGGGCGTTGTGGCACGGATTCTCCCTGTAGAAGATATGCCATTCCTTGAAGACGGTACGCCAGTTGATGTGGTCCTGAACCCGCTCGGTGTGCCAAGCCGTATGAATATTGGCCAGCTCTTTGAGACGCACCTTGGTATGGCTGCGCGCGCGCTTGGCTATAAAGTGGCAACGCCACCATTTAACGGTGTTCCAGACGCGGTCATCTCTGAAGAGCTTGAAAAAGCCGGTTTCGCCCGTGATGGTAAAAGCCAGCTCTTCGATGGCCGTACCGGTGAAGCCTTTGAGGAACGAACCACTGTTGGTGTTATGCACATGCTGAAGCTCCACCACATGGTAAGTGACAAGATTCACGCCCGTTCAACCGGTCCATACACAATGGTTACCCAGCAGCCACTTGGTGGTAAGGCGCAAAATGGTGGTCAGCGCTTTGGTGAGATGGAGGTTTGGGCCCTTGAAGCATACGGTGCAGCCGCAACTCTTCAAGAAATGCTTACTATTAAGTCTGACGATGTTTATGGCCGGGCTAAGGCTTACGAATCGATTATTAAGGACGAACCAATTGTTGGTCCAAAACTCCCTGAGTCATTTAATGTGCTTGTAAAGGAACTTCAAGGCCTTGGGCTACGGGTTGACCTTATGGACGAGAGCGAAGATGCAATTGTTGATGCCGAGCATGTCATTGGAAGCGTTATTAATGGCCAACCGGTTGCCGCTTCGGCAATTGGCCTTGATGAAGACGATGATACTCCAACCGTCCTTGATGAAGCCGATGAACTGGGTGACATTACCGAGGAGGATGGCATGACTATCCAAGATATTGATGAAATTGAAGAAATTAAGGAGGAGGCGTAACTATGTCACGTGTCGTAATTAACAGCAACAATGGCATCGCTGACTTTGACGCTATTCGTCTTAGTGTCGCCAGCCCAGACGATATTCTCAAATGGAGCTACGGTGAAGTCACAAAGCCTGAAACAATTAACTACCGTACCCAAAAACCTGAGCGCGATGGTCTTTTTTGTGAGCGAATTTTCGGTCCAGTAAAAGACATTAATCCCCACGATTCAAAGCTCAAGGGTGTTCGTTCGCGTGAAGCAGCTGTCGATAAAAACGGTGACCTTGTTACTAAGGCAATCGTGCGCCGTGAGCGTATGGGGCACATTAGCCTTGCCGCACCAGTTGCACACATCTGGTTTATGCGCGGTACCCCAAGTGCAATGTCACTTCTCCTTGGCATTACCGTTCGCAACCTTGAGCGTATTGCTTACTTTGCGACGTATGTTGTGCTTAAGGTAGACGAAGAAGCTCGTGATAAGTTCCTTGCTGACCTTGAAGCTGAAACTGAAGCTGGCCGTGCAGCAATCAAGATTCATTACGAGAAAGAGGCCGAAGCAGAAGGTGCCGACGTAAAAGCACTTGCCGAAGCCCAAACTCGTGAGCTTGAAGATCTTGAAGAAAACTACACTACCAAAAAAACCCAACTTGAAAGCCTCAACCACAGTGCGCTTTTGAGCGAGGTAGACTATCGCAACCTTCCTGAGGAATATCAAGACATTGTTGAAGTTGGCATGGGTGGCCAAGCACTTAAGGCACTCCTTGATGGTATTGACCTTGATGCGCTTATTGCTGAGCTTACTGAAGAAGTTGAAGGTGCGAAGGGCCAGCGCGAGAAGAAGCTCCTTAAGCGTCTTAAGATGCTTGAGGGAATGCAATCTGCTGGTATTCAGCCAAGTGCGCTCACTCTTACGGTTCTTCCGGTGATCCCTCCGGACCTTCGCCCGATGGTGCAGCTTACCGGTGGTCGTTTTGCAACCTCCGACCTTAACGACCTTTACCGCCGTGTGATTAACCGTAACAACCGTTTGAAGAAACTGGTTGAGCTTAACGCGCCTGAGGTGATTCGCCGCAACGAAATGCGTATGCTCCAAGAGGCAGTTGACGCACTCGTTGACAACTCAGCCGCTCGTGGTGGTCGTGCAGTCAACGCGACTGGTGGCCGTCGCCGCCTCAAGTCAATCTCTGACATGCTTAAGGGTAAGCAGGGTCGTTTCCGCCAGAACCTTCTTGGTAAGCGTGTTGACTACTCTGGTCGTTCAGTGATTGTGGTTGGTCCTAAGCTTAAGATTAACGAATGTGGTCTGCCGAAGCAAATGGCGCTTGAGCTCTTCAAGCCATTCGTTATCAGCTGGCTTATTCGTGGCGAGCATGCGCACAACATCCGTTCGGCAACTCGTCTGATTGAAGCTGGCGAGGCGATCGTTTGGGATGCGCTTGATGCCGTCATTGAGGGCAAATACGTGCTGCTTAACCGCGCACCGTCACTGCACCGTCTTTCGATTCAGGCCTTTCAACCGCGTCTTGTTGAAGGTAAGGCTATTCAGCTTCACCCGCTCGTAGCGAACGGCTTCAACGCCGACTACGACGGTGACCAGATGGCCGTTCACCTTCCACTATCACGCCAGGCACAGCAGGAAGCTCGCGAGCTCATGAGCGCAACAGCTAACCTTCTAAAGCCAGCGGATGGTGCGCCGGTCCTTTCGGTTGCCCAAGACATCGTACTTGGTAACTATTACCTCACGTACAATAAGGCAAGCGCACAAACCGATGTGGTAAAACCCTATAGCTCAGTATACGAAGCCGAGATGGCCTATGATAGCGGCATGATACAGCTACAGACCCCCATTCGTGTATTTGCAAAGGGTGAGATTCGCAACACTACGCTGGGTCGCGTCTTCTTTAACGAAATTCTTCCAAAAGAATACCCGTATGACGACAATCCCCAGAACAGCAAGCAGCTCAAGAAAGTATTGAACGACATATTCCTTAAGTATGGCGCTGAAGTAACCGCAAAGACGGCTGACCGCATGAAGGGGCTGGCCTTCCGCTTTGCAACTGTTTCTGCTGTATCAACCAGCAAGGATGATTACGTTCACTTTGAAGAGACCGATGAGATGATTGCTGAAGGTGACGCGAAAACGACACTTATTAGCGAACAGTATGACCAAGGGCTCATTACCGAAGAAGAGCGATACAACCTTACTATTGCCAACTGGCGTGGAGTAAGTCGCAACATCGAGGCATTTCTCAAAGAAAAGCTTAAAGACATGGATACGAGCGTATCGGTAATGGTTAACTCTGGTGCCCGTGGTAACATTTCAAACGTCGTGCTTGCAAGTGCCATGATTGGTATTATGGTCGACGCTGCGAACCATCAGATCGAGCTTCCGATTCGTTCAAGCTACAAAAAGGGTCTCTCAAGCCTTGAACAGTTCGTGGCAACACGAGGTTCACGCAAGGGCTTGATTGACACCGCGCTTAAGACGGCCGATTCAGGATACCTTACTCGTCGTCTGGTTGACGTTTCTCAGGATGTGTTTACTGTTGAAGACGAAGCTGGTGATGATGACGGATTCACTATCTACCGTGCTGAAACCGAGCTTACAATGATCGACTTCGGTAATCGTCTCTATGGACGCTACGCCGCTGAAGACATTGCGGGTCACGTGAAGAAGAACGAGCTCATTACTCGTGAAATCGCGAACGCAATTGAGGATGACCAAGACATTACCGAAGTAAAGATTCAGTCTGTGCTTTCAACTAAGAACCTTCGTGGTGTGCCACGCCGCAGCTACGGGATTGACATGTCGACTAACCAGCTTGTGGCTGATGCGCAGCCAGTTGGGGTGATTGCCGCTCAATCTGTTGGTGAACCGGGTACTCAGCTGACACTTAATACCTTCCACAAGGGTGGTGTGCAGGAAGGTGACATCACCCAGGGTCTCCCTCGTGTAGAAGAGCTCTTTGAAGCTCGTAACCCGAAGGGTCAAGCATACATCACTGAAGTAACGGGTGTCGTAGAAGCTTGGGAAGATGGCAAGAAGTATGTGGTTCAAGTCACTCCAGAAGCTGGCCATATTGAGCGCATTCCGCTTGAAGGCCGCGTGGCGAATGTCAAGAACGGCGCAAACGTTAAGGTGGGTGATGTTCTTGCGAGTGGCGAAAGCGAAAGCAAGCCAATCGTTTCACCATTCGATGGCGTCGTTGAAGTAACCGAAGACCACCTCGTACTTGCAGCAAACGCTGGTTCGCCAGTTCGCTACGAAGTTCCTGGTACGATGCAGCTATTGGTAAAGAGCGGTGATGTTGTTGAAGCTGGTGACCGCCTTACTAGCGGTTCACTCAACCTCCACGACCTCATGCGCCTTAAGGGTATTGAAGCAACGCAGCGGTACATCATTAACGAAGTGCTCCGTATTTACGCGGCGCAGGGTCAAGATGTTGCCGACAAGCACCTCGAGATCATCGTTCGCCAAATGTTCAGCCGTGTTCAGGTTGAAGACCCAGGTGACAGTACATTTGTTACTGGCGACATCGTCTCTCGTGCCGCAGTTGTTGAAGCAAACGACAAGCTCGCTACCGAAGGTAAAGAGCAAATTGCTTACACTCAATTGCTTCTTGGTATCACTAAGGTGTCGATCTGGTCTGACAGCTGGCTTTCTGCCGCATCATTCCAAGACACGACCCGTGTGCTTATCAATGCAGCCGTCAGTGGTCGCTCAGACACCCTTCACGGCCTTAAGGAAAACGTGATTATTGGTCGCAAGATTCCTGTAGGAACCGGTGTGCACAGCGCAACTGCACTTGACACACTTGAGGGTGATGGGGAAGTTGAGGCGGATATCGCTGAAGCTATTGAGCTGGCTGCCTAGCCGCCAAAATCAAACGCACCCACAAGAAGCCCTTATAGCAGGGCTTCTTGTGATATAGTGTTAATGATGAACCAACTTAACTATGATGCGCTCACGGCACCATTGACCAAACAAGACCTGCGAAATTATACAGCAAGCAGGGGAGCTGCGGGTGTAGTCGGTAGGTTTTTTGCAGGGTTTGTCGTTATCGTTGGGGTGGTCGTGCTAATAAGCATGGCAGTAGTAACGATGAATGCTATTCGTCTTGGTGACGCGCCTGGGCGGGTGGGCTCGTTTGTTGGTATCAGTATTCCCATAGTCATTGCTCTTGTGATTGCCTTCTCGGTGCGGGCAGAAACTCGGCGGCTGGCTCGCTTGTACAAATTTTCGCAGATGAACGGTATTACTATGGCCGTGAATACACCCGGTGCGCCGTACGACGGCCTGATATTCAACCAAGGCCATAGTAAACGGGTGCGGTTGGCACTATCGTTTCCGGGTGATATAGAAGTGGGGAACTACGAATATGTCACCGGGAGCGGAAAAAGCCGCACAACGCATACGTGGGGCTATGTTGCTGCCAAGCTCCCTCGGCGTTTACCTCATATGGTACTCGATGCTAAGAAAAATAACTTCTTTGGTACCTTTAGTAACCTGCCAGCTGGATTCGGTAAAGATCAAGTGCTTCATCTGCAGGGTACTTTTAGTGATCATTTTACCCTTTACGCCCCAAAAGAATACGAGCGGGATGCCTTCTATGTGTTCACCCCAGATGTTATGGCGGCGCTTGTTGACGCTGGCGGCCGGTATGATATAGAAGTCATTGACGATATGATTTTTCTGTATGCCCATCTCGGTATGAAAATGGATACCGAACAGCATCTCCGAGATCTTCTGGCAATCACCCAGCGTATAAAAGGTGAGCTTCATGACCAGACCGACTATTATACCGACGAGCGAGTGGGTGATAGGGCACTCAATAGCATTGCCACTCCAGGTCGTCGGCTTAAGTCGCGCCTTGCCTGGTCAACGGTTGTGATGCTCATCCTTTTTATGCTCTATGCCGCCTGGATGATTATTTCGAATATACTTTCACTGTAATAAACATTACGAAAAAGAACCGATACATCATCACTTAAAAATTCCCCGTAGCTTTACATAACCGCTAAAATTTGCTATAATAAAAGGTGAGTTTCCGTTCATTCGTATTTGGTACCGTGTACAAGGCCATTACGCTGAAATGAACACCGTTTTGAAAGGATTGCTGAACCTTTTAAAGCACCCAGCATATAAAAATTCTTTTAATGTTGGTTTGTGGCCGGTGCAAGCTGTGCCACGCTGTATAACTAGAGGTGTCATCAAACTAAAGTAAGAGGAAGTTCATTGTTCTATGCCAACAATCAACCAGTTAGTGCGCAAACCGCGCAAAACCGCTGCTCGTAAAAGCAAGTCGCCTGCGCTTGGTCGTATCCACAACGCATTAAAAACGCGTTACTACAACCAAGAAGCTCCGCTGAAGCGTGGCGTCGCCATTAAAGTAACCACCAAAACTCCAAAAAAGCCTAACTCAGCGCTCCGTAAAGTCGCTCGTATCCGTCTTACTAACGGTCACGAAGTATGGGCCTACATTGGCGGTGAAGGTCACAACCTCCAAGAACACGCCGTCGTGCTCGTTCGTGGCGGCCGTGTGCCCGACCTTCCAGGTGTTCGCTACCACATCGTTCGTGGTGCGCTCGACCTCCAGGGTGTACAAAACCGTAAGCAGGGCCGTTCTAAGTACGGTGCGAAGAAAGAAGGGAAGTAGTCATGCCACGTAAGAAAACCGTAAGTCTACAACGTCGCCTTTCACCAGATCGCCGCTACCAAAGCGTTCTTGTGCAGCGTCTTATTAACAAATCAATGTTGAACGGTAAAAAGCTTGTTGCTGAACGCGCAGTCTACAGTGCCCTTGAAGCCGCCGCTAAAAAGCTCGACAGCGAAAACCCGCTTGAAGTATTCGAAAAAGCGCTTAAAAACGTTTCGCCAAACTTCGAAGTTAAATCTCGCCGTGTCGGTGGTGCAAACTACCAAATTCCATTCCCGGTTGCTGGCCACCGCCAATTGCACTACGCCTTTTCATGGCTTGTGCAAAGTGCACGTGCTCGCTCGGGTATGCCTTACGAGCAACGCCTTGCCCTTGAAATCGTTGATGCTTACAACGAAACTGGTGCAGCCTTCAAGAAGAAGGAAGACACCCACAAGATGGCCGAAGCAAACCGCGCTTTTGCGCACTTCGCCCGCGGTTAGTACGTGTCATTCTGTTAAAACAAGCCTCATGGGGGGCTTGTTTTAATGTATATCGACTGTCGCTCGTTTTATTTTTTAAGCATGCGGCGCAGCACGTTTTTTGGCGCACGCAGGGCTTTTTGGGCATGATGTTTAGCAGGGTTAACTACCTTTACAAACCCCCCCACGTATTCTTCGACCACCCCGCGGAAGCCACTTTTGTAGACAAGCAGCGGATTTTTAGTAAAATGCCCGGTTACGCCGTAAAAATTATAACGCTTCACCCCATGAGCAATGGCTCGTTTCATAACATAGTGCTGCAAAAAATGCCCGCCGTATAGTTGTCGATAGCGTGAATCTGCACCAGAATGAAAATAAGCCAGCTCTTTCGGATGTGATACAAAAATACCCGCCGAAATAGGAATCTTTTGGTCATAATACATGACTAAAAATTCGACCGCATCACCGTAGGCTGTGAATAGGTGCTCGTAGTAGCTCAGTGGTCGGTTATGGACTTCATTACGTTCGTTTGAGCTGTCAATCAGCGCCTTGATAATGGCAAGTTCGTCATACGCGAGCTTTCTAACTGAATATCGCTCAGCCTCAAGCTTACGGATAGTTTGGCGGGTAGTTTGACGGTACGAGCTCAAGAGCTCGGCCTCTGTGTGGAGCTGAGACAGGTCTTTCACAAACACCCATCGATTTGCTGTGTAGTCATAGTTGGTAGTAAACCCTTTGTGCTTCCAGCCGGCCTTAGCAAATAGCGCCGGCACTTCTGGGGCGGGGCCGTCGATCACCTGGCCGCTAGCATCACGGGTTTGGTAGACACTGTTTGGATAAATTTCAATTGCGGAGCCGCCAATACGCTTCACGTAGTCACTTATGAGGCCCAAGAACTCAGTGGCCAAGGCCTCGTTTTTAAAATCAAGGAGGGGGCCGAGAGCTATCTCATACCTACCGCGCTTACCGGCCAAGATACAGGCCCCAACGACAGTTGCGTCATCTTTGAGCAGCAAAGGGTGCGTATCCCATCCAAGTGCTTCTCGAAAAGGAATCATTGCCCCTACTTGGTAAAAGCTTCCAGAGGGGTGGTGAAGCGCATAGGTATCAAAATCGTGTGGCGAGACTAAAGAGAGGCGTACCATACAGCTATTATACCAGCTCGAAGGGTCTGGTATGATGAATATATGGTATGTCCCGAAGAGCAGTGGTGGGGACGCGAGCGGCCGTCGCACCCTGAGCTAAGCCAGGTAGCGCCGGAGCAGCTTTTTGCATGGGTGCAAGCCGACATTGCAAAGCACCGTCGGATATATGGCGCCGACCAAGCTCGTTTTGGCGAGTACGTAAGCCAACGGGCCTACGACCTTGAGCAGTACCTTACCAGTCACTTTGCCGCCCTTCCCGAAGTGAGTATTGAAACTTTCGACGCAACACGCACGGTTCAGCTTACTAACCCGGGTATCGGTGTGTATGTGCTACGGGCTGCTCAAATGGCGGCGGAAGAAGCAGAGGGTGCCCCCTATGCGGGGGTGGCGGTACAAGGCCGGTTGTTTGGATTTTACAAAGGGGCTATGGGTGATTTTCGGATGTATATTGAAGACGCAAGCCGCAACCAGCAGCAGTTACCGGGCGGGCTGTACACGCCTTTGGTATCTGTAGCAGTAGAGGGGTCACGGATTGAATACGTACTAACGCCCGAGCAAGAGCGGGCAGCATTCCAGGCCCGGGTAGATGAGCATATTGCACAGATTGCCGACTATCAGCGCCGCGAACTGGTTCAGGGGTTGTACCACGGGCTTCTTAACCGCCTTGATGCATCGTCGCAGCCACCGGCAACGCGACTAAAGAATGTGTCGCATGCTATTGCTAAGATAACGGGTGCAGGCATTGCTGAAGATGAGCCGCTGATGAACGTTCTTCTTGACATGGTGCATGCCAACCTGGGGCTTGTAGCGCCGCAAACCATTGAGGCAGCTCAGTATCGCCTTCTCATTGGCGCATCGGGGTATAAAGCAGAAACGGCGGCGCGTTTCGAGGGAGTCACCCCTGCCCTTGGGTTCTTTGGCGATATGCGTCACCGTTCCTTTGGTCTATTGTTTTTCAATGCACAGGAGCAGGGGATTCAAATCCCAGCCGAGAGTGTGACGCACCTTGCACCCTATCAGCCGCCGGAAAGGGGCGGAAGCTCTAGCTAATAGAGAAGGGGTCTGTTATAATAGCTGTAAAGCGCTATTTTTCTATGGCCAAAAATAATTAATAGCTCGGTGCGGCGCGCTCCGAGGTAAAGAAAGAGAGCAAGAGAGACATGGCTCAAGCAATCGTCCCGCTTAAGGACTATCGTAATATCGGTATTATCGCCCACATAGACGCGGGTAAAACAACCACAACCGAGGGTATTTTGTACCGTACGGGTATTAACCATAAAATTGGTGAAGTCCGTGGTGATGGCGATGGCGCAACCACCGACTGGATGGCGCAAGAAAAAGAGCGCGGTATTACTATTACCTCTGCTGCCGTTACGTGCTTCTGGAAGGGCTGCAAAATCAACATCATCGACACCCCTGGTCACATCGACTTTACCGCCGAGGTAGAGCGTTCACTTCGCGTGCTTGACGGTGCTGTCACTGTGTTTGACGGTAAAATGGGTGTTGAAGCGCAAACTGAGACCGTGTGGCGCCAAGCCAACAAGTACGGCGTGCCTCGTATTTGTTTCATTAACAAAATTAACCAAATCGGTGGTGATTTCTACAAGTCTCTCGATAGCATTCACAACCGCCTCTCAAAGCACGCGCTCCCCGTACACCTTCCTATTGGTTTTGAAAAAGACATCAACGGTCTAGTCGACCTACTTGACATGAAGGCCTACACCTACAACGACTACACCGACAAAGAGCTCCAGGTAGGCGATATCCCAGCCGATATGCTCGACAAAGCAAAGCATGCCCGCAGCCTTTTGGTTGAGGCAGCGGTTGAAGCTGAAGACGAACTTTTTGAGCGCTTCCTTGAAGAAGGTGAAGACTCAATCACTCTTGAAGAATTAAAGCGTGCTCTTCGTAAGCGTATTCTTGCCGGTGATTTCTTCCTTGTAACGGGTGGTGATGGCCGTGGGGTGATTGTTGAAAAAGTACTCGACCTTGTGGCAGATTTCTTGCCATCTCCGCTTGATATCGAGGCGATACAAGGGACGAACCCAAAAACAGGCGACCTTGTTGAGCGCAAGCCTGCCGATAGCGAGCCACTTGCAGCGCTGGCCTTCAAAATTGCGACTGACCCATTTGTTGGGCGGCTTATCTTTGTGCGCGTTTACTCAGGTAAAATTACTGCTGGAAGTTATGTACTAAATACAACCACTGGCGAAAAAGAGCGCATTGGCCGTATCGTTCGTATGCATGCCGACAAACGTGAAGATATCGACTTTGTGGGAGCTGGCGACATTGCTGCCGTTGTCGGTCTAAAGAGCACCTTTACAGGCCACACGCTTGCCGACCCAGCACACCCAATTGTGCTTGAATCAATCGAATTCCCCGAACCGCCCGTATCGATTGCAGTTGAACCTAAAACCAAGGCCGACCAAGAAAAAATGGGTATTGCACTCCAACGCCTTGCCGAAGAAGACCCAACCTTCCGTATTCATACCGATGAAGAAACCGGGCAAACGATTATGTCGGGTATGGGTGAGCTTCACCTCGACATCCTCGTTGACCGCATGAAGCGCGAATTTAATGTAGAAGCCAACGTAGGTGAGCCTCAGGTTGCCTTCCGTGAAACAATTCGTGGTGTTGCTGAAGCACAAGGTAAGCACGCGAAACAATCGGGTGGCCGTGGCCAATATGGTGATGTGTGGATTCGCTTTGAACCGACCGAAACCGGTGAAGGCTTTGAATGGGGCGACGAAATTAAAGGTGGTGTCGTACCTCAAGAGTATCGTGCACCAGTAATGAAGGGCGTGAAAGATACCCTTGATAGCGGAGTTATTGCCGGGTACCCCATGATTGGCGTAAAAGCAACCCTTTACGACGGCTCCTACCACGATGTTGACTCCAGCGAACTTGCCTTTAACCTTGCCGGTGTTCTAGCCGTTAAAGCGGGTATTCCAAAGGCTAAGCCGGTTATTCTTGAACCAGTCATGAAGGTGGAAGTTTCGACCCCTGAAGACTTCATGGGTGATATCATCGGCGACCTTAACTCTCGTCGTGGCCGTATTGACGCCATGGAAGATATCCCTGGGGGTGCAAAGCTTGTTCGGGCCTACGTTCCACTTGCGAGTTTGTTCGGGTACACCAACGACATTCGCTCAATGAGCCAGGGCCGTGCAGCTTCAACCATGGAACTTGCTCAGTACGAAGAAGTACCACCAAACGTTGCGCAGGAAATCATTGCCAAGCGTACGAACAAGTAGTGCCTGCCTTATCTTTCTTTTCCTGAGGGGCGGTTATTTCGCCTCGGCACCGTGCTATACTTAAAGCAGGTAACAAAGGAGAATATATGAGGCTAAAGCAAACACGTACCACTGCTCTTGCGAGTGTATTACTCGTTGCTGGTCTTGTGTTTGGCACGGTGATAACGACGCCAAGCGCAGACGCTGCTCGGGTACGGATACAAGGCGCTGGGCAAGCGGCCAACGCAAATGATATAAAAGTCATCGATGCTTTTACTGATAGCTACGAGCAGTTTATTGACGGTGTCGCTCAAGCAAGCGCGACAACCGGCCCTTCAAATGCCTATACAGTGCTGACCGCCAATAACGACACGTTGCAGGCACATTCGTTTAAAGAGCTAAATGATGCCTATAAAACGGCAACTGACGCAGTCAAACAAGAGGCGCGGGCCATTGTAAGCCTTGCTGGTGAAGTTAATGCCGATTCGGCTGCGCAAATTACCAACAAGAGCACCACCGTTGCACGGCTTAATGATGCGATGGATGTCTATAATACTCGACTTACGGCCATGACATCGGCCGTTGAAAAGTATAACCAAGATAAGAAAACCCAAACCGAAAACAGCAACCGCATTACCGGTATTGTCGTTGGTGCTATTATAGGTGTGATCGTACTTCTTGTTGTTATAGGCCTTGTGGTCGGGGGTAAAAAACGAAAAACAGCTGCTACAACACTGTTTAACGGCGATCCGTCGGTGGCTGCTATTGATGCGTCGTATCGAAAGGCTGTTTCGTCACTTTACAATGGCTTGCTTCGCTATGAAAAAGATATGAAGCAGCCAGAAAACAAAACCTTGCTTGAGCTTGATGTTAAGTCGAGCTATGACCCTTATATTGCCGCCGCAACCCATGAGTCGCTCGGCAAGTATCGGGCGGTTGCGAGCGAGTATGCTGCCCTCATTGCTTACGCGAACGGCCGGCGCGAGGATGCACTTCGCCATCTTGACCAAGCCGCGGCCTACCTTGGTCATCGTCAGTTCTACACTGAAACAGCTCGTTCAATCCAGTAAAATGATTTTAGTATAGGACAACTTAAGAATTGCTCCGTATCATAAGAGTATGGAGCAATTTTTATACGAACGACCACGCGAAAAACTACAACATCGGGGTGCTAGTTTTTTAACTGTGCCAGAGTTGCTGCAAATTGTTATTGGCTCGGGGACGGCCAAAGTTTCAGGGGCGCGTCTTGCAAAGCGGGCTGCAAAAATGCTTGACTCCCAGCCGCCCATGTATGCAAACCTTCGGGCAATAGAGGGGTTGGGCCATGCTAAAGCTTGCCAAATTCTCGCCGCGCTCGAGCTTGGGGCGCGGTATGCCAAAGCTGCTTCCATGCCTGTTCGGTCTTCTGCCACCCCCGCTTCGGCACTCGTGGCTGCGGCTCGCAGCGGTGCCCCGCAGGGCATTGTCGCTTGTTTTTATGATGGGTCCGCTGCAATCATTGAAACAGTCCGCTATCAGGGCGGCTCATCGGCACATCTTGCACACGCCCAGAAAAGCATTCTCAACGATGCATTTAGGGTGTCGGCACATGCTGTCGAGCTCGCAGTAAAAGAGGCCAAGGGGGCGTTGTACCCGAGCCATCAGCTCCTTGCCTTTACTCGGGCGCTTGCAACGGTGTTTGGCTACTTCCAGGTTAAACTCATCGATGTTTGGGGCGTCACCAAAACCGAAAGCCGCTCTTACCGCAAGGAGCTTCCCTAATGGAAGGCAGCGGTTTACATACGCCACCGTTTGGCGTGCGCCGCGTGCTCCATTGGTACGAAAAAGCGCATATCGATTACGCAGTACAGTATATGCATCTTTACGTTGCCTATAACGCGTGGTACAAAGAGGCGACGGGTGAGGTAAGCGACAGGGAAGCGATTAATAAGCTCAAGCGCCGTTATGTACTGTGGGCCGATTATTGCGATGGCAAAACCCTGCAAAGCCTTCGCCCCTACATGAAGCGCCTCGCCGAAGCAACCCAGCGGCACCCCGCCAAACGGGGGCTTAATACTCACTGGAATGGGGAACTTGCCAACGATGAAGACTGGCGTTCACTTATTGAATACTGGTATACCATCCGCTGCCTCATTGTTCATGGCGAAGAGGTACAAGAAGACGATGCATTTTATGCGTATGAAACACTATCCCTTTTCATGGGCGAGCTGATTGCAAGAATGCGGGCCTGCATGGAACGCTTTGACCCACGGGATGTACGGCAACTGTCGCAACTAGCCGAAGAAGACGACCGACGGTCAGCCAGGTTTGTGAACCTGCAACGAAAACTCTACCTTGCCTATGTAGCCAGCCCTGATGTGTGGCAGGTCGATATGCAACCTGTAGCTGACGAAAAAGGGGAGTGTTCATTATAGGCATATCAAATTACTACCATATGCCTGTAATCTGTTTACAGCAAAGAGAAAACGAGCTATAATAAATGCATACGTCGTGGAGTCTTATTATTAGGCTTGCACACGAAATATAATTTAAAGGAGAACTAACACAACATGGCAGATTTCGACCGAAGCAAGCCACACGTAAACGTTGGTACCATGGGTCACGTTGACCACGGTAAAACCAGCCTTACTGCTGCAATTACGCACGTACTTGCAAAGCGCCTACCAAGCGACGTCAACAAAGCTCGTAACTACGACGAAATTGACAATGCACCAGAAGAAAAAGCACGTGGTATTACCATTGCTTCGTCTCACCAAGAATACGAATCAGAAAAGCGTCACTACGCTCACGTTGACATGCCAGGCCACGCTGACTACGTTAAGAACATGATTACCGGTGCTGCACAGGTAGATGGTGCCGTTCTTGTGGTTGCTGCAACCGATGGTCCTCTTCCACAAACTCGCGAGCACGTGCTTCTTGCTAAGCAAGTCGGTGTGCCTAAGATTGTGGTATTCCTTAACAAAATGGATATCGCTGATCCAGAACTCGTTGAACTTGTTGAAATGGACATCCGTGAACTTCTTGCGAAGAACGGCTTCGACGAAGACGCTCCTATCATCAAGGGCTCTGCTACCAAGGCACTCGAAGGCGACGAAAAGTACGAAGACGCGGTTATGGAACTCGTTCACGCTATGGACGAATACATTCCAGAGCCACCACGGGAAATGGACAAGCCATTCCTTATGCCTATCGAGGATGTGTTCTCAATTAAGGGCCGTGGTACCGTTGCGACTGGTCGTATCGAACAGGGTGTTGTTAACCTAAACGACGAAGTTGAAATTGTTGGCCTTAAAGACACTCAAAAATCAGTGGTTACAGGTATCGAAGCTTTCAAGAAAAACCTCGACAAGGGTCAAGCGGGCGACAACGCTGGTCTTCTCCTTCGTGGTATTGAACGTGAGCAAATCGAACGTGGTCAAGTACTTGCTAAGCCAGGTTCAATTACTCCGCACACTGAGTTTGAAGCTGAAGTGTACATCCTTAAGAAGGAAGAAGGCGGTCGCCACACTCCATTCTCTAAGGGTTACAAGCCACAGTTCTACTTCCGTACAACTGACGTTACCGGTGAAGTTGAGCTTCCTGCAGACAAGGAACTCGTTATTCCTGGTGACACCCTTACCTTCAAGGTAAACCTCCTCGCACCTATTGCTATGGAGCAGGGCCTTAACTTCGCTATCCGCGAAGGTGGTAAAACTGTTGGTGCTGGTGTTGTTACGAAGATTGTTAAGTAAGTAACCCGCACACACTTAAAACGCCCCGTTTTTGGGGCGTTTTTTGTATACTAAGAAGAATGAAGAAGACGGCAACAAAGAGGAGCCACAAAAAGACACTATGCTACGGGATATTTATTGGGGCAATACTTCTTTATCTTGGTATTGGTGCGTCGCTTTATGTACGCAAACTGCAAGAAGTAAGCCAAGCTGCTGCTACGGCGAATAGCCATAGTGCGGAGGCGAAAGCGCTGGTGGAGCAGCGGCAAAAAGCGCAGGCAGTTGCCGAACAGAAAGCGAAAGAAGCGGCAGAAAAGAAAGCGCGCCATAGTGATCCGGCATCTATTCTTGTGCTTGTTAATAAAAAACACCCCCTTACACCTATGAATTTCGCACCTGCCGATTTAGTAACGGTAAACGGTGCATTATTAAGCGCCAAGGCAGCCACCCACTATAGCCAAATGCAGGCCGCCGCTGCCGCCGAAGGCCAGCCGTTTCAGGTGACGAGTAGCTACCGTTCTTACGAGGGCCAGGTGATGACGTACAATCATCGGGTAGGCCAAAGTGGGCAGTCTGTTGCCGATACCTATAGTGCCCGCCCGGGGTTCAGCGAGCACCAAACCGGGTTCGTTATTGACGTTGCCGCTGGTGGGTGTGTGCTTGATTGTTTTGGGTCGACTACCCAGTATCAATGGTTCAAGCAAAACGCCCCAAACTACGGGTTCATACAGCGGTATTGGGCGGGCAGCGAGGCGATAACTGGCTACAAAGCAGAGGAGTGGCACTATCGTTACGTGGGAGTGGAAGTTGCCCAAGACATGCAGCAAAAGGGCATCAAAACCCTTGAAGAGTACTGGGGGTTTGAAGGCGGCGACTACCAATAAGCTTGTAAAAACGCCCCAATAGTGCTATAATAAAAAGGTACTATATTTTAAGTATCAAGATAATTCGGCCAGAGGTGAGTGTCCATAGTAACAGCAACACCGTTCGAGCAGAAGTGACTTGGTCGCCCGCTTGGCGATAAAAGCAAGAAAGGTTTCTCCTCTTATGGCAGAAGCAAAGCAAGAAGGCCTTCGTATTCGAATTCGCCTTAAGGCCTACGACCACAAGGTCATTGACCAATCAGCAAAACAAATTATCGATACGGCAATTCGCACGGGTGCAGCCATTGCCGGCCCAGTACCCTTGCCAACACGCCGGAGTACATTTACCGTTGTCAAGTCACCACACGTGTACAAAAAAGGTGGTGAAGCATTTGAGATGCGCGTTCATAAGCGCCTCATCGATATTACCAACGCAACGCCAAAAACCATCGATAGCCTTCAAAACCTCAGCCTTCCCGCTGGTGTTGATGCTGAAATCCGCATGTAGGCAGTAGGGTAGGGAGAGGGTCGGCCGCCCGCCGCCTTTTCGTACCGCGCGCCTCTTGGCAGAACCAAAAGCCCCTGTGCAATTATGCAAGGGGCTTTTTCGTTAACAAACGCGCAGGTGCCTAGTTAGCTTCAATCAAGGCTTGTTGCGCGTCAAGAATGGCAACTACTTCGTACTGTAGTTTAAGAATCCATAGCTGCACGAAAATGATAACAGCAACCAACAGAATCCAATAAATGGTTTGCTCGGTAATACGGAAGCTCGTGAAGGGCCGTGGGTTGCGGTCAAGATGAAATGAACGTACCGCTGCCTGCTTCTTGGCGGGAGCCTTGCGCGCCATTCCTGCGGGTTTTGTACTTGCTTTCCGCGTGCTGGTTGTTTTAGTAGCGACAGTCCGAGAGGCGCCTTTTACCGCTGCTTTTGAGGCAGTCTTTTTTATCGGAGCTTTTGCGCCCGGTTTTTTTGCAGTTGTTTTTGTGGCTGAAGCCTTCTTTGTTGTCGCCATAGATACCCTTTTCAAGCTAATTTTAAAAATTTCTTACTTTATAGTATGCCGAATGACGCTCATAAACACAAGTGGTTTCAAGGAGCGGCTTTAAGGCAAAGAAGGCGAGGCTCAGCCTCGACGTGCCAAATACCTCTCTATTTGCTTGACGAGCAGCGCAATTTATGCTAACCTTAAAGAGGTAACTTTACTAGAAATAACAGACGATTCTTGGTGAATTGGCAAGTCCAGCAGGCTGAAAAGCCGACGGATACTACCAGCCACCAAGAATTTTAAGTGGGAGAATGAAGAGCATGAAAGCACTTCTCGGTACCAAAATTGGTATGACCCAAATCATCAGTGAGGATGGCAAAACAGTTCCTGTGACGCTTATTCAAGCTGGGCCTGTAACAGTGACTCAGGTAAAAACCGTCGAAACCGACGGTTACAACGCTGTTCAAGTGGGCTTCGATGAGGGTAAGAACCTGAGCAAGGCCGTGGCTGGACACCTTAAGGCAGCCAATGTAACTCCGAAGCATATTCGCGAGTTCCGCACAGAAGACGTGTCAGAAGCACTGACCGTCGGAACCACAATCGATGTAACCGCTTTCGAGCTTGGTGACGTAGTGAACGCTACGGGCATCAGCAAGGGTAAGGGGTTTGCAGGTAATATTAAACGCCACAACTTCAACCGACATAAAAAGACTCACGGTGGCAAAGGTAATACTCGCCGCCCTGGTTCAATCGGTTCGATGTACCCTCAGAAGGTCTTCAAGGGTAAGCGCATGGCGGGCCGTATGGGCCACGAACAAGTTACAGTAAAGAACTTGGTAGTGAGCTACATCGATGTTGAGAACAATCTCATCGGCCTTAAGGGCGCTGTTCCTGGTCCCAAGAAGGGTCTCATTGTTATCGGAGGGAAAGCATAATGGCTGAAGCAACAAAAACTCCAGCAAAGGCCGCAACACTTCCGAAAGAAGTCTTTGCAGTAGACGTGAAGAGTCACGACCTACTCAAGCTTGCATACGATGCCTATCTTGCAAACGCTCGTTTGAGCAGTGCAACGACCAAAACTCGCGGTGAAGTGAGTGGTGGTGGTAAGAAGCCATGGAAGCAAAAAGGTACTGGTCGTGCACGATTTGGTTCATCTCGTAACCCAATCTGGCGTGGCGGTGGTATCGTGTTTGGCCCCCGTGGCAACGAAAACTACAAGAAGAAACTTCCAGTAGCGGCAAAGCGCCAAGCACTTCGCCAGGCACTGACGCTTGCAAATGAAGCAAAAAAGGTGCATATCCTTGACGTAAAAACGACAGGTAAAACTGCCGAAGTAGCGAAATTCCTTGCCGACAATAAGTTTACTCGTAAGGCACTGATTGTTGTTGAAGCAAAAACACCCGAACTCCTTCGTGCTACCAACAACCTCGAAAATGTCCTGCTTGTAAGCACAAAGTACCTGACGGTCTACCACATTCTTAATGCAGACCACATCGTCCTTTCTGCGGCATCGCTCCCAACGCTTAAAAGCTGGCTTGTAAAGGAGGAGGTGTAACATGGCTAAGAATCTTTCAACCATTCTCGTTACTCCAGTAACGACTGAAAAGGCCTATGGCCTCAGTCAAAACAACATTTACGTATTTAACGTACCGGTTCAGGCAAACAAAAACGAAATCGCAGCTGCTATTAAAAGCCAATACGATGTCGAAATTGCCGCTATCAAGACACTTGTGCAATCGGGTAAGGCTGTTCGTTTTAGCCGTGGTAAAAACCGCTACCCAGGTACAACCACTCGCCGTGATAGTAAAAAGGCGTACGTTACCCTCGCTGCAGGCAGCTCACTGGCTATTTTTGAACAGCCAGCTGAAGAAGCACCAAAGGCGAAGGAGGAGAAGAAGTAATGGCGATTAAGCAGTACAACCCAACAACGCCTGCTCGTCGTGGTATGACCTCTCAGGATTTGAGCGACATTACCACTCGTAAGCCCCTTAAGAGCCTTACCAAGAGCAAAAAGCAAAACGCTGGCCGTAACAATGCTGGCCGCATTACCGTCCGTCACCGCGGCGGTGGAGTAAAGCGCCACTACCGTTTGATGAACCATAACCTGCCAGCGGGCATGGTGGTTACCGTTGAGCACATCGAGTACGACCCTAACCGTTCAGCTCGTATCGCTCGTGTGAAAGACCAAAACGGTCTTTACCACTACATCCTTGCAGATACTTCAATGACTGTAGGCAAGGTAATTAAAAGCGGTGCTGATGCTCCTATCGAGCAATCAAACCGCATGCCACTTGAAAACATTCCAGTGGGTACTCAAATTTACGCAATTGAACTTCACCCAGGTAAGGGCGCGCAAATTGTTCGTTCTGCTGGTACAAAAGCTCAGTTGATGGCTAAAGAAGGTGACTACGCGCTTGTACGTCTTCCTTCTGGCGAAGTCCGCAAGTTCCGTCTTGAGGCTACCGCTGCTATCGGTGTTGTCGGTAACGTTCAGCATCAAAATATTAAGATTGGTTCAGCAGGTCGCAAGCGACGCAAGGGTATTCGCCCAACCGTACGTGGTGTCGTTATGAACGCCGCAGATCACCCTCACGGTGGTGGTGACGGTGGTCGTCACGGTGCTGGTAAGGCGCCTCGCACACCTTGGGGTCAACTCACCCTTGGGTACCGCACCCGCCGCCGTAAGGACGTTGCTGGCCTGATTGTAAGGACGCGCCACGACGCGAAGAGGAAGAAGTAGTATCATGAGTCGATCACTTAAAAAAGGTCCATTTATTGACTTCAAGCTCGCGAAGAAAGTAGCGGCCTTGGGTCTCGAAGACCGAACAGTAATTAAAACCTGGGCTCGTGCCAGTACGATTACCCCAGAAATGGTGGGTCGTACAATTGCCGTGCATAACGGTAAGGTGCACGTACCGGTGCTTATCTCGGAAAACATGGTTGGCCACAAGCTCGGTGAGTTTAGCCCAACACGTAAGTTCCGTAAGCACGGAGGAAAGGCTAAGTAGTATGGCAGAAGTATCAAAGGTACGCTCATACGCAAAAGGCGTTGACCAAGCCCCCCGTAAGGTTGGGCTGGTTGCAAGCTTGGTGCGTGGCCGTTCAGTAGCTGATGCTATTGTTATCCTTACTCACACCCCAAAGCGCGCAGCATTGCCGGTACGTAAGGCAATCGAAAGCGCACAGGCAAATGCAGTCAATAACCATGGGTTTGACGGTAAAACTCTTGTTATTGAAACGCTCTCAGTTACCGTCGGTACTCGCTTGAAGCGATTTAACCCTGCAAGCCGAGGCCGAGCATTGCCGTACCAAAAGAAGACGTCGAACATCTTGGTAGAGGTAACGGGCGAGTTGAAACCAAAGAAGGCTCCAGTGAAGGCTGCCGAGGCGAAGGCTGAGGCACCTGTAAAGGCTGCTAAAAAGCCTACTGCGAAGCCAGCGAAGAAAGAGGAGAAGAAATAATGGGACAGAAGGTTAATCCAACTAGTTTCCGTCTTCAAGTTCACAAGAACTGGGACTCACGCTGGTTTGCCCACAAAAAAGACTTTTCTCGCCTGCTCATTGAAGATATTAAAATTCGTGAGTTGGTTGAAAAGCGTTTCGAAAGTCGGCCAACGATTGCTCGTATCGAGATCGAACGCTCCGCCAACCTTGTGACGATTACGATCCATACTGCCAAGGCGGGTGTCGTGATTGGTCGTGGTGGCGCGGGCGTTACCGAACTCAAGGCTCAGATTGAAAAGATTGCGTCGCTTCCGGTTCGTATTAACATCGAAGAAGTAAAGCGCCCCGACCTTTCGGCTAAGCTTGTTGCTGAAAATATTGCACACCAACTTGAGCGCCGCTCGAACTTCCGGCGTGCGACTAAGATGGCCGCTCAGAACGTTATGACTGCTGGGGCTAAGGGTGTTCGTATCCAAGTTGCTGGGCGTCTTAATAATGCCGAAATGGCTCGCCGCGAAAAGGTAAGTGAGGGTTCAGTACCTCTCCATACCCTTCGTGCCGATGTTGATTTTCACACTGCGCGTGCCGCACTGCCTGGTGCTGGAATCGTTGGGGTGAAGGTCTGGATTTACAAGGGTGAAAGGGGCTAATCGATATGTTGTTACCACGAAAAACCAAGTATCGAAAAGTTCGCAAGGGCACCAATGAGGGCAACGCTACCCGCGGTAATTACATCGCTTTTGGTGACTACGCGTTGCAATCACAGTCAAACAACGATATTACCTCACGCCAAATTGAGTCCGCTCGTCAGGCGATGACTCGTTACATTAAGCGTGGTGGTAAAATCTGGATTCGCATCTTCCCGCACACTCCACGTACTCGTAAGCCGCAGGATGTGAAGATGGGAAGCGGTAAGGGTAATCCAGAATTCTTCGTTGCTAAGGTGAAGGCGGGCACTGTGCTTTTCGAAATGAAGGGCGTGCCAGAAGAAATTGCTCGCGAAGCTATGCGTCTTGCATCACACAAACTTCCAGTGAAAACTAAATTCATCGTGAAGGAGCAAGCATAATGGCTGACGCGAAGAAAACCACGAAAAAAGCGACCGTAAAGGCTGCTGAGGTGAAGACCCTCGATCAACTTCAAGAAGAGTTGGCGCAACTTCGCAACGACTACCGTGAATCACAGCGGAGCCACCAAATGGGCGAACTTGTGAACCCGCGCGTCCTTACCGTACAGCGTAAAGCAATTGCTCGCGCCTTGACTGCGATTTCAGTCGCATCTAAGGAAGCCGTAAAGGAGGAAAACTAATATGGCAAAGACATTGACCGGTATTGTCACCTCTGATAAGGCTGACAAGACAATCGTGATTACGGTAACCAGCCGTGAAACACACCCTATTTATGGTAAGCAGTACTCTGTAAACCGTAAGTACATTGCTCACGACGAGCAAAACGAGGCCCACGAAGGCGACCGGGTAACGATTAAAGAAGTTCGTCCTATTTCAAAGCACAAGTCGTTTACGCTTCAAAGCATTGACGAACGTTCACACGGAAGCATTGAGCTAAAGAGTGACGGAGAAGAAGCACTTGCAGCGAAGGCTGAAAGCGAGGCAAAGTAATATGATTCAGCAAGAAACTCGCCTTAAAGTGACCGACAACAGCGGTGCAAAGGAAATCCTTTGTATCCGCGTACTCGGGGGTACAGGCCGTCGCTATGCTGCGGTTGGTGACATCATTGTTGCCACCGTAAAAGACGCCAACCCAACCGGAAATGTGAAGAAGAAGTCAGTCGTAAAAGCTGTCGTGGTTCGCACCAAGAACCAAATTAAGCGTAAGGATGGCAGTACCATTGCCTTCGACGATAATGCGGCAGTGATTATTAACGACGATAAAACCCCTAAGGGTACTCGTGTGTTTGGCCCTGTGCCACGTGAACTTCGTGACCTTGGCTACGCCAAAATTATTAGCTTAGCGCCGGAGGTACTCTAATATGCCTGCAATGAAGCGTATTAAAAAAGGTGACACCGTAAAGATTATCAGTGGTGCCGATAAGGGTACGACTGCAAAGGTGCTGGCGGTACTTACCACCAAGGGCGCCGTGCTTCTTGAAGGCATCGGCCAAAAACACCGGCATGTTAAGCCAAGCCAACTTAACCCTCGTGGTGGCTCAAAGGACATTCACGTTCCAGTGCCACTGTCCAAGGTTGCATTGGTGGTAGATGAAAAATCTGGCAAAACTAGCCGTGTTGGGTATGTAAAAAATGATGACGGCAGCGTTATTCGTGTGGCGCGCGCACTCAAGAATAAGGAGATTAAATAACTATGGACAGCATGATATTGTTAGTTATTCTTTTAGGAGTGACAATTGTTACCACGGTTGTCGTCGCGATTTCTGTCTCAATGAGCAAGAAATCTAAGAAAGATGATAAGGAGAATAAGTAGTATGGCGAAACCAGCCACTCATACCGCTCCTCGCCTGAAAGCCTTGTATAGCGACACGTTCGCCAAGGAACTTCAAGCCGAACTCGGTCTCGAAAACATCAACCAGGTTCCAAAGCTTGAAAAAATTATTGTCAGTGCAGGAATTGGTAAAAATAAAGATGACAAGCAGCACTATGAAGTAGTGCGCAATACCATCACTAAAGTAACCGGCCAGTCACCCGTTGACCGTATGGCTCGTAAGTCAATTGCTGGCTTTAAGATTCGTGCCGGCATGAACCGAGTAGGTATTAATGTCACCCTTCGGGGTGCTCGCATGTACGAGTTTCTTGACCGCCTTGTCAACGTGAGCCTTCCCCGTGTTCGTGACTTCCACGGCATTAGCAATAAGGCTTTCGACAAGGGCGGTAACTACAACCTTGGTATCGTTGAGCAATCGATTTTCCCAGAGCTCACTTTTGAAGAAACGCAGCGTGCACACGGCCTTCAAATTACCTTCGTTATTAAGAACGGAAGTAAAGAAGCAAGCAAGGCCCTGCTTGTGAAATTCGGTATGCCGTTTGAAAAGGAAAGCAAGAAAGAAGGAGGCGCACGCTAATGCCTAAAGTATCTGCAATTGCTCGCGACGAAAAGCGTAAGAAGATGATTCAAAAATACGCTGCTAAGCGGGCTGAACTAAAAGAACTTGGCGACCTTGATGGCCTTCAAAAGCTACCTCGGAATAGCTCGCCGACTCGCTGGAAGAACCGCGACGCGCTTCATGGCCGCCCTCATGGGTACATGCGCCGCTTTGGTTTGAGCCGTATTAACTTTCGAGAAAAAGCATCGAAGGGTGAAATCCCCGGTGTAACTAAGAGTAGCTGGTAGAGAAAGGAGAGAACGAACTATGTCACTACAAACTACTGACCCAATCGCCGACCTCCTGACTCGTATTCGTAACGCAGTTATGGTTGGTAAGAACGAAATCACTGTTCCTTCAAGCAAGCTTAAGGTGGTGGTAGCTGAAGAACTCAAAAAGGCTGGCTACGTTGACGCCGTGAAGGTAGAAAGCGCAAAGCCTCGCGATATTTTGGTGGTTACCATTAACAAGCCAGGGGAGAGCTCAACAATAAACGAAATCAAGCGCCTTTCAAAGCCTGGACGCCGTGTGTATGTTAGTGCAAACGATATCCCTCGGGTAAAAAGCGGCCGCGGTATCGTCTTGGTGAGCACCTCTAAGGGCGTTGTGACCGGCCAAGAGGCTGTTAAGCAGCGGCTTGGCGGTGAACTTCTTTTGAGCGTTTATTAGAGTAGCTGCTTTATACAAAAAAGAACCTCGGTCTGCGGGGTTCTTTTTATTATTGTTTCCCCGCCTCTTTTTGCTGCGTATACCCACATCCATACCAAAAGTTGCTACACCCATAAAATTCACCATTCGTACCACTGCGCATAATAAGGTATCCGCTATGGCAGGCTGGACAACGTGTCTGGCTCTCCTTGTTTTCGGGCTCAAGCGGGTCTAGGTTGAGTTCATCGACAAATGGTGATGGATTGTGCTCTGTGCAAATAATCGTCGTCGAAAGTTTTGCCCGGGTAAGCGCTACGTAAAAAAGACGGCGCTCTTCTGCGTTTGGGTACTCGTCTTTATGAGCAAGCAATAGGTGAAGGACAGGATCATCTTCTCGCATGGCTGGTATGCCCCTTGTACCACCGTTGCCGTTAAGGATAAACGCATAATCACAGGTTAACCCTTTCGAGGCATGCATGGTCATGAACTCGAGCGTCAGGCGAAAGCCGGTTCGTGTATCGGTCCATTCAACCATCGTGCCCATTTCATTAAGGGCACGGAATTGCAGACGAGGGTCTTGGTAGCCAAGAAGACGCTGAATATCATGCTTATAGCGGCCAATGAGAAAAATTGTCCTATGTCGTAGACCGTCTGTTCCTACAGTATCAATAAGTCGCTGGAGTTCCTCGCCAAGCGCGGTCGCATCATTATCCAAACCTGCCGTGCGGTTAACGGCTAATTTTGTCGTGGCAGGAAGTGTACTGTAGGGATTTTTTTGCACCTGCGAAGAGTTCTTCGTAATAAATGTGGTTGTCGCGCCAAGGAGCGGATTGTTAAAGCGGTGCGTTTGCTCAATAACGCTATGGCGAGTTGTGCGGGCGAATCGTTTCTCAAAATCGTTCAGCAATGTTAAATCGCTCCCGGCAAAGCGGAAAATAGATTGCCAGTCATCACCAACGGCAAATAATTTTGAGCGAGGGTTGCGGTCGAGAAGTGCTCTTAGGAGCCGGTATCGCGCGCCGGAAAGATCTTGTACTTCATCAACCAAGATATAGTCATACTCCATTACGCCGGCTGGAAGCAACGGAAGCGTCTGCGCTGCGGTAACGATCATATCCGAAAAGTCGATTGCATCAGCTTCTTGAAGTGAGGTCTCGTATAGTTCATAGATTTCTTCAAACAAAGCAAGAAAAGCATTCGTTCTGGCGCGCTGATAAACGTTTGGCAGTTCATGAAGACGCTTTCGAATGGTGGCTAGGCTAAATTCACTGGTTTTTAATAATCCAAGAAAAGAAATGAGGAGTGTATTAAATGCTGCCACCTCTGTGCTGTATGATTGATGAATAAGGGCGGCAATTTCTGACTCTTGTCGACGAATAATATGCACACCTTGAGCCTTCAGGCGTTTTTCGAGATTTTGAAGAACGGTTCCCTCTTGAAATTCATAACTAAACGTTTCAATAAGGCGCGTGCCGCCCTGACTATGATACTCGCGGTTCCATTTCATTTTACGGCGATAGTATTTGTAGTCTATATCAGGACGCGTTTTTCCTTGACGATTAATACCCTGATGCTCAAGATAGACAGGTTCTTTATATTGAGTAATAGTGAAATCGGGTTTGTAATTACTATTTCCCGGAAAAGGCTTTTCATATTCGTAAGGAATAGAATTAATAAATAAGAAATTTGCAATAATTTGCTCTTCTTTTGAACGCACCCTCTCGCCGTGGTAGGTTTGCTTGTCTTGAGAGTAAGTACTTTTGTTCATCGACACGGGTTTTAGCGTATGAGTTTGAAAGACCCGGTTTCTTTGGACAAGCTCCTCAAGGGTCTTTACTTCAATGGGCGGTGTAGGCATCGAGAAGTAATTGAGAATATAGTCATTATAACGCCGCGCAAATGTCTCGCTATTTTCTATGCGGTCTTTAATAATCTCGGTAAGCATAGCTTGCTGTTGAGTTTGGCTGACAACTTTGGCTTTCTTACCTAAAATGGTATTTCCAAGCGCGTGAAAAGTCTTGCCATCGACAGCAATACCTAGCCTCTTAAGCCGCTCGGCAAGTTCATCAGCGCTTGCTTTGGTGAACGAAATAGTTAAAATACGCGCTGGGTTAATATGGAGTTCCTCCACAAGGTATTGGCACTTGGCAAGCAGGCTCAGTGTTTTACCACTCCCGGCTGCTGCCATAACGAGCTGCGCATCTTCAGTGGCTACGACGGCTTCGATCTGTTGGGCATCAAGGGGGCGCCCCTCTATAATAAAAGGCCGTTGCTGGGCAGCGGCAATTACCTTTTGGTTATGAGTCTGGCGCGTAGATTCGCTCCCAAGACGGTATGCCGCTCGCCTCGCCGCAGCGGTTGCTATAAACGAAAGGGGATGATGAAAAAATGCGCGTAAAGAGTGCGCTGCGGTGGGCTGAGGCGAGCGTGCCTCGGCAAGTTCTGAGAAACTAATAAATCGCTCGGTAGCATAAAGCTTTTGGAGTGCATCGGTGGGAGGGGGTGTAAGGGGCATGCGGTGTCTCTAAAAGGTCAAGCTATCTATTTCTTGCTGAATGGAGTGAAGCTCGTGCTCCATGGCCTGACTGCGCTGTTGCTCTTGCTGGTCGACCTCGTGTTGAAACTGCCCAAGCTGTTCGTCAAGCTGCCGAATTGTATTGGGGTCTTGTGCGTTTTGCCGTTGGCGCTCAAGGTCGCGCCGTTTTGTTCGCATATCGGCTTCAAAATGTGCTTTATCGTTCTGGAAGGTGTTCCGCACGCTTGCCTGCTTTGCGTGAAGGCGGTCAATGTACGTGTGCGTATCTTGAATTTGCTGTTTGAGTGCCGCGATATCTCGTTCGAGCTGTGCTTTATGGTCTTTCTCGCGGCCTAGGTACCCACCAACGGCGGCGCCAAGAAGAGGGTTTTTAGTAAGCGCTGCTCCGATGCCCGCTCCGGTAAGCTTATTACCGACCGACTCAAGTTCCCGTTCTTTTTCGTGTAAACGGTCTTCTAGCTTTTGGATACTTTCTCTCATGGCCCTCCTTTGTTTCTAGTATACCGTAAAGTGAGCACTATGCTATGTCGGACTCTTTTTTACGGCGTTAGCAAGTGTATCACCGATTGCATTGCCATATATTGAGGCAGGAATATGGTTGCTCATAGTGCCAATAACGCTGAGCCTACCAAGCTGGTGCGATGCACTCATGAAGTGGGACCCATAACGAAAGGCAACTTCATAGGCCTTGCTAAGCGGCGTACGCTTTTCGGGGAGTGCGGTGTACATAATGCGTGCCAAAGCGTGGGTCCACAGGTAATAGGTGTCACCAGCGGCATCCTGGTAAGGCACGGTATCGCTGGTAGATTTTGCGGCAGTGAGCGACGCCTGCCATTCACGCATAAGAGTGAGTGCCGTATCTTCTGACATGTGCGGTAGGCCATCAATGGCAGGGGAATCTCTCCATCGGGCAAAATGCCTGCTGGCAATAAATAAGTTCCACACTGCAGAAGGTATAGTCGGGGCGTGTTCAAGAGCAAGTCGCAGTTGTTCTGATGGCGTAACGGGCCCGTGCTTTGCTTGGTCGATAATTGCTTCGTGTAGGCTATCAACAACTTCGTAAGGGGTAGACATTGCCGTGGCCAAGCCGTTACGGTCACTAAATTGAAAGAGAACGTTTGCAAACCAGCTTTGCTGTTTGGTGGTAAGGGGGTCTGTTGAGGAAAGGGGAAGGAAGCTCTCAAGGTGTTGGCTTATCGTTTGAAGTGTGTCATCGAGCGGCGGGTGTGCGGGCTGCTTGACTGTTTCGTCCCAGTCGGCACGAACTGTTCGGTAGAGGGGTCGAAAAGGAGGAAGAGCAAAGGAAGCGGCGGTTATTCCGATATGTGCAAGCGGTAATTCGGCTGGCCGACAAGGGGGGTGGTATACTGGGCTAATATGGCTACACGCAACCGGATACGCAGAAGAGACATGGCCGCAATCGGCAGCATACTTGCTGCGCTGCTGCTCTTGGCGGTGATTATGCTAAGTATGCATATGGGTGCCCTGCGGTCTCGAATAGCCCAGCTCGAGCTCAAGTTGAGCGCCACTGAAAAGCAGGTGATGCTTCAACGCAACGCTTTTTGTTCCGACGCCTACACCTATCGGGCGGGGAATATGACGACCCGCCATACTATTGACGTTGACGGCCAGCTGCGGAACTACATTGTACATACACCACTCCATTATGACCCGAGCGTTCGGTATCCGGTGATATTGAGTTTTGATGGCATCGACGGCAGCGGTAGCCAAATGGAGGAATATTCTGGTCTTAATAGCTTGCCGGCGCTTGTCGTGTACCCCGACTCGTTGCCAGGAATCCAAGGTTTTACTGCCTGGCAAGGAGCGCCTTACTCATTGCAAGGCGATTATGATATTCAGTTCGTGCGTCAACTCCTCGACACTCTCCCGTCGCAGTACTGTGCTGATAGCGCAAACATCTTTGCTGTGGGGATGTCTAACGGTGGGGGCTTTGCTGTTCTTGCGGGGTGCGCGCTTTCTGGGCAGATTAAGGCTATTGCGAGTGTCTCTGGCGCCTATTACACTCCATGCCAAAATACAAAGCGGCAGCCATCGCTCCTTCTTATACATGGTATGCGTGATCAGCAGGTTCCCTTTGAAGGCTCAACCCGCAAACGGTTGCCAAAGGTGCTTTATTGGGCCGAGCAGCAGGCAAAGGCACGTCATTGCCGAGCGGCCACAAAAGTGGCAAAAGATGCAAGCGACACAAAAGATGCTGCCACACGGCGTTACGTGTGGTATGGTTGCGTGAACGACTCAACTGTACGCCTGATTGTATTCCGCGACCAAGAGCACGGTTGGCTCATGAAGCCTCAAAAGTTCAGAAGTGCATCCGAGAAGCCGCAGAGCGTGACCAGATATATTTGGGAATTTTTTCAGGGGGAGGCAGGGTGATGCGCGGGCGGAATTGCTTTTTCCAGATAAATCTGCTAAACTAAGTAAGATAACAAATTGCGAGTGAAATCAGGGAGATTTTGCGAGGTATTGTCTATCCTAAAGCCAGTGCAAGGCACTGTTGCCCAAGGCAGATGATACAAAGCCTTAGAAACAAAAATCCCTATCTTGCTTGCCATAACGAAAGGTAAGACATGAGTCGAATCGGAAAACTACCTATTGACGTACCAGCTGGTGTGACAATTACGGTCGGCGAGAGTGAAATTACTGTCGAGGGTGCCAAAGGCAAGCTCGTTGTACCTCACCTCAGCGACGTAACCGTCACTGTTGACGCGGGTGTGGCAACGGTAACACGTAAAGATGACGAGCGTATCGCCAAGGCCCAACATGGCCTTCAGCGTGCGCTTCTTAACAACGCCGTTGTTGGCGTTACCCAGGGCTACGAAAAGAAGCTCGAAGTAAACGGAGTCGGGTTCCGCGTAGAAGGCGGCGGCCAAGAAATTAAGTTGGCTCTCGGGTTCTCGCACCCTGTTACGTACAAGGCAGGCGAGGGTGTGCAACTTGAAGTAAATAAAATGGAAATCACTGTAAAGGGTATCGACAAGCAACTTGTTGGCCAAACCGCAGCCGAAATCCGCGCTCTCAAGAAGCCTGAGCCGTACAAGGGCAAGGGTATTAAATACGCTGATGAAGTTATTCTTCGTAAAGCAGGAAAGGCAGGGAAGTAATCATGGCAAGTCTTGACAAGAAGATTCTTAACCGTAGCCTTCGTGCTGCACGGGTACGCGCTAAGGTAAGTGGCACCGCCGAGCGTCCACGCCTTACCGTCACCATTAGTAACAAGCATATTACTGCACAACTCATTGATGATGTGAAGCAACACACTATCGTCGCTGCAACTACCGTTGGCATTAAGCAAGCCGGTACAATGACCGAGCAAGCTGCGGCTATTGGTATGGAAATTGCTAAGAAGGCGAAAAAAGCAAAAATCACCTCAATCGTGTTCGACCGTAACGGTCGCCAGTACGCACAACGTCTTGCAGCCCTCGCCGATGCTGCTCGTAAGGAAGGACTAGAGTTTTAATCATGGCAGAAGTACAACGAAACAACGCTCGTGGCGGAAACAATCGTGGCCGCCGCGACCAAGCTCCCGAGGAGCCAAAACAATTTGAAGAACTCGTTATCAACATTGACCGCGTGTCACGTGTGGTAAAAGGTGGGCGCCGTTTCCGTTTCAAGGCACTCGTGGTTGTGGGTGACCGCAAAAACCGCGTTGGTGTTGGTGTTGCAAAGGGTGCCGATGTACAGGTGGCTGTACAAAAAGCAACTGATGTAGCAAAGAAAAACCTTATCACCATTCCGATTGTTAACGAAACCATTCCTCATGAAAACGAAGTGAAGTTCTCTGGTGCACAAGTGCTCCTTAAGCCAGCTGCCCCAGGTACCGGTATCATTGCCGGTGGTGTAGTTCGTTCAATCATTGGGGTAACCGGTATCCGCAACTTGCTTTCAAAGTCACTTAACTCTACCAATAAGGTAAATATCGCGTACGCTACTATTGAAGCGCTTCGCGGCCTTGTACCAAAAGAAGAGTGGCTGAACGCTTCACCTCGCAAAACAGCTAAGACCGTAGCGAAGAAAGCGGATGCGAAGGAGGCCAAATAATGACTAAGTACAACGAACTCCTTGCTGGAGCAAACAAAGACAAGAAGCGTGTTGGCCGTGGTATTTCAGCGGGCGGTGGTAAGACTGCGGGCCGTGGTACCAAGGGCCAAAATGCACGTACGGGTAAAAAGCTTCGCGCAACCTTCCAGGGTGGCCAGCGCACACTTGTGCGGGCAGTGCCTAAGGCGCGCGGTTTCAAGAGCCTCCGCACTCCAGCGCAGGTTGTCTACCTCGATACGCTTAACAGCTTTGAAGGAAAGGCGGTTGATAACGAAGCGCTCTTTCAGCAGGGGTACATCTCAACTCCCTTCCACACGGTAAAGGTTATTACTCGTGGTGAACTTTCTAAGGCGCTTACTGTAAAAGTTGCTGGTGCAAGTAAATCTTCGCAGGAAGCTATCGTGAAGGCTGGTGGTACCTTTGAAAAGACTGCCGTGCCTCTAAAGAAGAGTACGAAGGCTGCGGAAGCGGCTGATAAGTAGAGCTTTCTTAAATTTGAAGAGCCCCAAGGTGGGGCTCTTCAAATTTAATGAATCAGAGGGCGATAATTGACAGTATTTAGCGCCTGTGCTACAATGAAGGCATAAAGACGAAGGCGATCCGAACGGTTAATTACCTAAGGAGGACCTTCTTTTTTTGTGTTCAATTTTCTTCTTCACGCTAGAATTATTAAGGTAATCAAAGTATTTTGGTTCCAGGGTTCTGTAAAGTGAAGATGCATACCTCTTATTCGGGAAAAGAATTTTTTCAAACCGTCTCTCGCTAATCAGGAATTTTACCAGCGATTTATAATCGCCATCACCAGAAACAAGCACAACCTTGTCGAAAGCCTCTTTGAGATAAAGACGCTTCATTGCATTAAAGATGATGTCAGAGTCGACATTGCCTTTTTTGGTTCCAAGCATTGCACTATTATGCTCACGGAATATAAGTATGAAGCCGGCCTTATGAATCGATTCGTATAGCCGGTCATATTCTTCGCCGGATTGGACGTACCCTAGGTAGTAGTAAGCATCTATAACGTGATACTTTTCTAATAAGTAACGCCGAAATCGTGTTAGGTCAATACTCCATTTAGGGCTACTTTTTGCAGTGCCCATATACAGATTTTGACCATCAATGTATGCGATATTCTTTACGTTTTCTGGCATAATAACCTCTAGCTCTATTATATCAGCTTATTCTCAGCATCGTGGTAAAATAAAAAGAAGCAATGCATCTACCCTGACGAGGTGAAATAGTGTACTATAGAAGAAGAACTTGAGAGTAATCTAATTTCGGGGTAATCTGGAAACCAAAAGGAAGTCTAGCGTCTGATGAACTGGAAAACAATCTTCAAATCATTCAAAAATAAGGATATGCAACGGCGCCTGCTTATTGTGCTAGGCTTAATTGTCGTGTACCGTTTGCTGGCGCATGTGCCCATCCCAATGGCTGAACCAACCCAGTTACGCGAAGTGCTGAATAGCTTGGTGACCGGCAGCGATTTTGGCGGCTTCTTGAACCTTCTTTCGGGGGGTGCGTTGGCGAGCTTCTCAATTGTATTGGTCGGGCTCACGCCGTTTATTACCGCCTCAATTATTTCCCAGCTGCTTACAAAAGCGATTCCTCGCCTTGAAGAGCTTCACAAAGACGGCGAAACGGGTCGTCGTAAAATTAACCAGTGGACTCGTGTTATGACCATTCCGTTGGCAATCGTCCAGTCGATTGCCTTCATCTTCATTCTTCGCCAAACCGTACTAGCGGGGAATACTACGGTACTCGCCGACCCAACAGCTATGGAGTGGACCGTTGCCATCACCGCCATGTCGGCCGGTGCGGTGCTGCTTATGTGGCTCGGTGAGCTTATGACCGAGCAGGGGGTGGGTAATGGTATTAGCCTGCTCATCTTTGCGGGTATTATTAGCCAGCTGCCGTCAATGGTTTCGTCAATTGTGCCGGTGCTTTTTGATACATCAGCGGGCGGGTTGGCTGTATTTAACTGGTTTACAATTCCTGTTAATCCGGCTGTTTTTTGGCCGCTGCTTGCAATCTTGCTGGTGTCGCTCGTTCTATTGTACTTTTTGGTGAAGGTGAACGAAGCGCAGCGTATTATTACTATTAACTATGCTAAGCGGGTGCACGGTAATAGTAGCTACGGGGGGGTAAAAAGTATTCTACCGGTAAAACTCATCGCTGCAGGGGTGATTCCCGTAATTTTTGCGGTGGCGTTTCTATCGCTTCCCGCCTTTGTAGGGCAGGTGCTAAAAGCAACCGGCAATCCGGCCTATCTCGAGCTTGCGAATAACCTGATTGTTTGGTTCCAGGCACCAAACCCAGGGGCCTTTACCGGTACAGAGCTTCAGGCCTTTATTTACCCAGCCGCCTATTTCCTCTTGGTTATTTTCTTTACCTACTTTTACACGGGCATTGTATTTAACGCCAGCGAAATTGCCGAAAATCTTCAAAAGCAAGGTGGCTTTATTGAAGGGGTTCGCCCAGGCAAAACCACTGAAAAATACCTGTCTCGAACGGTAAATCGCTTAATCCTTTTTGGTTCACTAGTGCTTGGTTTTATCGCCATTACTCCATTTATTGCCGAGTACTTGCTCTTCAATATTTCGGGCATTTCGGGGCTTAACTTGGCTATTGGTGGTACGGGGCTGCTTATTGTAGTAACGGTTGGCCTTGAGGCGCTGCGCCAAATTAATTCGCGTGCCCTTATGGTTACTTACGACGATTACAAGTAAAAGGCTTTACTGTTTATTTCGTTTGGTGTATAATAAACTACTGTAACTTATGGCCAGTACTAAAGAGGTAATCAAGATGAAGGGCAAGGTAGTGGAAGCACTGCCTAATACCCAATTTAAGGTTGAGCTCGAGAATGGCTTAAGCATCATCGCGCACATAAGCGGAAAAATGCGTAAAAACTATATCCGTTTAGTGCCTGGTGATATGGTGGACGTTGAGATGACCCCTTACGACCTTACGAAGGGACGAATCACCTACCGCCACAAAGACCAATTTTAACTGGAGGAATTCTTGAGCTCATGAAAGTTCGTGCGAGTGTAAAGAAAATCAGTCCAGATGATCAGTTGGTGCGCCGTAAGGGGCGCCTCCGTGTCATCAATAAGAAAAAACCTAAGAATAAGCAAAGGCAGGGTT
>CAYJCW010000004.1:0-123037 GCA_964368785.1 uncultured Candidatus Saccharibacteria bacterium
GGGCGCCTCCGTGTCATCAATAAGAAAAAACCTAAGAATAAGCAAAGGCAGGGTTAAGCATGGCTCGAATTGCTGGGGTAGTTATTCCCGCAGAAAAGCAAGTTCAGATCGCACTTACCTCCGTGTATGGTATCGGTCCGAAATTTGCACGAGACATCCTTGCGGTGGCTAAAGTAGAGCCAACCACTCGGGTGAAAGATCTCACCGAGGCTGAAGAACAGCGTATTCGCGAAGTAATCGATGCAGATTACACCGTCGAAGGCGACCTCCAGCGTCTCGTAACAAATAATGTTAAGCGTTTGAAAGACATCAACGCGTATCGTGGCCTCCGTCACAAGGCTGGTCTTCCAGTCCGTGGCCAACGTACTCGAACGAATGCACGAACTCGTAAGGGTCGCGCGGTCGCAGTTGGTGGCGCTCAACCTAAAGCAGCAAGTAAGACCTAGGAAAGGAACAATTAGATGGCAGAATCTACTTCAAAAAAGAAGCAAAAGCGATCAGTTCCTGCTGGTCAGCTTCACATCCAAGCTACCTTTAATAACACCATTGTTAGTTTTTCTGACAAAAAGGGTAATGTTATTTCACAAGGCAGCGCTGGTGCCTCGGGCTTCCGTGGAAGCAAAAAAGGCACCGCATACGCAGCGCAAGTTGCGGCAGAAAAAGCAGCTGAAACTGCAAAGGGCTACGGTCTTAAGTCGGTTGATGTATTTGTAAAGGGCGTCGGCCAAGGCCGTGATGCGGCTATTCGTGCCCTTGGCGCCTTCGACATCGCCATTGAAAGTATTAAAGAAGTAACCGGTGTGCCACATGGTGGTGTTCGCCCACGAAAGCAGCGGAGAGGATAGTATATGGCACGAGATGTTTCACCTATCGTTAAGCAAAGCCGTCGTGAAGGCTACGCACTTCACCCTAAGGCTCACAAAATCATGGCTCGTAAGAGCGGTATTCCTGGCGTTCACGCGCACGGTCGTCAAGGTAAGCCAAGTCTTTACCTTACCCAGCTTCGTGAAAAGCAAAAGGTACGTCGCCTTTATGGTCTCCTTGAAAAGCAGTTCGCAAAGCTCATGAACGAAGCGACTCGCCAAGACGGTCTGACCGGCGAAAACCTTCTTCGTATGCTTGAACAGCGCCTCGATAACGCCGTATACCGGGCTGGGTTTGCGCCAAGCCGCCGTGCTGCTCGTCAGCTGGTTGGCCACGGGCACTTCCTGCTTAATGGTCGCCGCGTTGACATTCCGTCAATTCGCCTTAAAGCGGGTGACGAACTTGTTGTTCGCCCAAAGAGTACGAAATCTGGCTACTTTACGCAGCTGGACGATGTTGTAAAGGCAAGCTCACAAGCGCCACTCAGCTGGCTTAAGAGCGATGCTAAAAAAATGACCATCACCATTACCGGTGCTCCAAAGCGTGAAGAAGCCGAAGCAGACATTAACGAACAATTAATCGTTGAGTACTACTCACGATAGTAGGGTAAGGAGATATAAAATATGTCAAAAGTTATTCACAACCCAGCACTTGCAGCCATTGAAGAAACGGGTGCAAATAGTGCATCGTTCGTTATTGAGCCACTTCAAGCCGGCTACGGTAACACGCTCGGTAACAGCCTTCGCCGTGTGCTTCTTTCAAGCGTAAAGGGTGGCGCAATCGTTGCTTTTCGCGTTGAAGGTGCCAGCCACGAGTTTACGACGGTTCCTGGTATTAAAGAAGACGTCGTAGACATCATGCTCAACCTGAAAAACGTTCGCGTTAAAGTAAGCACCGATGAAACAGTTGAGCTTCGGATTGAAAAGAAGGGTGCCGGCGAAATTACTGCAGCCGACATCAAAACAACAGCCGATGTTGAGGTTATTAACCCAGGCCAAATCATCGCTACAATCGATGACCCCAAGAAGACGGTGGTGATTGACCTCGTTGTTGAATCAGGTCGTGGCTACCAAAGCATCGAAGACTCAAGTGCAACCCGCCTTCACAGCGATATGATTGCCCTTGATGCAATGTTTAGCCCCGTACTGCGTGTACGCTACAAGGTTGACAGCACTCGTGTTGGCCAAGAAACCAACCTCGACAAGCTTCAGGTAAATGTTGAAACTGATGGCTCGGTGAGCCCGCGTGAAGCGTTTGAAGAAGCGGCAGCAATTTTGGTAAACCAATACACCGCACTTGCCGGCAGTACCACTGTTGAAGCGGCGCCTGCACTTGGTCAAGAAATTGTTGACGAGGCGGGAGAGCTCAACACGCCTATTGAAGAATTAAACCTTAGCGCTCGTACCGCGAACGCCCTTATTAACAACGAAATCCGTACCGTACGCGACCTTGTGACGCTGAGCGAGCAGGATCTTCGTGAGCTTAAGGGCTTCGGTAGCAAAGCGCTTGATGAAGTCAAAGATAAATTGGCAGAATTGGACGTCTAGAATATGCACCGACACGGATACCAAGGGCGAAAGTTCGGCCGCGAGCGTGACCAGCGCCGTGCCCTCATAAAGGGGCTTGCGACAAGCCTTGTTGAGCACGGTAAGATTGAAACCACGCTTCCTAAGGCTAAAGAACTCGTCCGTTACATTGAAAAACTCGTTACCAAAGCTAAAAAGGGCGACCTTGCTAACCGCCGCCGCGTTATTGCCGGTCTTTCAACGCAGGCTGCTGCTGTTCGTCTTGTTGACGTGATTGCACCACAGCTCAGTGGCCGCACCAGTGGCCACGTGCGTGTTGAACGGACTCGTCTTCGCGTTGGTGACGGCGCACAAATGGCAACGATTGCCTTTGTTGACGAAATTAAAGAAGTTGCTAAGCCAGCTGCTAAGGAGAACAAATAATGGTAAGTGCTAAGACCTTCGGGAAAACCTATAGCCAAAAACCAGCTGATGTATCTCGTGAGTGGTTCTTGGTTGATGCTGCCGAGCTTCCCCTCGGTCGTATCGCAACAATTATTGCCGATAAGCTTATTGGCAAAAACAAGCCAACCTACACCCCGCACACCGATGGTGGTGACTATGTTGTTGTTATCAATGCTGAAAAGCTTGTGGTAACTGGCAACAAAGAAACAGGTAAGGTGTACTACCGCCACTCAGGGTTCCCTGGTGGTATTAAGGATGCAACCCTTGCGGAAGTTCGTGAGAAATTCCCAGAACGCATTATTGAAAACGCTGTACGCGGTATGCTGCCAAAGAACAAGCTTTCAGAGGGCCGTATGGCTCGCCTGAAGGTGTTTGCCGGCGCAGAACACGCACATACTGCACAAACCCCAAAGAAAGTTGAGGTAAAGTAATATGGCTGATGCATCTTACTTCTACGGCCTCGGGCGCCGAAAGAGCGCTACGGCTCGTGCCCGTCTTTACAAGGGTAAGGGTACGGTAACTATCAACGAAAAGCCAGCCGCTGAATATCTTGACGGCAATAAGTCGCTGCTTGCTGAAATTACCGACCCCCTCGCCCTTGTAAACAAGCAAAAAGACTTTGATATCACCGTTCGTGTTCAGGGTGGTGGTATTGCTGGCCAGGTTGACGCAATTAAGCTCGCCATTGCTAAGGCACTAACCGTTGCTCACTCCGACCTTCGTTCGACACTTAAGAAAGCCGACCTTCTTAAGCGCGATTCACGCGAGAAAGAGCGCAAGAAGTATGGTCTTCGAAGCGCCCGTAAGCGTGAGCAATTCTCGAAGCGTTAAGCTGCGCTCCCGAGTTATATATAAAAAGCCCCTTCAAGGAAGGGGCTTTTTGTTATGTGCCCATATTTCCCGGGTAGTGCTTATGGTATACTGGGGGCATGAAGACATCTCCACGCCAAGCCATAAGTACGAAGGCGTTCACCGTCGTTGAACTCCTTATTGTTATTATTGTTATTGCAATCATTGCCACTATGGCGGTTATTGTATATAGGGGTACGAGCACCCAAGCTTACGAAAATTCCCTTAAATCAGACCTAAGCAGTACGGCCGCTAACGTGGCTTCATATAAATTAGGCCAGAAGAAATACCCCAGCGAGCTGACTGTCGACTTGAAAATTGCCAGTGCCGAAGGGGGTACAATGACCTATGTGCGGTCTTCGGACGATACCTACTGTATTGATATTACTTCTTCGAAAACACCAAAGAAATTCTACGTTACCCAAGACGGCAAAGTGAAGGAGGGGGATTGTGCAAGTACCATTCTTTATCTTCAGAACGTCACCACCGCCAACTGCCCGACAACCCGCACCATGGCCGTCGACGCAAGAGACAACCACACCTACTGGGTCCAGAAGATGCCAGACGGCAGATGTTGGATGCTGACAAACTTGGCATATGCTGGGGGAATAAGCAATGAAGGAGCGAACACCCACGGCGATGTTAAAACCCTCCAGAACGGAAGCAGTGACGGAGCAGGAGCAGCAACCTACACTGTAGCAAAGTACTACATCAACCCAACAACCGCAGCTACTAACAGCACCACCTACCCAACCGCCCCAAGCACCTCAACCGACGGCGGAACCACCAATCCCCAATACGGTTATTACTACAACTGGTGCGCCGCTATGGGCAACCAACAAGGCACTGTAGCGTGCGCCAACGCCACAACCCCCGCTTACAACGCCAATGTTTCTATTTGCCCGGCGGGGTGGAGGTTGCCTATGGGTGGCAATCCGGGTACGGGTCATGAATTCGAGCTTTTAGCAAACTCTATAGCCGCCAACGCTAACACCCCACAAGCAGCCATCAACCTGCAGTCTTCTTGGCTCGCTCAGCGAGGCGGCGGCTGGCTCGAGGCGTTTCTCACTCAGGGGCAGGCCGGCCGCTTTTGGGCCGGTTCTCAGTACGCTGCGCAGAGTGCGCACTACCTGTACTTCAATAAGGCTGGGGTCGGCGCGTCGTACAACTATGGTAAGAGCTTTGGCTTTTCCGTCCGCTGCATCACTCCTGCCTAAAGCCAACCCATTTAATGCCTGGCAATTATTTCACCCGGGCTCCTCGTGGTATAGTAAAAGGGATAATCCATAAAAAGAGGCGCTTGTGGCAAAAACAATTCAAACCGATATTTTGGCGATTCTTCGTAAGTTTGAGCTTGCGGGCGAGTTAACTGCACGTAAAGAAATAAAAAATGTTAAAGAATACCCTGAACGGCAGCTGAGTCGCTTACTTTCGTTTATGTGTGGGCGGCGCGTCTACTATATGCTCTTTGATGCCTCGGCCGGTGACGACCCGCAGATTGTACTTGACCACCTTCGCCTTGATATTCCAAATAGCGAAGGTACGCTCGTTCGCAACCCTATCGATGGCCAGCAAAAGGCTTATGGAATGCCCTATAAGGGAAAAGATGTGTACCTATTTGAGAAAAAAGTACACAAAGTGCGGCTTGACCACGAGTTGGCTACGCGGCACCCCGAGCTTTCTCGCAGTACTATTCAGAAGTATATTAAAGGGGGATATGTTGCGGTGAACGGGGGGGTCGTCACCAAAAATAAATTCGACGTTACCGAGGCTGATGAGCTTTCGTTGTCTCCGCCTGAAAAAACGAATTTCTCGGGTGAAGCACTGCCAATTTTGTACCTTGATGATGAAGTGATTGTGGTGAATAAACCGGCCGGTGTGTTAACGCATGCCAAGGGTGCACTGCATGACGAATTTACGGTAGCTGATTTTTTCCGCCGATACACTACTCATGGGCTTGATACGAATCGCCCCGGGATTGTCCACCGCCTCGACCGAGATACAAGCGGGGTGATTATCGGGGCTCGTACCGACGAAGCAGCTGCTGTGCTCAAAAAACAATTCGCCGATAGAACGGTGAAGAAACACTATACAGCCGTGATTGACGGCACGCCAAAGCTCGAGAAGGCCATGATTGATTTACCTATTGGTCGCAACCCATCATCACCGAGTACTTTTCGGGTTGACTCTAAGGGAAAGCCCGCGCTTACTGCTTATGAGGTGCTTGCTACAAACGGTGAGCAGTCGCTTGTTGAGCTTCGGCCAAAAACAGGCCGCACACACCAGCTGCGTGTACACATGCGGTACATTAATACGCCTATTGCTGGTGATAGGGTGTATGGCTCAAAAGATAGTGCGTCGCGTTTGTGTTTGCATGCGCATAGTCTCGAAATAACTATTCCGGGGTCGCAGCGCAAGGTATTTACCGCACCGGTGCCGCCACTGTTTACTGAACTTGTTGAAAGTGCCAGTGCTTCTGGGGTGGCCTAAAGCACCATGGGGGAGCGTTCCATGTCTTTGTATATAAATAAAACCAGCCAAACGGTACTTGAGGCGGTTTTACAGTCAATGCCTCACGCTTTGCTACTTGCGGGACCAGTGGGTATTGGGCTTAAAACAATTGCCGAGCACTACGCGACACAAACAGACAAAGTTGTTATGACGGTACTTCCCGAAAAAGACGAGAAAATAGATATCGAGAAGGGCATAATCACCATTGCAATCATACGGCGACTCTACGACATAACAAAGACAGTCGCACCGGCCGGCCGTCTGATTATTATTGATTACGCCGAACGCATGGCGGCGCCAGCGCAAAATGCTTTTTTAAAGCTACTCGAAGAGCCAACTGAGGGTACTTCATTCATACTTCTCACGCACACCCCCGAGCGTTTACTGCCGACAATCCTCTCAAGGATGCAAGCGATTACGCTTCGACCAATTTCAGACGCACAATCATCTGCGCTGCTTGACGAGGTGGGCGTCATTGATGCAACGCTAAGGTCGCAGCTGTTATTCGTCGCCTCTGGTTTGCCTGCCGAGTTGACGCGACTTGCAACAAATACGAAAGCCTTTGAAATACGAGCAGAAATTATCCGTGATGCCCGCACCTACATTCAGGGTACACCATACCAGCGGCTCAAGGTTGCTTATGAGTACAAGGACAGCCGCCAGAGTGCGCTGGTACTGCTTGAGGATGCTATGAAAATGATCCAGACTAGCCTTGTGCGTGATGGTAATATGCAGTACCTACGGTTATTGCAAAGCCTTGAGCGGACGCATCAACGCATCAGCGAACAAGGAAATGTTCGCTTACAGTTAAGTGCGGCCTAGGAAGTGCAATTAATGTGCACTGGTTGGTGCGCCAAGCGTATTAAGAACGCCTCGTGTAACAACGATGCCAGCCCCGAATGCGCCCCAGTCGAGCCCAAGTGTTGTGGCGCCACTTCTCACGTCTACGACACTACAGGGGTTTGAGTTTGTGCTACACGCAAGAAGAGAGTAGGATACAGGATTGTTGAGGTGCTCTCTGGTTGTCCATAGAACATTATGGACAAGCGCCGCCGAGAGCGGGTCGTCTGAGCGCATTGCAAGCACAATAGTTGCACCGTCCGACAAGCCAGATGGCGTAAGCGTCACCTCGGCACCGGTAATGCTGCTATCAAGGGCGGTAATAGCACGCTCGGTGCTACGGAGGTCGGTTTGTGAGATTCGATTGTTTGAGGGTTGCGTCCCCACTCCATTAAGTGACGGCGTGAGCGAAGAAAGTGATAAGGTAGAGTTTGCGGCAAGTGCACTGAGTGTAATGACGATACCAATCTCTGCAAGGGTACGTAGGCTGCCTAGAATAATAGCCAGAAGAGCAAAGACATTACTTTGATTGGCTTTCTTAGATTTTACGAGGCCAATTGAGCCAAGAATAATACCAAGTGGCCCCCATATAAACTGAAGAATAAAGCCGGTGATTCCGAGTGTTTTTCCTGGATTTTGATTTTGCGGTGGCGACGGTTGAGGTTGCGTTTGTTGTTGTGGTGTTTGTGCTTCTGGTTGTGAGGTTGATGGTTGCATGATGAAAATATAGCACGTTAGGGGAATGTTCGTCTACGGTTAAGCACCCTTGTTGTGCTACAATAATAACGTATATGTTAGGCCTTGTATTTATTGCCTTGCTTGGCACCTGGGTGCTCTGGCAACGACAGACCGTTAGTGAAGTCACGAGCGATCTTTCTTCAAAATTATCCGATAAGCTTGACCAACTATGGTCAATTGCTCAAACATCCTTGCAAGATCGTAAGTATCTTCGCGCTGAAAAGGCGCTCTTGACGATTCTTCGAGTGGACGAACGAAACGCAAGTGCCTATAACCGCCTTGGTATTTTGTATGCCAAGCAGCAGCAATTTAAAGAAGCCATTGAATGTTTTGAAATTGCTCAGAGCCTTGAACCGAGCGCAAGCAGCCTTCATAACGTCGGGCTCATTTACTTTGAAACTGAGCATTATGAAAAAGCCGCCCTGGCATTTGAACAAGCTCTGGCGATGGATAGCGACCATGCTGCCCGCCACATTGCGTACGCAAAAGTGCAGGAAAAGTTAAATAATAATAAAAAGATGATTGAAGCTCTCGAGCGCGCCGTTGAGCTTGACCCGATTCCACAAACACTTACTATTCTTGCTGATGCCTATGAGAACGTCGGTGAGCAGACGCTTTCTCTTGAGCTCCGTGAGCGAGCTGCGAAGATGATTATTCCACAGGCGCAAAACAAAGTGGTACAACCGCGGCGGGTGATGTAAATGCAGGGGAAATATCCAAATACGTTTTACAGGGTCTCTATTAAGGGTATTATTCGGAATGACAGCGGTGAGATTCTTGTTGTAAAAGAACATCAAGACGCTTGGGAACTTCCTGGTGGCGGGCTTGACCACGCCGAAAGTGAATACGACTGCCTAAAGCGGGAACTGCATGAAGAGCTTGGTATTAAGAATGACTTTACAATTGCATTCAGAGAAATAAAAACGCAGTATATGCCATCGCGCCCAGACAAAGAACTTGATTTCTGGAAAATGTCTCTTTACTTTGACGTAACAATTATTGGGGACCTTGTGTGGAAGCCCAGCGCTGACATTACCGAGGCGAGCTTTATGCCTGAGAGTGTGCTTGATGAGTTGTATGGATAAAGTATAAAGAATTCAAATGCTTTGAATAATGATATTGACTCAACCTCATTCAGTAAGATATCTCAGGCGCAAGGCAACTATGTCGTTATTTTGGTACATAAATCATGACAAGAATCCTAATGTTATTGCAAATGCTTGGAAATTATTTGCCACACGAACTATCAATCCTGGTGAAGAAGTTACTCTTTACTATCCAGACTTACTAACCCATCCAAAGAATCAAGAATGGGTTGTTCCTGAACTACATATTTGAAAATAGAAAAAAGCCAATTATGGCTAATCTTAGGAAAAATTTTATGGTGCCGGAGGTAGGACTCGAACCTACGAAGCCTTACGGCGCAAGATTTACAGTCTCGTGCGATTGCCACTACGCGACTCCGGCGTGTACTTGGAGCCGCCTCACGGATTCGAACCGTGGACCTACTGTTTACAAAACAGCCGCTCTAACCAACTGAGCTAAGGCGGCGAGCTCTATACGTACTGAACCATAGTAGCACAAGAAGCCCACTGAGGGTAGACCCTCTATTGCTTTTTGCTTGGTTTCTCGTGCTATTATAGGATGAATGGTCAAAAAATCACTCCCAATCGTCGAAGTAACCCTTGAAAAAATCGTTGGTGGCGGGCAAGCGCTGGGCACCCTTGAAGATGGGCGTAAGGTTTTTGTGTGGGGCGGTTTGCCTGATGAAACGGTACAGGTGCAGCTTACGAAAAAGAAATCAAGTTATGCCGAAGGGGTGGTGGTTGAGGTCGTCAAAGCAAGTTCAGACCGCATCGAACCGATTGACCCTGAAAGCTATCTTTCAACGAGTCCATGGCAAATAATGTCGTTTGAAGCCGAGCAGCGGTACAAAGCGGCGCTTATCGAAGAGGCTTTTGAACTGCACAACATCGTCCTCCCAGACCCTATCGAAGTGTATTCCGACAATCTTATAAAAAACTATCGCAATAAGATAGAATTTAGTTTTTGGTATGATACCGAACAGGAAGCGTTATCGCTGGCTTTCTTTAAGCGCGGCTCGCATGGCAAGGTTGCGGTACCTGGTACAAGCTTGGCGCACCCCGCAATTAACGCTAAGGGCAGGGAAATTGTTGACGCATTAAATAAGCTCAACATTGAAGGTAGGGCACTAAAAACTCTCCTCATACGCGCATCGCAGCAGGGGAATGTTGCCTGGCAATTATATGTTAAAAATGAAACCTTTGACGCGCAGGCATTATTTACCGAGCTTACCACGCCACAAAATGGCGAAGTCATTTATTCGAACCCTCAAAGCCCGGCGAGTGTTATTACGAAGCGCCTTCAGGGGGATGCCGCGCCACTGAGCGACACGGTCTTGGGCGTTTCTTTCCGCTATGCCACCGAGGGGTTCTTTCAAATTAACCTGCCCGTATACGAGCAGGCTTTGAGCGATATGCGTACTTATATACCAGCGGGCAAGCCAGTGGTTGATATGTACAGTGGGGTAGGCTCTATTGGCCTCACTATTGGTGGCAATGCGGTGACGCTGGTCGAGCTTAATGAGCATGCGGTGCGTGAAATGCAGCAAAATGTTAAAGAGCTGGGAAGTAATGCCATTCCGGTACTTGCAGCAAGCGAGCGGGCACTTGAATATATTACGAGCGATAAAATAATTATTGTCGACCCGCCTCGTGCTGGCCTTCACGACGATGTTGTACAGCGGCTGCTTGAGGCACGGCCAGAAAGAATTATTTACCTTTCTTGCAACCCCGTTACGCAGGCCCGAGATGTCGAAAGGCTGGCTGAGGCGTATGGCATTCGAGCGCATCGGGGGTATAACTTCTTCCCGCGAACGCCACATATTGAGCATTTGGTGGTGCTTGATTTGAAGGGGCTGTAGCTCACCGCTCTACCAGGCCCGTATATTAACCTGGCCCCGACAGGTACGTCGGGGCCAGGAGCTTGATTATAAGTACGACCACCCTCTTGGGGCGTCTTGCACGATGCGCAGGCGAGGCGCTACCGGGTTGGCGCGTATTCGTCGGCGACGCTTCAGAGAGCGGAGTACCTTCTTGAGCTCTCCTACCGGTAGATCAAAAAGAGCCGGCGCAATTTCTTGGTGCCCGACACGTGACGCGTATGTGCCTCTTATCGGAGTGACTACGGCGATAGCCCGACCATCGGAGCCTAGAATGAATGATTCGCCGGGCTCGACGAGATATTAGACAAAATTATAGTATAAAGTGCAAGGTGCGTATCTTGTCGTTGCAGCTGCTCTGTTTATTATTGCCGCATTTACGAGCCTTATCCACCCTCCACTTGGCCAAGCTATTTTGTTTCTTGCGCTGGTCGCTATCCTAACTTTTATCGGCAACGGTGTTATTTGGTCATTGGTGTATACTTTTGTAGTGCCGTACCTCGAGAAGCGTAAGGTTGTTACGAAGCGTAAGAAATAGCGTTCCATCTCGACATTCGGACTATTTTACGCTATAGTGTTTTAAGTTGCCAATACGGTAACATATGCCGCGATAGCTCAGTTGGTAGAGCGCATCCATGGTGGGACGCAAAATCCCTGCCCACTAACAAAGAAATGCGTTAGTGAATCCCGAATAACGGTTAAAGCCCACGCAGGGTAAGACCGTGGCGACAATCATTAGGTTTTCGCCCGAACGACTGACAAGGGAGGCTACGTTACGAATGTAATATGCCTAAGATACAGTCTAGCCCTTATCATGCGAATAATAAGATAAGGTGTAAGCGAAGGATGAGGTCTCGGGTTCAAGCCCCGATCGTGGCTCCAGAATGGACAAAATTGCGATTTGGTCGCCCTCACGGGCGGCCTTTTGCGTGGCGGTAATCGGATTGACGCAGATTAACCCTAATGATATATTATTGACATGAATGCAACCGCATTCTGTTGCTTAACATAGAAATGAACACGCCATGATAGCTCAGGAAGTGCAGCCGCTGGTCGTAGCAGCTACGTCAACTGGTGATGGTGTGATCGAGTTTCGCACCAGAACCGAACGCATCATCGTCGACAGCCAAGTAGCTCTCATCAACGAGATCTTGCGGTTTTGTGACGGTAGAAACACTGTCGCAACTATCGTCAATAAAGTTGCGCAGGTGTTTGATGCCGAGCACGAACTTGTTTGTGCTGTGATTGAGGATTTGGTTCCGATCAACTTTGGGTATGGTCGTGACCATATTTCACACAGCCTTGTCAAAGATGGTGTTGACCAAACGTCAGTCCCTTTCCCGCACTATCTCGCCTAGCTCTCTATTCAACTAAGGAGGTGATGAGCATGGCAAAGACCCAGACGATTTCCGTCAAGCGCACTCCGCTCGAAACAACAAACTATCTAGACATATGAACAAATCACGCATCAATAAAGTTATCCTTAACTCAAGTGGAATATTTTCTGACGATAACCTCAGGACTATTAATGAAGCTTTTGCCATAGCGGTTCGATCAACTCGAAAATTATTGCAGGAGCTTCCAGACATTGATGTTGTTTTTTACCACAACCCCGATTTAGTTATTAGCGAAACAGGAATTGGCGGAAACACCGACAACCAAAACATCATCATGATTCCTCTCGATGCGACGTTTGCGTTTTCTAAACATGAACTAATGCTGACGATATGCCACGAACTCCATCACGCGGCACGAATGAAAGTACTCGGCGATACTAATTCGCTTTTCAAGAAGATTATATCTGAAGGATTAGCAGATCAATTTGAACTTGAAATCGATCCAAAGCATCACCCCATTACTTATCGAAAAGACATAGAGAATGCTGATATCGAAAGCGCGCTTGCCGACCTGAAGCAAATCATACAGTCTAAAGACGGCGAATACGACTATTATGAGTGGTTCTTTGGCTATGGTAAATATCCGAATTGGCTTGGCTATACTCTCGGTAATTATATTATAGAGAAGTATTGTAAAGCTGAGAACTCCACTCCCTCAAAGCTAGTTACTACGCCAGCAGATTATTTCTTGCCATTTCTAGGTACCCTAGCAGCGAAATAGCATCTTGCGCGACGCCCAAGCGCCTCCCACCGCTTGCGGTGGGGAGCAGCACGGCTCAGAATTAGCTTTTTGCGTCAAAATGGGTTCTACCGAGCGCGTAAAATGGCTCCATAGAAAAGTCACTTCTAACTAATAGAGGTGATTTTTCTATATAACGACTTGATGCGCTCGCTAGAACTTATTTAGCACAAAACTCCAGACTTTCATCTCTGCTAGGCGATCGTTTCAAGGTTTTGCCACTTTGGCACCAGCACCACTCGCCGTCAGAAACAATTTCCACTTTGTCAGTAACTTTTACGGCAGAACTGTTGTCAAATCTGTCAAACGCCTATTGTTCATCTCAAAAGAAAAAAATGTGGATGAAATCAAACGCTGATTATGTATAATAGTAAGCATTGAAGGCTCGTCAGCGTCGTAACGCATATTCTGAACCTTCACCATCATCAAGAGAGCCTAAACGGCTCTCTTTTTGTATAGAGCAGTGTTTATATCTATACCTAGCTACTGAATCTCTGAAAGATCCGACCTCTCATAGCGATGCTGCCCTTGTAGCCCCTTCTTATAATTCCAGCACCGTATAGCATCTGCCAAGGACCTTCCCTGATTATCAGCAAAGAAGTCACGAATATAGGTGTTGTACTCAAACTGTTTATCGATGTTCGTTTTGCTTCGTTTCTTGTCCGCTAAGATGTGGGAGTAGGCGACTATAGCTTCTTTGTATGTCTTCCCGGGGTTTAATTTGAGCCACTTTTGAAAGGCAACGTTAAAGGAAAAAGAGTTTCCTATGTGTTGCTTAAAGAAAGCTCGGTGCACTTCTGTCGAGTGCTTTGTGAAGTGTCGCTCTCACGGGCGACTCCTTGCGCGGCCTGCACTACCTACTGTAACCCATCAAGCATATCCGCTGGGACGCCCCATGGGGCAAGTTGGTTTGGCAATGGCGCGGCTTGCCCGCAAAAAATCACCAGCCAAATGCCATCGGATTGTTTCAGTACACAGGCGTACCCGCCTGTACTGTCGGTGGTAATGCCAACGCGGGCAAAGGCTCCAGATTGTTTTACGACTGTACCATTGAGTGTAGCGTTTTCGCTACCATGTTGCGCACGGGAGTACGCGATAGCCGTTGCTACCGGGCTACTGGTTGTAACGCCCGAGGAAGTGCCATTTTGCGTACCCGAGGAATTTGTTTGCTCGGGTTTGGTGGTGGTTATCGCCTCGTCTGGGCTAGCAACACGTTGCTGCGCTGCCTCAAGCGAGGTGACTTTTGCAACCAGTATCTCAGTTGCCTTACGTTGAGCTGCAGCCTCGTCGGCCGCTCGCTGCCAAAGGGAGGCTATGACGCCAACCGCAACCAATAAGATGAGAACTATTGATAGCACTACCGGCTTACGCCAGTGCCGAGATTTCTTCTTAAGTGGTGTGGTTTCTTGCATTGCTGTACCCCTTTTTGCTTAGTCTAGTCTAGCTGCTTGTCAAGCGCAAGGGCTATTTAATTTGCCTGTAAGATATTCACAAGTCAGCAATTTTAAAGATTCTGCTGCTGCCAAGGCCTATGTGAACCAGCTTCACAGCCCACAAACAGCCGAAGGCCAGGCATCGGTCAATGCGCCAATTGATGTTGATGGTGTTGGTGATCAAGCCTTTTTCGTTAAACTCAAAACAGCTCAAGGGGTATATGAGAAGAACACCATGCTGTACGTGCTTATGGGGAGGCAGGTCATTGCTATGACAGCTACTCGCTTAGCGGGTGTTGACCAAGCAGGGGTGCAGGCAGGGTTGACGGAGCTTGCGAAGCAGCTGTAGCTGTAGAAGTGGTGGCGTCGTAGCCCAGCTGCTAAGCGCTAATAAAAGCGCTGCCGGGCGCGCCCTGGTTTTTAGCCGGAGTGTAAACGATTGCTTGATAACTAATTTTGTGTTATAATAAAAGTAGTCGTTATACCTTGAAATCTACTGGAATTGAAACGTAAGAGAGGAGGTGTTGCGTATGCAGTACGCAACATCAGCCGGCGATGACGTCGGTGTGACGATCGGAGCATTCTTCCGATCGATCGACAACGTACTAGGGTTGGTGTTTTATACGCCGATGCTGTACGTTGGCCTGTTGGTCGGCGTGGTGTCGTTCTTGTTTTTGAAAAAGAACAAGAATTTCGCCCTTCGCATGGTGGCGGCGTTCTTCCTGACGGGTGCTGTGTACGTGCTCCTTCGCGCGCTACACATCGTCCGCGGGAATGAATTCCTGAACGCCCTGGCGCTCATCGTGGCGGTCATTGGTTGCCTGTGGTTCGTTGGTATCGCCATGAGCGATGCCAAGCGCTGGCAGCGGATTGTCGGAGGAATCCTGATGGTCCTGCTGGTGCTGGCGCTGGTCTTTCTTCTGGGAGCATTTTTCCCAGACTGGGGCCTGACGGATTTCATGGCCACTGTTGGTGAGTTGTGGCGGACAATCTTTTCGTCTGCCGAACAAGCCACCACTCCGTAGTAGTATTCGACTGCGGTGGCCCCTTGGGTGCATTCCTGCGCCCTTGGGGCCACCGCCCTACCCATATTAATTGTCAATCGTAAAACCTCCCCTAAGGGAGGTTTGTTTATTCTAGGAAGAAGGGCAGGAGCAAGCGGCTATAAAAGCGCACTTGCCCCCGCCCATTACCTTCCCCGGCGTCCAACCGCCGTACCCTTACTGCTTTCGTGCGTTGACGTACTCCGATATGTACTGGCAGAGCCGTCTACCACCCGTTAGGAAACGCTCATCACCAATAGCCTGTTGTTGGCCGGCTGTTTCGACTCGCAGGTTCCAGTAGCCGAACATTCTGCCCATCAAGGGGCGGACGGTTTCCAGGTCGGTGATTTTTGAGTAGCCTACCGAGGCCACCCTGATGGTGAATACGCCGCGGTACAGCACAACGCTGTTGACGTCCCATACGTAGACGTGGCGATAGTGTTTCAGAAACACAATGCCAGAGGCGACCATGACGGAAGCCCAGGCAAGCGCGTGCACCCAAAACATCATCGGGTTACCGGCGAAGAAGGCGAAGTAGCTCCACCATACGCCAACCGTGGTGCTCATTGCTGTAGCGACGGGCGGAACGGCACGAAGCCAGTGGACGCGAACAAAGGCCACCACTCGTTCCGGCGCGGGAATAGGGTAGGCCTGTCTCACCCATCGAGGGAGTTCCTCGAAGCGGGGTGAAAGAATCGGGTCCAATTCCGGTCGCCTGGGCGTGGGCTCTTGGTCGCGTTGCAGGGCTGCCGCGATTTGCCTTAACAACTGGACCGATTCCGATTCGTCGGGGAGGGTCCAAGGGTTCTCGAACTCCTCCGCTTCACTTTCAACCCAGAAAGAGGGAAGTGGAATGGGAAGGGTTGGCGCTTCACTCTCGTTGTACTCATGGTACGCGGAGCCTGGTGTTTCGGCCGAGGGGTCGCTTGCGGAAGGTTGGTCGAGCGTGCTCGCCTCTATGGTGAGTGGCTGCGTAGCCTGTGCAGCTCGCTGCTCGAGCCGACGTACCTGGGCGGCACGTACCAGAAAGGTAATACCAAAGGCGGCGGGTACACCCCACCACTTTAGGGGCGACCAGGCAACCAGTATCGTCGCCAAGGCGAGCGAGCTGGCCAACCAGAGAGCGAACCGCGGGTTAACGCGGTACCGCTGAGGGCGGCGGGTGTGTGGAGTGTTCACGGGGGTACCTTTCGGTGGGAGTGGGGTTGGGAGGGGAAGAGCTATTTAGTACAGCAGGGCACTAAATATAATTACTATTATATCATAAAACGCGATGTATTGCTACATCGCGCCTTGGTGTGCCTAAGGGAAAACCGAACTATGTTTTAGTTAAGCCCCGCACAGCTAAAGTATTCGCCGTTGACGGTGACCCCGGGGGCTGTTGTTTGGCTACACTGGGTGAGGACCTCGCCGGTCATGCCTACTACGGCAAGCAGCATGAGTACAGTTACTATGGTGTATAGCACCGCTAGGCAGGCTCCGATAATAATCCCGGCGAGCGCGAGCCCATTGGGGTGCCCGGCCTTCTTTGACTTCACAAGCCCGCCAATACTCAGCCCGAGACCAACTGGCGGGAAGAAAAATGACAAAATAAACCCAACTAAGCCAAGTGTCTTGCCCGGGTTCTCGGCTGGCGCTACGGCGCCCGGAGCGTGAGGCTGGGCATAGGCTGTTGGTATCGGTGCAGACGGAGGCGCTACAGGTGTTACGGGTGTTGGTTCAGGTGGGGTGGGTGGAGTCGATTCATTCATGAGTGTAGTATACCATAAGTGGTATAGTTATTCATAACGACAGCCGTATGTCTCACCGTAGTCGCATGTATGGGTCGGGTAGTATCGTTCGCTTCCGTACTGCGGCACGGTAATATAAACATATATCATGGCTCCTATCATAAGGACCCAAAATGCCGTAAAAGCACCACCTACGTATATGCCCGCCAACCCTAACCCGTTGGTCTGGCCAGCCTTTTTTGATTGAAGCACGCCGCCGATACTGAGCCCCAGGCCAACCGGTGCAAAAATAAACGCCATAATAAATCCAACGATCCCAAGAGTTTTGCCATTTTCGGCTGTTGACGAAAGTGGCGGGGTCGGGGCAGGCGGAGGCGTGGTTGGTGGTGTATGTTCAGGTGAGGCATGGGGTGTTGTATCATGGGGCGTTGTATTCATACTTCAAACTATATCATAAGCGATGAAAAGCCTCTACCTTAGAAAACCTTGCTTCTCGGGGCTACTCCTGCTATAATTAACCCCTGAAAGTCGTAGGTACGAATTACTCTACAAAAGGTACTTACAAAATAGTAATAAAGGAACCCGAATGGCAAAGAAGAATACAAAGCGCAAGTTGATCGGTCTCGTAAGCGAGCTTTCTGGTCACCGTACGTACTACACTACTAAGAATACGCAAAATACCACCGAGAAAATCAGCCTTAAAAAGTACGACCCCGTTGCGCGTAAGCATGCTGTTTACACTGAAACCAAGAAGAACCTTGGCCGTAACGAAGTTAAGGCTCGCAAAAGTTAGCCTCGGCTATTGCTTTTCTTTTATGCCCACCTGGTTATCGTCGAGCATTTCGGCGAGCCAGAGGGTTGAGGCCATTGTTGTTTCAAGCAAGGGGCGTGTAAGGCGCTGTTCGGTGATATACACATAAAGCGTGCCATTATGAACTTCAATGCCATGAGGCCAAAAACGAGCCCCAATCCCAACAATGATGGGTGAAACAAAAAGTTCCTCAATACGGTGGGCATGAGAGGTACGGGCCAGTATCTGAAAACGACCATGCACCTCGGAGCTCTTATTATGAAGAAGCATCGTGTTGAGTGGTTGCATGTGTGGTTGCGCAGTAAAAAGCCGCGTGTATTCGCCCCCTTGGCCACCGGTGGGTACAAATACCACGTGTGGTACTGTGGCCGTCGATAGTTTCACCTCAAAAATCGTCCAAAACTGCTCATGGGTTCGGCTGCCCATAAGTGGGACGGTGTCGTAGCGGTTCAGAATACGGATATCGTAACCATCATAAGTACCCACCGATACATCAGCGTCAACGTGGGTCGTTGAAGCACTAAAGCCTCGCACTACCTCGTGGTCGTCGCTATGGTGAACGCTCCCAAAGTGAACTAGGCCAATCGATTCCGAAAACTGCTTCAGCACCCGCCCGCGCGCACGAAGTTTTGGGGAGTAGCGGTGCCGTATATTACGAGCGATTTGTTTATGAAGCGCCACCGGCTATCGCTCCCGGCCAAGCAGGTCAATAAGGGTAGAAAGATATTCAGCATGCGACCAGGTAAGCGGCGCAGGTGCAACCACCGATTCGTTCAATGGATTAATTTGTTCACCCATCATGCCGGTGGGAAGAATATGAGCGGTCACCCAATCGAGGGCTTGACGTGCGTCGTGGTCGTTCCCTTGTTCAAGGTCGTATTGGGCTTTCCAGAGTGTTGTAATGTACCACCAGTTACCCGTTACTTCCTTGCTTGGTCGGCGGTAATCGTCATTTTCGTAACGAGGCAGCCCAGGGCGGTCGGGCGTGGCATTAAAGGTGTGTAGCGTTGTTGCCACCGAAGCTTGTATTTCAGGGCTATTGGCGCTAAAAAGCCCAAACATAAAGGCGCCAAACACAGCAGCAGTGTCGATGGTTGCGTCAGGGTATACCTGGCCATCATGGACTGAAACCCCCCGGTACAAAACATTTCTTTCTTTGTTAAAAAGGTACTTATGGGCGGCCGCCTGAATATCCTCGGCAGCACTGCGCCATTTAACGGCACTGGTACTATCGCCGGCAACACCCGCTAAGTCAGAGGCGGCAAGCAGTGCGGCGTAGGTGACTGCGGTAGTATGGGTATTAATGAGGAAGCGTTCTTCCCATAAATCGTAACTTGGCTTGGGGAGGCCGGTGGTTTCGTCGATGTATTCTGCCATAAAATCGGCCATGGGCTTAATGAGCGTATGGTAGAAGTCTTTAATAAGGCTGCTATCTTTTGATAACTGGTAAAACTGCACGAACACAAACACCACCAGGGCGGTTTCATCCTCTTGAATAGGCGGTGCAATGGTGTCGCCGTGAACGTAGGGGTGCCAGCTACTGCCGACTGCTCCATCAGCGCGATATTTATGCATCAGGTAGCCACCAGGGTGAAGCCCGCGCTGGCAAAATTCAAAAAACCGATAGGCTTCTTGATGGTAGCCAAGGCGAATAAGGGGCCAGATAACGTTTGCGCCATCGCGCGGCCACGAATAGGCATAGCCATCTTTTGAGTAATTAAGGAGTGAACTATCGGTACTGGCAATAACCGCGCCTCTGTCATCCATCTGCGATTTAATAATCATGGCACTTTCGATAAAGTGGTCTTGGTAGGCCTCTGGGAGCCGCTGGGCAGCTGAAATAACCGGCTGAAGCCAGGTATGCCACCAATTGGCCGTGGCCTGCATGCGCTGGTCGAGCCCCTGCTCAAGGAGTTGCTTGTGGACATATAGCGCCTCCCGAGTGCTTTTCCCGGCTGCAACCCAGTAATTGACGCGGGCAGAAGAGTGGCCGGTAAGGGTAAACGAAAAGCGTAGTGCTGAATCAACCCGACCATGTTCAACATTGCCGCAACCAAGTTCGCCATCTTCGGCGTCTTTGTAGGTACCTTGGTGTTCGGCGGTGCCAAAAAGCCCGATGGCGTGTTGGTCAAAGGGCTGGCCCTCGTGTAACCCCGAGGCAATAAAGGCACGCCGGCCCCTGTAATGAAGGACGGCATTGCTATCTGGAAGGTACTGAGCGGTGTCGGTGTGGCTCCGTGAATCACCAATCGCGAAGGCCTGATAGAAGAACAGTTTTATGTCTCGGGTGGTTTCGTTCATATTGATAACATGAACCGTGCGCATAAAGGCATTGCTTTCGGCGTCAACGGCGTCATCAAACTCAAGCATAATGCCGATGCGTTTATTGCACGCCACGGTGTTGCCAATAAGCGCTTGATGGGGGTAACTAGCGGTAATTTCCCACGAGGGGTCGTCATCAGTCCAGCTGATTGCACCATCAACATAGACACCAATTTTATGGCGCAGCCCCAAGCCAGCCGCGTGGTTTTCAAGGCCAACGTAGGGGTAATAGAAGTCATGGACAACACCATAGGTATTAAGCCCTACATGCAGCGCGCCATTTGAAAGGACAATCGACCTAGCCATGTAGCCCCCCTGCCCGGTGCGTTTCGTGAAGGCGCCAACGCATATCGCGAATGGCATTCATGTAGTAAAGAAAGGCGTCGTAGGGTGAGGCATAGGGGCTAAAATAGGCATGAACGTCGCCATCGGTAAACCATTTTGTGCACATGTAATAGGCGTGGTCAGAAGTTTGAAGCTTACGCCAGTCGGCAATGAGGGAGTCGTCACCTGTACGTATAATATCGTGTTCAAGGGCATAGAGGTGGCGCATGGCTTCGTGCTGGAGACTATTGCCCAGCCAGGCGGTGAGGTCGCGTTCGCTATCGGCCCAAGTGACTGTTTGAGGCATACTCAAGGTACCCACTGGCTGGTGCGCGGCGATTGCTTCGGAGACGGTGTAGAAGGTGTTGCCCGGTTGGGCAAGCCATGCGGCAACGAATTCTTCAAAAAAGCTAAAAATGCCTGTATCGTGCCATTGGTGCTCACCAAAAGTTTCATAATCCATAAATAGGTTTGCAAGCGGCTGGTCGGAAAGGGCCGAATTCATCCAGGAAAGATACTTATCGGTAGTGAGCGGCCATTCCGACCAGGCGCGGTTACTAAACCGGAAAGCAAGGTCATCACTGAGCTTGTAATTTTTAAGAAGTAGTGAAATAGTTTGTGTACCCTCTGGCCGGTAGACGTAATTAGGGCTGCGCCAATCAAGGATTGGGTCCCAGCCTTCTGCAAGAATCCCTTTAAAGCCGTAGCTATCGGCCCATTGAGCCAGCTCGTCGTTGTAGGCAAGTTCGGTGTTGCGAAAGACGCTGGTTTCGACCCCAAAGACTTGGCGGATTTTAGTCTTATGCGCTTCAACCTGCCGCTCAAATTCGTCGCGGCTAAAGAAAAAGGCCAGTGAGTGATGGTACGTTTCGGCAACGATTTCAACCCTGCCTGTGCGGACCAACCGCTGGAAGCTCTCGAGTACATCCGGTGCCCAGGCTTCGGCTTGTTCGATGAAAGTGCCGGTAATACTCAGCGATACCTTAAAGCTTGGGTGGGCATGAAGCAGTTTTTCGAGCAAGGCATTCATTGGCCGATATGATTTATCGGCTACTTTTTCGAAGATTTTTTGGTTATTGGTGCGGCCAAGCGGGTCTGGTTCGTAGAAATAGTTGTGGTCAAGCGCAGTGTCAAAGACGCTATATTCACGAACGCGAAACGGTTGGTGAACGTGCAAATAAAGAGTAATGCCGCGCTGGCTCATGCGAAGACCTCCACTGGGCGGTTTGTTTTATAAAGGGCGAGACACTGCGCCGCTGCATCGTGCCACGAAATACGAGCGTATTCATGCTTAATATTTTCGCGGAGCGATTGCTTAAGGGCGGGTGACGTGGCAATGCCCACAAGTTGGTCGGCGAGGCGGTCGGTGTCCCAAAAATCATAGCGAAAAATGCTATGAAGTACTTCGCCAACACCAGATTGCCGGGTAACAATCAGGGCAGTGTCGTGGTGGGCGGCTTCAAGTGCGGTCAGCCCAAAAGGCTCGCTTACCGAACTAAGGACAAACACATCAGAAACACTATAGGCATCGCGCCACTGCTTGCCGCGAACAAACCCGGTAAAGAAGACTTTATCAGCAATGCCGAGGTCGGCTGCAAGGCGAATGAGCTCGTCACGCTGTTCGCCGTCACCAGCAAGGAGCAGCGCCAGTCGGTCGTATTTATCGGCGGCTTTGGCAACGGCCCGCACAAGATTACCGAGCCCTTTCATGATAGTAAGCCGACACACAGCACTAATAATTGTGTACCCCTCGGCTTTGAGACCTTCGAGGTAGCGGTAGGTACGGGCATCGTAGGTATAGCCGTCGTTAAAACTCTCAACATCAATAGCATTATGCGAAACCTCGACACGCGCTTCGGGAATGGCGTATTTTTCAACAATAATTTTTTTAGTGAGCGCACTGACGGCGATGATGCGGTCGGCGGCAAGTAACCCTTGGTACTCAATTTCGTGAACAATAGGATTGCCGGGTGCGCCCCCTGCGCGATCAAACTCGGTAGCGTGCACGTGAGCAATGAGGGGCTTACCGGTGAGCTCTTTGGCTCGTACCCCCGCTTCAAGCGTGAGCCAGTCGTGGGCATGAATGGCGTCGTAGGTATTGCCAGCTGCCAAATGTGTTTCAACATAGCGAAGGTAGCGGTGCTGAACGTCGCGAATGGTTTGAGGAGGCTGTTTGGTGGAGCCCTGTGCAGCGCTGCTTTCAATGGTAAAAAGACTATGGTAAGCCCCCATACCAAACTTGTGCAGAGGAGAAAGGGGCGTAGCATTGAGGACGTTCATGAAGTCGATGGTCTCATGCTTTTCGGTATAGGGGACTACGAAATCAATAGACACGCCTTGCATCGCAAGCGCCTTTGAGAGGTGGTAGCACGCCACACCAAGGCCACCGCTATTATGCGGAGGAAGTTCCCAACCCAACATTAATATTTTCATACCCTATTTACGAGCCGCTTGCGTAAGCAATCGTTTCCTCTCTTTGGCCACTATTTACCCCTATTATAGAGCGAAGCATAAGCATTTTCAACAGTTCTGAACAGTTTTATGTTATTCAGTAATTTCGGCGAGATGATGTGCACGCCATACGGGCAAAGCAACCCTTAAGGGAACCAGTTGGCAGTAGCCATAAAGCTCCATCATTCTGCGGACAAAAGCCCCGCTCCGTCCGGCAACGTACACCCCATGCCATTCAACATAAGCCCAGGTTTCCGACAAAGGAATACCAGACGGCACCGAGTGCGGCCGAAACTTGGCTTGAGGGCGCTTGGTAAGTGTTTTGGTGATATTTTTAGCCACATGGGTTGCCTGCTTTAGCGCTGGCCAGGCCATACCACTATGCGTAACTGTATTATTGTCGCCAATGACGTACACATTGGGCAGCGCCTCTAGGTACGGATTGACGTTTACTCTGCCATTGGGCGCAAGGTTAAAAAGTTCGGCGTTATGCTGAAAAAACTCATTATTTGCAACACCCGATGTCCATACGGCGGTTGTTGTTGCATGAGCCTTACCTTCAACGGTAATGGTGTCTTTGTTAAGTGCCTCAACTTTATGATTAACCAATACCTTAATGTGCTGTTTTTTGAGTTGCTTTGAAATAATGCGCGCCGCTGTTTTTGACATACGCGGAACGATTTGCGGGGCCGCTTCAACAAGTGTTACCCTAGAAGCTGACCTGCCCAGCCGGTACAGCGTTTTTAATGACGCAAGATACTCACCTAACGCACCAGCAAGCTCGAGCCCGGTTGGGCCAGCCCCAATCACGAAGAATTCTTTATCCAGTTTTTTCGTAACAACCTCTTCGTGGATATGGTCGTGAAAGGCGCGAACCTCTTCAAGCGTTTTAATACCGTACGCATGATCCTTCATGCCATCAATACCAAAAAAAGTTGTTACCGAGCCGAGCGCCAAAACAAGCTTATCGTAATGGTAGCTTTTTTTCTTGCTACTAATCAGGCGACGATCAGGGTCGAGTGCAGTTACTTTATCCTTAACAATATGAACGCGCGGATGGTGGGCAAAAATGACATTAAGCGGAATAACCGACTCGGCGACATTTTTACCCGTAGCCGTTGCATACAACGTGGCGTGGTGCAAAAAATAAGATTCATCTGAAATGAGCGTAATTTTGCTGATATTTCTTTTACTAAGTTCAAGTGCAGCTTTAATACCACCAAAGCCACCCCCAACAACGACAACATGCATATAATTAAATCCCCTTTATGCTTATGGTAGCAGGGGGAAGGGAAGTTGTAAATTACCATGTTATTTTGGCGCTTTTTTAGCGGACGCCTATCTGGTACAATGATAGAGCCTAGGGGAGTAGCTCAATTGGTAGAGTAGCGGTCTCCAAAACCGTTGGTTGCAGGTTCAAGTCCTGTCTCCCCTGCCATTTTAGACGGATAGCCTCTTCGGAGGCTTTTTGTATCTGTTGAGGTAAGGTTCTAACCATCTCTAGCTCGTTGCGTATTGATTTCACATTCTGTCGCACTGGCTCCAGCCATTCATTAGGTGTTATTTGTAATTTTCCTTCGTATAAAACAGGGTTCTGACCAATTGCCAGTAAAATATCTTTCTTTTCAAGAACATCACCTTTAGAAAACCGGTCACTTGCATTCGTTAACTTTTCAAATGTCCGAGTTGCAAATTCATACCAATTTTCGATCCCATTCATCGTATCCGACTGCTCTTCATTGACTCGCTTTAGCTCGGCCTTAAGTTGCTTGGTCTTGCGTTCATATTCATTGCCATCTATAAGTTTTTTGCTTGCCATATCCAGTAGGGTATCTAATTGGCATTGAATTGATACAGCTGTGCTATTTTGCATACTTTGCACATTATTACGGTCTTTAATTTCTTCATCGGCCATCTGTCGAAATGCCTCCATAGACCATTCTTCTAACTTTGGCACTAGTTCGTAAGTATCAAGCAAGTCATTCAACTCGTCGTAAAGTTTTTCTTCCTTTTTGTAGCCGTGTAGCTTCACTTGAGAGCAATTATCTCGCTTTCCGGTACAGTGATAATACCGATGAATCGTCTCGCCGCCATTTTTGAGCTTTTTAGTTTTTGCTTGGGCTGTAATCATACATCCACACTCACCGCACTGCATAAAGCCTCTGAGAGCAAACTCTCTGCGTTGTGCGAGTCGTGGACAGCCGCGACTACCTAATAAAGCCTGAACTTTGTCATACTCCTCCTGTGTGATCATCGCCGGAAATTCAGAGGGGTAAAACTTAAGATTATCGTATGGGTCAGGCACTAGCCCTGCATAGCGTACGTTCCTAAAGACTTGATAGAGAGTCGAGCGTGAAAGCGGCCTATCGCCGCTCTTAGAACGCTTAACAGTCCGATATTTCCAATCCTCATTCATGATGCGTAAGATTTCCTGTACACTATACTCGCCTGTGAGGATTAAATCGAAAGCTTGCCTGATTAGAGTGAACCGCTCAGGGTCTTTTACCACTCTATGGGTAGCAATGTCATTTAGATACCCTTGTGGAGCGACTCCAGTAAGGCCGCCATTTTTACGCTTTGTCTCATTACCACGCTTAACATCTTTGCTAAGTTTTGCTGAAAAATATTGTGATTGGCTCATTGTCATTTGTAGCATCATTATTCCCTCGGGGGAATTATCAAATGTAAAGCTTGCAAATTTTAGATCTTTTAGGCTACCCCTGCGTATTCTATAAGTAATTGCCGAAGCGTCTATTTCATTTCGAGATAATCGATCAGGATGCCATGCTACAATACCATCAACTTCGCCGGCATCTATCTTTTTCATAATCGAAGCGAATACGAGTCGTTTGTCAGGTTCGAAAGCACTCTTGCTTTCATCCAGTATCTCTACAATGTTTAAATCACCAAAACGCTCGCGAATTTTATCACGCTGAGCTTCTTTTGATAAAACTTGTCGTTCTTCGTCTTCCGTAGACTTACGGACGTAGCCTATATATCTCAATTTATCCATTTTTACTCCTAACAAAAAGGGCGGCACGGTTGTTGACACAGTCCATAGCGAATAGCCACTTCCTGATACCATGCCGCCCTTTTGGGTCGGGAAATAAAAACACTATTCGCGTGTTTATGGATTGTGTCAACGTAGTTATTATAACATATCCAATAGTTCTTCGTATTCTGACCAATTATTCTCATCCACACCCCTCGATCCTATATTGTTTTTATCCTTATCTGTTAAAAGGCTAGGAAATATATGCCTAGATCGTTTGTCGATACTGTTGTCGTTGATTTTTGGTTTTTCGATAGTTATAAGTCCCGCCGCTTGAAGCTGGGGAAGTATTTCTTTGCGTAACCGGTCATTATTAAGCATAGTATGCTCTTCTTGCATGTAGTAGGTACTTACCTCATGGCTCGTAAGCCCAATTTTGTTTTCATCCATTGCGAGCTTTGTCGGGTCATCCGCATCCGTGTATTTGATTGTGTAAGCGGGGACAACGTACTTCTTATAGAAACTTAGTACTGCTGGAGGAAGGTTTAGGTTTTGACTCTCAAAAAATTCACCCCATATTTCGAACGCCTGACCAATGTCGGATTTGTTTGCGATAATCCGCCCATCCGCCTGTCTGCGATGCCAGACGTTCAGTAGTGCGATTGTTTTGACGAGCTGTAGTAGATGCTCGATATCACGCTGATTTCGTGGCTGTAGTACCGGCAACGATGTAACAAAGTCATGCTCAATAGTCTTGATGTCGGTGTTTGAAATAATTATCTCGTCAACGTTTTCGTTTCGTATGGCGATGATACGTTCCATAAGCTCGTTACGCTCAGGTTGTGTGTTAAGCCATGCGGTGAACTTAGCTTCGTCTGCGCTGCGCTCTGCGCGTAAATGGATAGATTGTCTGAGTTTTGCTTCTGTCGCTTCAGGGCTTATTAGGATTGCTCTAGTGGCCTCTTGTTCGTCTAGTCTCATACCGGCAGAACAGAATACTGTTGCTGCAAAGCCTTCTAGGATTATATTGTCGACGCCATTTCTACCTTTGTTTTTATTGGTAAGGCTATATTTTGCCTCGCGACTATCGTGAGATAATAGTGGGCGCAATCTTTCTTGAAGGGCGGGGTTGGGCTGTTCGTAAAACAGTAGTATCTTACGTCGTAGCGATACAATTTTTGCTTTGCGTTTTTCATCGATTTTTCCGGCTCCATAAAAGAAAGAGGTCGGACTTGCGCCACTGCGTTCTATCTTATCCTCCTTGGGAAACAATTTGGCAATCTCTGTTGCGAGGTATGTTTTACCTGTTGAACTTGGTGCGTTTAGGCTCACATTTATCTGGCTTTGATCGGTGTATGCCGACAGCATGCAAAGAAATACAATTAGCTTGTTGTAGTGGTCGTCTTTAATTGTAAGTGACAGTATATCGGCTAATTCTTTGAGGCTCATTTCCTTTGGGGGCATAGTCTCTATTTTGTTTTTATTATTAGGCGTTTGTGGTGACTCTGCTTTATTGCTGCTCATCTTATATATCCTTATTCATAGTTAATTCTTGCTCACGCTGAATTTTTGCAATTACAAAACGCATAATGGCCACGCCGGCTTCTTGAGCCTGCTCGTCGGTATACTCCAAACCAAACTCTTCTTGTAGGAGTATTTGCAAAGTTCTTATGCGTTCATTGCTTAAGCGCATGTTTATTGTTCGGAGTAGATCCGACCCTTTATCATTTTGGTATTATCGAAAAACTTGCGGGCTTTTATTACAAGAGTGTCGGCATAATAGCCGTTCACTGTCTCACTTAGAGCTGCGGTCTCTTGAAATATAAAATGTATCCGTCCATTTACATCCCTGCTCGTGCCTTCGACCTCGAAGCCGCACGTGACTAATGCAGCGACAACTCCTAAATCTCTCATGCTTACCGTAAGTGGTTCTTCCCTCATCTGCATTTCTCCTTAAATTAAAAACACTCTCGATTGTAGAGAGTGTCCGTCGGTCAGTTGTCGGTTTAGGTCTATAAGGGTAGCTTCAGATGCCAGCCCTCCCTTGGCATATTTTTTATGCAATTGCCTCCAACTGCAACTTTTAATTTTTTACGCGCTTCATAGATAAGATTCCTTAGTAAGGAATCCATATCTGACGAGTAGCTGTCACTAGTAAATAGATCAACATTCCCAAAAAACTCGCCCTTGCTACATAACTCACCTTGCTGCTCGATTAAAAGACGCAAAACCTGACGATGTTGAAACCCCATATAGATAGGCTGGTCATAATAGGTAATTTTTGCGCCGTTAGCTACAAGACCCTTGTATTGCACCATGCCATAGTCTTCATCCTTTTCGGCTTGACTAGTTTTAGGCTGAAGATAGCCGTGTAGTTCCTTGTAGTCAATGTCATGTAATCTAAAGCGCAGATATCGTTCTAGCATGTCATGGGGTACGTCCCTAATAACTCTTTGAACTTCTTCTTTAGAGAGGGCCTCACCATTCTTAATTTTGTCAGAAATGCCATAGAGCTCGTAGGCTGCTGGTTTTCTAAACCCTAAATCCACCCCTAAGCTTGTAGGATTCAATAGCTTATGGCGAGCCGCAAGCCAATCAAGGTACTGCTTACTAACGGTAACGTCAAAATTAAAAAGTCCCTTACGCTCACCATACTCTAGAGCATCTATAAGGCTCTCTGCTGAATCCGCTTGGAAGTATTTTTCAAGCTCATATGTAGATACTGCTTTATTTACCATCTTGCTGGGTGGTGCTGCTAATAATTTCATTTGCATACTCATAATAACTATCCATTTATTGTCTAGCAGGTTAGTAAAGGAGGCAAGCACAAGAGTCTTGACTAAATGTTCCCTAGGAATTTTAAAAAGTTCCCACCCGACCTATCGTGCCGGATACCGGCATACAAAGTAGCCACCCCCTCCCAATGCAAGTCCTGCACTCCTCTTCGTGTCTTAGTACTCAAGGGGCGCCAGCTCTATATATCTACTGAAGACGATGGTATAATTACAAATGTCTAGTCATTATTAAGTCAGAGCGCAAATGTTTGTTTGCGGTTAACCGTTGAAATCGGCACCGCATAAGCATTTCGGTTAACACTGACTTGTGAATGGCTAGACACCTTGCGGTGTCGTTTTTAATTTCACCGCAAATAGCAATAAAGGAGTAATGCGATGGAAATAATAATTTTAATCATAGTCTTTGCGTTAGCAATATTACCAGTAGCCCTGTTTCGGTATTTTCGTAGAGGAAAGAATACCAAAACAAAAGAAGAGCGACGAGCGCAGACAATCACCGCACTCGTTATCTTGGCAGTCTTATTTTTAATCGTTTTCATTAGACAGTCGGTATTGAACGATCGCAAAGAGGACATAATGCAAGACGCTCATACAAGTCAGGTGTCTCAATAAGGTATAGCTATGATAAAAAAGGCCGCCAAAATTGAATACTCACTATTATTAATACCCATCTTTATGGCTGGTGTTGTCGGCGGCTTCTTGGGCTTCGTAAACTACAATTCAAACCCCTTATCGGGGTTCCTCTGGGGTATTGGCATAGGGCTTGGAATACTGATTGCATGTGGCGTTGGATTCTTTGGGCGGGAATGGGCTAAAAAAGAGGCTGGCAATGGAAAGTTATTACCGTATCTGGTCGTGGGCTTCCTAGCCGCCATTGCCATAAGCGGGCTACTTGCTATAAATCTTGGAAAGCCTAGTTGCGATGAACACGCAGACGCACCGTACGGCAATAATTGCATATCGTATGCAGATGACGGCCTTGAGGCTACCAGTAATCAAAAGTGGGGAAAGTTCTGGAGTATCTTGCCGATTACAATGATTATAACGGCGCTCATTGCAGTTATAGTACGCAATCAAATTCTAAAAGATAAGAAGTAATACAAATAAACTTTGCTCAATAACTTGACATTCCCGTTAACGGGAATTATCATAGAAATATGATTAAGGGATATTTGACACTCAAGGAAGCTTCCGACTTATCTGGCATAAGTGTTGAAGCACTCAAGAAACGCTGCCAAGAAGGTCGTTTAAGAGGTGCGCTCAAAAAGGGTAACGGCTGGTTTGTACCACAAAGCGAAATAGTAGTTGATAGCGACAACGTTGCTGATGCAAGTTTAAATTTCATTAGCATTATCGTGGAAGCATCGGACTCTGCTAGAGTCGGTATTACCTTGTTTGTCGGGGGTGCTGTCATCAGCGGTGATCTAATATCACGCAAGGTTTATTTGCAAAATTTCAAACAAAACATGATCAGTACACTCAAGTTTGCAGATGAAGAGGTTCAGACAAAGCTTACGGAAACAACCTCTACATATTTCGATGACTTGATTGAGCGTAATGAAGAGGGCGGCATGACATTTATTCACCTCGATGACGTGCAGTACTATGATGGTGACACTCCACATGATATTAAGCCTGGCCAGCTTAGGATAAGAGTCAGTTCAATCGATGGATTCCTTTTGGGTCGGCGAAAGGCCGAAAGCTGATTATCGTAAGACCCGTGAGTTCTTATGGCAAAGCGTCCCAACGAACCCCCTAAGTTTCATCACTATATACCAAGAACCTACTTAAAGCATTGGCTTGATGATAGTGGTTTACTCTACATCTACAATAAGAAGAACCACACTATAAAACCAAGTTCAATTAACGGACAATACTTTGGCAGGAACCACCTGAATACCGTTACATATCCAGACCAGACAAAAAGCTACTGGATTGAAGAACTGTTTGCCGATATTGAAGGAACAATTTCGCCTGCGTTGAACAAGATTGCCCTGACTAAGCACAAGCTATCAAAAGAGATTACATATGACGACAGATTATTTCTTAGTTTGTTCGTCGATGTACAGTATTGGCGACTCCCGATAAATAGGGAAGTTATAGCCGAAATGATAAAATCGGGAAGTTTCGCAACTATTCGTAGCTCCATGCGTAACGGCAAAACCGGAGAAAAGTTACCGGACGAAGTGGCTAAAACCATCTATGATCGCATATCAAAAGATGAGTTTTTCGAAAAAGCTTACCCTCTAATGCTAGCATTGTCAAAATATTTAAAAGAAGATGCTTTTGAGGGACTGCATGATTGGCATTTCTATTTTCAGGAGCCAGGCTTTCACATAACTTCCGACAATCCCATACTATATTTAAATACACCTACTGCCGACACCATATTTATGGATTTCATATTACCTTTATCGCCCAGTGTGCTTCTAATATCCAGCAAGAATCCGCCTGACGAAATCAGCCCTAAACTTTCGAACGCTCTCAATATACTCCAAATTTGCCATGCGAATCAGTTTGTTGCAGGCTGTAATAAGGAATATCTCGAGACGGTGAGCGACATCTATAATGAAGACTTCTCCGGCAAGCCTTTAAGGGCTGTCGAGCAATATGTGTTTAACGAGATATTTAACCCTAGTTAAATGTAGATTCCTTTTTGAACGTTGATAGGATCGAGCATTTGACCTGTAAATGGATTTTTGTAACTTGAAAGAGGCGGTTCTACGGGAAGAGGAAACTGTCCCACAAGGCGGAAAGGTTGCTCAGGCAGTGTGACTTCAGAGGAAACCTTAGGCCATTCACTAATTTTGCTAATTTCTATCGGCTCAAAAGTAATGTTTTCCGACGAGGTAAATGTCTTTTTGTTAACATCATAAAAGCCGCGAGCACTTTCTGCTCCAGCATATCCTCTTCTTAAATCCGCCTTGACGATATAGTTATACGCCAAGTCAACTATGATAGTATCGCCCCGCAAGTCAATGATTGGCACCTGATCAAACCTGTATTCGTATGTACCAGGTTTAGTAACTTCTATTGTTCCGTCATTCCAGTGGTCTCTAAAAACCTCATATATCGTTCTTTGCTTGTCTAAATCTTCGGCAGCCTTCATATCCCAGACAAGTGGCGAGAATCGAAAATCTTGACCCGTCGTAGATACTCCGTAGGAAATTGCATCTAAATAAAGTCCTTCCGCCAATACAGGTGCTTTTATAATAAAGTTACTTGCGTTGTCGTGACCTTTATCGACAAGAACAACGGGTTTGATATTGTAGTGCTCTGCTGTTTTTAGTGCAGCCTTGGTAAACCCTGCGTTTGATACCATTATTCCGCTTTTCGCGTTCTCATCTTTAAGTTTATTTGCAAACTGCTCTACTTTTGGCAAATCTATAGGCTTGGAGTGATCTTTGCACTCGATATCAATGAATTCATTATCGCCAACTTTAATGTCGATTTGACGTAAGGTCTCACTAATAACTCCCATAACTTTTTGATTCGGCTTGACCGTTTGTGTACTGAAGATTTTTGAACTTGCATGCTTTGTGCTTTCTTCAAAACTCTTCCACTTAGGCACCGATTTCTTTTTACTAGCCATACTTTATATTTTACACGTAAAACTATATAGGAAAGCCCCCCTATGATACAGGAACGGTTAACAAGGTTCTAACTTGTTCAAGAACCCCCTGCCAAGCGTTTCTGATAAGTCTACAAGTGTTATTTGTAGACTTTTTAGTACAATGTAGACGCTGTACCCGACATTACGAAAAAATACAACACGGTATACATTAGGAGTCATTTCAGCACCCCGGGATATACACCCCAGGACTTTCGTAAGGAGGTCGTCGACTTGATTAATCTGGTAAAGCGACTTAACCCGAAAGTAAAATTTATCGACAATATGTCTGATATCGATACGATTGTTCGTTTTGAAGATAAGTGGTCACGGTATCAGCTTTTTAGCAATCTCATGCCTCGGACTGAAGTATACGCTAATAATACGGATGTTTCTTCTTTCAAGCGCCCGATTTTCAAAAAGCGATTATCGTCGAGCGGACAGGAGGGGTGACTGCCCAAGCGATCAATTCTCGAGAGCTGACTAAAGATGAGGCTATCTTTGCTGCAAAAGAAAAAGACGTGATTGATTCAATACAGTATCTTTCACGTCTTTATCTAGCTTAAGTCTACTCAATTAGCTATAAAATGTCAATAATCTTTTTAGATTTTGTTATGACTTTAAGTTTCTTAATGGAATGGTTATTAGTACCTAGGTACGATTTAATTCTAGAAATCGCCTTGTAGTAATTTATGCTTGTTCTATTAAAAATCGATCAATATTTACAGACTGTTTGCGCGCAGAACGTAGGTTGTTCTCCATTGTCTTCTTGCCACTTCCGAGCGGGCTTTTAATTTCCCAAAGCACTCCACCGATATTTAGATCTGGTGTTCTTAGGGTGCCTGGGCGTAGAAATATGACATCGTGTTTAAAATGCTCCGCCAAAAGAATAGCGACCAGCATTTCATGATCTTTTGGTCGATCATTTTTTTATGTATCCACGACAACTTTGTATTTCATAACTATATCCATTATACCTTGTCGCCGGGAACAGATACTATGCCACAATAAGTTCGATAATCGTCCTTAAGCTCCTGCCAAGCATGAGCGCTAGAAAGAAAGCCTCCGATATAGAGGCTTTCTTGTTATCATTGAGTTATGAATAAAAATATTATTGAACGAGCACGTACTATACGTCAGAAGTATGCTGAATTTGAAATTAACAGAAACGGAAGAGAGTGGACTGGCGAAGAACTAGCTCTTGGTTTCGTCGGAGACGTAGGTGATTTAATGAAGCTCATTCAAACAAAAGAAGGTATTCGTGTAGCGGATAATGTGGACGATGCCTTAGCGCACGAGCTAAGCGACTGTTTATGGTCTGTTATTGTACTGGCAGACAAATATGGCGTTGACCTTGAAAAATCATTCAACAAAACGATGGACGAACTTGATAGTCGTCTTGCAGGATAGTTTTAACTTTCGCCATAGCGCCCTGCCAATAAATATGACACAGCTACACAATCAAGCTCGAACCTATTTCCAGCAAAAAGGGGTGTGGGTTGGTTAATAGCTCTGTGCAAATAGCCATACTTGCGAAGTTGGCTCTCCTGTGTAGAAATCAACTCCTTCCACATTTTCTGCAATACAGCAGCGGCTCACAGCTTTTGTTTCCCCCTTGATTTTTGCCTCTATTTCCGGGTTGTCGTTCCAAAACACTTTCACAAAGCCTTTGTGTTTGGTAAGGACACGTTTCATCTCGTCGTAGCTGCTCGCCTCGCGCGTATTTTCGTCGCGAACTCGGCGAGATTTTTCTAGCAAAGCAGTTTGAATATCAGCCAGCAGTTGTTGGTTAGTAGTCTCTAGGTCGACTACACCGACGGAAATCTCTTGAGCGGTATCACGCCGCTTGATAGTGGCTTGCTGCGCCTGCTCCCATATTGCGTAGCCATATGGTCGAATTATCATTGTGCCTTTGGTTGGCCCATAGTCGGCAAGTTCTGCTAGCTGAATAACACGCTTGTACCATTCCGCAGGGCTATATAGCTTGCTTGGAAGTAGGTTTTTGGTCATTTTGTACTCTCTTTCTTAATTAAATTGTACCGTTACTCTTGCACTTCGCCATAAATGGCACAATCTTTACGTGTTGAGCTGTATTCGTTCAATTAGTATCATTTCGACAATCTCCAATAGTCAGGTCAGATTTTGGACATAAAAACGCCCCTTGGCTGGGGCGTTTCACTGACTAATGATTATTATGAAATGAGTAACTTACCCCAGCTGCCTAAGAGGTGTGGGAGTGGGCAAAGCAGAGATAGTGAATTGATACTCTTTTATCATCATCTGTAATGACGGCAGAAATATCGAGATGTGTCAACATAGGTTCACCCAACGAACTCGGAACACCCTACAGTAGCTCATAAGTAGTTAGGTACAGTATAGAACAACTCAGGGCTGTTTTGTTGTTCTATACAGTCTAAGTATTAGACCGTCTTGCGTGGTCTGAGAATAAAACCGCCCCTAGTACTGCATTTTACTTCACGTATAGTAATGCCGCACTAGCTTTTGTATACAGGGTCATTGGTGACCTATCCATGCTCACTCGTTACGTTGCTGAGATTGGACTTATATTGCTTGTCGCTCAATTGGTCTATAGGCTCACGCATCGTAAGAGTTCTTAACTCTTCTACGAGGGGCTTGCCGTCAATGATAGCGATAAGTCGATTGCAGAGTATCAAAGTGTTGTTAAAGATAGTTCTAACTTGTTGAAACGGCGCATGGCGAAGCATTCCACGCGCCCCTGCTAAAGGGCTTATGCTTAAAATGAACTGATAGAAATCGGTTCATTTTTGTTACAATAAACAGATGGGCAAGGTAGTAATTGAGAAAGAGCTCGGCGCAACACCGACAATCATAGAAAGTGAGGTTGTCGATATTTTAGTACAAAGTAAAATCGTTGAAAAGCACGTCCTTTTCCTCAAGCCCAATCGTATGGCTGGCTCGAAAACTCCAGATATCCAAATTGATTATGGTAAGAAGTGGGAAATTAAAAGTATCACTAAAGATGGTAAATATACCTTAGAGCATGCGTTGCGACAGGGATTACGTCAATCGACGTATCTGATTATTGATATCCGAAAGTTAAATATCAAAGTGCAGGTAAAGTACGTAGAGAAAATTAATAAAGAATACCAGATGACTAAATCGTGGCTCGGCGGCGTGGTAGTAGTAAGAGAACATCGAGGTAAAGTGGGTGTATTGACCCTATCAAAGTGATTTGATAAAATAATATTAAGAGGCGTCGCTCCTGCTGGATAGCTCGAGCCACGTCTCTTTTATGTTCTTTGAACTAACTCAGATTAATCATCCCTGAGCCCCTGCTAAAATATAAACAATATGAGAGGCCTAATAAAGCTATACATACAGCTCGACCGTAAAAGTAGACCCCTTCCCGGGTGTGCTTTTAACGGAAATTTTTATGCCAAGCCTTTTGGCGATTTTGTCGGCGATTGACAGTCCAAGTCCATAGCCCTGCACGTCACTTGTGCTACTGCGCGACTTATCGGCTCGGTAGAATCTGTGAAAAATAAGCGGCAAATCTGCCGGTTGGATACCAATGCCTTGATCCGCAACCTGGAGGAGTACTTTTTGGCCGGATTGACGAGCAGAGACAACCACCTGGCTATTGTCGGCACTGTACTTCACTGCATTATCGAGCAGTATGGCAATGACTCGCGCAAGCAGCGGCTGGTTAGTGCGCACATTCAGGGGAGGTACGGTATCCTCAATAGTAATGTTCTTCTTTTGTGCCGCCGCCACGATAGGTGTCATCGCTTCGCTCACGGCGTCTTGTAAGCTCACCGGACCAAGTGAAACCGGTTCGCTTGTGTTCTTCAGTAAATCAAGCAGGGTGTTTGATAAATCACGGAGCTTCTTGGCCGCCTCTACATTATATGCGATAAGCTCACGAGCATCGGCCGCTGGTAACGTTTTTTTACGCAGAGCCACCTCATTGGTCGTCTGTAAAACAGCGAGCGGTGTTCGTAGTTCATGAGAAGCATCTGAAACAAACTGAGTTTGTGCGTCCATAGCTTCCTCGATAGGCCGTAGCGACCAGCGTGCCAGAAGGTAGCTAACGGCTGCGCCAACTAAAAGTGCCCCTATATTAAGCCAGATAAGCCTGATAAACAAAGCGTGTCGCGTCTGCTTAAGATACTCGTCGATGGCACTGCGCACTTCACTATCGAATTGATGAGCAAGCCCGTCATTAAGATTCTCAGTTCTGCTTGGCATAGATTGGTCAAATTGCAGCATGGGGCGTGCGGGTCGATGGGTGGATACATTATAAAATATAATGCTAAAGCTAATGCTGAGCACCATAATGATCACTAGGTGAATTGCGGCCAGCCGCATCGTCGGCGTATCTAATAAATGACGGAGCCATTCAAGCTTATTCACTTTCTGCCTCGCCAATTCTATACCCAAAGCCACGCACTGTATGAATAAGTGCCGGTGCGCTAAATGGTTTATCGATTTTTGCTCTTAGATGTGTAATGAATACCTCAAGGTTATTGGGCAATATATCGGCATCGAAGTTCCATACGTGAGTCATAATATTGTTTTTGCTGAGTATTTTTCCCGGATGCCGCATGATGTACTCCAGTATAGCGAACTCTTTTGGTGAAAGTTTAATGAGTGTGTCACCACGGGTCACTTCCTTCGAGGCGGGGTCGAGGACAAGGTTGGCGACCTGTAACTGCTCACCAAGGGTATCGTGCGGGCGGCGCAGTAACGCTCTAATGCGTGCCATGAGCACGTCAAACGAAAATGGTTTTACGAGGTAATCATCGGCCCCTGCGTCAAGGCCCGTAACGACATCTGTGTCTTGATCCTTGGCGGTGAGCATTAGCACGAGCGTATGGTCGCCCTCAAAACGCAACCTCCTGCATACCTCGTAGCCGTCTATAACGGGCAGCATCACATCAAGAATAATCAAGTCGTATTCGTCAGCTCGTGCTGTATTGTAGCCATCTTCACCGTCATAGGCAACGTCAACGGCGTATCGCTCTTGCTCTAAACCTTCTTTGATTGCCTGCGCGAGGCGGTGTTCGTCTTCAACAACTAAAATCTTCATACTTCTCACTTTAGTATAGGCAACCTTAAAAATGTATGAAAGCTAAAACGCTATATGAAAAATTTCGAGTCATTCAATGTTTTTTAAGAAATCCCCTCATATACTCGGTGTAATCATTAATGACAGAAAGGAATGTAATGTTCAAAAACATGTTAAAACGATCGTGGCTATCGATTATTCGTAAACCCGGAAGGGCGATATTAATTGGGCTAATACTCTTTGCCATGGCCAACCTTGTGCTCGCAAGTACGGCCATTAAAGGGGCGGTAGCCGAGAGTATGTCGTATGCCAAAAGCACGCTCGGCGGTACGGTGTACTTGCAGACAGACATAGCCAAGCTGCGCGAGCAAATGCAGAGCCAGCAGGGGAGCTCATCGAGCGGATTGACACCGGGCCAGCGCCCACAGATTGAACGCCCAGATATTCCGCTATCAATGGTAAAGAGTATCGCTGATTCGGAATATGTCAAAGACTACACCTACAGCATGAATACTCAGGCAAAAGCCAGCGGTTTCACCCCAATTGAGTCGACCAATACCTTCCCGGGTGGCGGTATGCCCCGAATGGGTGGGAGCAACTCAGAGACGGAGCTTGAAGGTGATGTTACTCTATCGGGCATCAATGCCTACGCATTCATTAATGCCGTACAAAATGACACTATGAAGATTACCGATGGTAAGTACTTTGATGAGACCACTGATAATCAGGTAATCATCTCGTACGACCTCGCGAAGAGTAATAGCCTCAAGGTTGGTGACACGATTACCTTGCAGAATGTATATGACAGTACGTCGCACGAGGTTTCAATTATCGGTATTTACGACCTTACCGAGGAGCAGCAGTCGTTCGGTACCCCTGAAAACACTATTTATATGAATACCGCTACGGCTGCAAGTTTCCTCAGTGCCGATGGCTACAACGATGGTGATTACACGGTGCAGAACGTTCGTTTCGAACTGAATAGCCCTGAACAGGCAGATGCGTTTATCGCGGCCGCAAAAGCTAAGTACCCCAACATGGAGTCAGATAACCTTGCACTTTCTATAGACACCTCTGCCTACGAGCAAATGGTTGGCCCGATTGAATCGGTTGGTAACTTTGCAACCACCATCTTCTGGATTGTTGTCGTTGCAAGCATTGCCATCATCACGCTCATCGTGACTATCAATGTTAAAGATCGTCGCTATGAAATGGGAGTTCTGCTCTCACTCGGCGCATCAAAGTTGAACGTTGCCGCGCAAATTCTTGTTGAGCTGATTGTAATTGGTACCGTAGCGTTCGCGGTCTCTATCGGCACGGGCACACTTGTCGCTCGGAGTATGAGCCAAGGCTTGCTGGATAAGCAGTTAGCTATGAGTAAACAACAAAGCGAAAATAACTTTGGCCGACCCGGCACAATGGCAGGTGGCGAACGCTCGGGGAACACGAGGGGAATGCCCGGTATGATGGGCAGCGGACAGAGCCAATCAAATGTAGAGACTATTGACTCAATCGACGTCAATGCAACGCCCGCAGACTACGCCATGCTTTTCGCCATCGGCTACGGGGTCATCATCCTTGCCTTGCTGTTGCCAACGTGGAGCATTGTGAAATACCAGCCTAAGACCATTTTGACAGGGAAGGAATAGACTATGGCGGATAAAAATATGTTAGTAATCAAAGACTTGACTCACACGTATAATGACGGCCAGCGTGAAGTGCAGGTGCTCAAGAAGGTAAACGTAGCGTTTGAGGCAGGCAAACTCTACGCCATCGTCGGCGAGAGCGGAAGCGGTAAAACAACACTCATATCACTCCTGTCGGCGCTCGATAAGATACAATCCGGCGACGTTCTGTATAACGGAAAAAGTATTAAACAAATCGGGGGGCAGAGGTTCCGCCAACACTATGTCAACATCGTATTTCAATCGTTTAACCTTATCAAGTACATGACGGCTCGCGAGAATGTAGAGGTGGGGCTCGACTTTTCAGGCCACTTAAATAATGAAAAGCAACGGGCGTATGAGCTACTCGAGCAGGTAGGGATTTCCCGGGAGCAGTCAGATAGTCTGGTACAGCGCCTTTCGGGCGGACAACAACAGCGCGTCGCCATCGCGCGCAGCATGGCTGGCGATGTGCCAATCATTGTGGCCGACGAGCCAACCGGTAATCTTGATGAAGCTACCGAAGAGAAAATCCTTCAGATATTCAAAGAGTTGGCTGATAGTGGAAAGATTGTTATCGTGGTGACGCACAGTAAAAAAGTAGCCACACACGCTCAGGCGATTGTGTACCACATGAAAGAGGGTGTTTTGAAGGACTAACATTCTCTCTTATGCTTGCAATGAGGGGTAGCCCGCGCAATACTGAGTGGACAAATGAGCGAGCATGCCCCAAATATCGAGAGATACTTACACCTAGAGAGTGACTTCACTGATTTTCTCCATTTTCAAGGCAACTCGGTGCAACGGTCGGGGCAAAAAGCAGCCTTCCTGAATAATGAGGTGTACGTGCCACAGTATACATATCCCGGATTAAGCAACTTTGTGCATGATAACGAGCTAGCGAATCTAAAACACTCGTTACTTGAAGCAAGTTTTGGTTTATACGAGGCCGAAGATAGCTCTCAGAAGACCCTCCAGCTCGCGTATATACACGATGAGCTTGCACGCATGGCTCTTGTTGGTGCAGCCACAGCACTTCATGGGTATCGTTCAAGTGCCGAGTATGAATCGGCATATGCTGCCTTCGCTCGATATAATCATCTCGCATACGGCGACTACGATAGGGCTAGGGGTGGAAGCATATTAAGAACAGAGTCTGAACGAGCTCAAGCGTACGCACCTCGTAATAGCTTAGCTTTTGAAATCAAAGATAAGCTAACGGCATTGTTACCAGATTGCGCAGTTTCCGGCTTTGGCGTAGAAGCGCCCCTCCTAAGTGAGTGGGAGCTCGGCTCCATGCATGACGAAGCTTGGCGCCGTTGGGGCAAGGAGCTTGCAATTATTCCAGATACAAATAACGATGTCTTATACGGTGCTGAGGAGTGCTTGCTCTTTTTAAACCAGACCCTAGCGAGCGATGGGCTTGCCGATGCAGGGTGGACCGGTGAGATAAGCGACGATTCAATTGTACCTATGACATCGCCGATGAAAAAATGCATTACATTGCCCAGCGCTATTCAATATACGGCAAGTGATATTCGCCGTATCATTGTTGGGCATGAGCAAAAAACCCATGCCTGGCGGGCTGAAAACGGCGACAGAAGCGGTAACCATATGCTGAAAGCGGGTACACCGTCCTCGATGGGCATCGAAGAGGGTCTCGGCATTCTTATGGAGTGTGCGATTGAAGGTAATCTTGATAATCCATCTTTTCATCGGGCGCGAGACCGATTCATAACGGCAGGCCTTGCGCTTGGTGTTGATGGTCGAGAGAGGGACGCGAGAGAGGTTTACGAGATTCTATGGCGTATAATTGCGCTCCGTGAGTCATCAAATGGAGCCATGGATGATATCGTTGTAAATCAAAGCAAGCATTCGGCCTATGCGCATATAGAAAATGCATTTCGAGGTACACCATTTTGGCGTAAGGGAGTTATTTATAGCAAGCTCAAGGTTTACTACGAGGAGTTAGCGGCAAATGCATCCTACATGAAGAGCTTTCATGGTGATATCAGAGCCGCCCTGGACGGAGCAATGATAGGCAAGTATAACCATACAAGCGCTGATGAAAGGGCATTATTTGTATGAGAATCTGCTCGTCTACTTACACGCCTCGCCCATACGGCCAAGACCAATTCCGCACCTCGTCCATGTCTTCGCCACGTTCAATAATGTAGTTGCCATGCTCGATGAGCTTCTTTTGCATATCTTCGTAGAGTTGTTGGGCTTCGGGGCTGCTAAGGCCGGCGCGTTCAATAACGTCCATAACGAGGTGGAAGCGGTCGAGGTCATTCTTAACGGTCATATCAAACGCGGTAGTAATAGTGCCCTCCTCTTTGTATCCGCGTACGTGAAGGCGGTGGTTGGCGCGGCGGTAAACCAGACGATGAATCAGCCAAGGGTAGCCGTGGAAGGCAAAAATGATCGGCTTGTCAGTGGTAAAGAGAGCGTTGTAGTCGATATCACTGAGGCCATGGGGGTGTTCAGTGTCGGGCTGGAGCCGCATAAGGTCAACGATGTTCACTACTCGTATTTTAAGGCTGGGTAGTCGGTCACGCAGAATAGCAACGGCCGCCATGCTTTCAAGTGTTGGAATATCACCGGCGGCGGCCATAATGACATCAGGTTCGCCACCATTATCAGTCGATGCCCAGTCCCACACGCTAATACCCTTTGTGCAGTGCTCAACCGCTTGGTCCATTGTTAACCACTGAGGCGCTGGGTGCTTGCCAGTAATTGTTAGGTTAATGTAGCCACGGCTTCGCAGGCAATGGTCCATAACGCTCAATGTTGTATTGGCGTCTGGTGGCAGGTAAATGCGAGCGACGTCAGCCTTTTTATTGATCAGGTGGTCAATAAAGCCAGGGTCCTGGTGGGTAAAGCCATTGTGGTCTTGGCGCCATACATGTGAAGTAAGGAGGTAATTAAGGCTGGCAATTTCTTCGCGCCATGGAAGCTCGCTGCACATTTTCATCCATTTTGCATGCTGGCTTACCATCGAGTCAACAATACGAATAAAGGCCTCGTAGCTATGGAGTAAGCCGTGGCGACCAGTAAGAAGATAGCCTTCAAGCCACCCTTGGGCTTGGTGTTCGCTCAGCATGGCATCGAATACAGCGCCGTCTTGGGCTAAGAATTCGTCACCATCTTGCACACGGGCATTCCACTGCCGGTTGGTCGTTTCGAACACAGCTTCAAGCCGGTTCGACATTGTTTCATCGGGTGCGAATACCCGAAAATTACGCAGCGGTGCATTGAGCTTTACGACATCACGCAACCAAGGACCAAGGGCCTGGGTATTGCCGGTATTAACAATACTTGGGTAGGGAACATCGACCGCATAGTCACGGAAATTCGGCAGTTGAAGCTCGCGGAGTAGTTTACCACCGTTGGCGTGAACGTTTGCACCCATACGACGCTTGCCGGTGGGCGCGAGCTCGGCTAATTCCGGCATAAGCCGGCCACTCTCGTCAAATAGCTCGGCAGGGCGGTAGCTTTGTAGCCATGCTTCAAGTTTTGCCAGGTTTTCGGTGTGGCCGTCATCAACAGGGAGGGGGACTTGATGCGACCGGAATGAATTCTCGTTTGGCTTGCCATTTACTTCTTTGGGGCCCGTCCAGCCTTTCGGCGAGCGCAAGATAATCATTGGCCAACGAGGACGCATAGTATTGCCATGCTCACGGGCTTGCGATTGAATATGCTTAATTTCGCCTACAACCGTATTAAGCACGTCGGCCATGCGGGCATGCATATATTCGGGGTCTTCCCCCTCAACAAAGTAAGGAGTGTACCCGTAGCCACGAAACAGCTGCTCAAGCTCTTCATGTTCAATACGGGCAAGGACTGTTGGGTTACTAATTTTGTAACCGTTTAAGTGAAGAATCGGCAGCACGGCTCCATCGGTTTTTGGATTAAGAAACTTGTTAGAGTGCCAAGCGGTTGCAAGTGGCCCCGTTTCGGCCTCACCGTCACCAACAATGCAGGCCGCGATAAGGTCGGGGTTGTCGAACACTGCTCCATAAGCGTGGCTAAGCGAATAGCCAAGTTCACCTCCTTCATGGAGCGAACCGGGTACTTGTGGTGAAACGTGGCTGGAAAGCCCGCCTGGCCACGAAAACTTACGGAAAAGGGTAGCCATGCCTTGTTCGTTTTGAGGCATGTCGGGGTAGATTTCGCTCCAGGTGCCTTCAAGGTACGTATTGCCCATGAGCGCCGGGCCACCGTGGCCCGGGCCTGAAATATAGACCATGTTAAGGTCGTTCTCTTTAATAATACGATTAAGATGGACGTAGATGAAATTTTGCCCCGGCGTGGTACCCCAGTGGCCAAGCAGCATCTTTTTAACATCGCCCATTTCAAGTGGCCGACGAAGTAAGGGATTGTCGCGCAGGTAAATCTGCCCTACCGAAAGATAGTTCGCGGCTCGCCAATAGGCGTCAATAGTGCGTAGAAGGTCGGGCTGTAGGGTTGAGTTTGTTTCGTTCATGAGGGCTCCTTTTCTATAACGGCTTTTGTTTGCATAATGATGCTATGATCTTCTTGGGCGGGGATAACATGGACTCCTACGCTCGATGCCTCCGACGATATACACCGATCCCCGTTTGCATTGCGCTGGGGGTCAATGCTCACGCCAGCATACTCGAGGACCGCACAAATGCGGGCTCGTATTTCGGCCGACCGTTCACCAATCCCTCCGCTAAAGATAATACTATCGACACCCCCTAGCACTGCCATAAAACCGCCAATTGTTTTTTGAATACGCGAGCAAAAAAGCTCAATGGCAAGCGCCGCATCGGGCGACTCATGTTGAAGCTTCAGTAGCTGCTCCATATCTGCAGTTATACCCGAAACACCCAAAAGCCCCGACTCGTACGCGACAAGGTGAGTCAGTTCATCAATACTCATGCCATGCTCCTGCTGCAGGTAGCGTATGACGCCAGGCTCAAGGTCACCGGTACGAGTGCTCATCATTACTCCCGACACAGGAGTGAAGCCCATTGACATGTCAAGCGGCTGCCCGTCTTTACACGCAGCAACGCTTGCACCACTTCCAAGGTGGGCCATAATAACTCGCCCCTTCGCAGCAACCGAACCTTCATGCTGCGCAAAGCTATGAAGAAGATATTGGTAGGCAAGACCATGAAACCCGTATCGACGCATGCCCAGTTGTTTTTGAAGCGAGAGAGGAATAGGCAGTACCTGTGCAACGGGGGGCACGTCATGAAAGAAGCTTGTATCAAAGCAAGCAACCTGCGGTACATCGGGGTAGGCATCCTGGAAGGAGCGTAAAGCCGTTAGTGTATGGGGCATGTGGTTAGGTGCCAAAGGAATAATGCGTTCAAGTGCCTGTATAAGACTAGGGGTAACGTAGGTAGCGGCGGCATACTCCGGGCCTCCATGAACGACCCGGTGGCCAATAGCCTCAATAGTCTGCCCTGTCTCAGAAAGTGCCTGAAACAGCTGCTCTTTTAGCGTTTCTACCGCAGACTCCATCGACGCAATGTTTTCAAGTGCAAAAGAAGCAACCGGCCCCGAAAGGTCGACGCGGTCGTACATCGCCACTTTTAAACTCGAAGAGCCAGCATTAACCGATAATAACACTGTTGTCCCACCCACATACATTCATACCTTCTTTACTATACCACATATGCTTAGGCTTGGCATTGTTTGCTGATATACTATTAGCCAACATGAATGAACAACAAGAGCGCCCAACAAGAATAATTGGCGAGCTGCAGATATATGAGCCTCTTAACCCCTTGTACATCAAGCGGGGTCGGGATGATGCATATGAAATGTATCAAGCGCTCTTAGAGGCGTCCTTGGCCGAGGGGGTCGAGCACACCCCAGATAACGCGGCCATCCAAAGAGTACTTTACGAAACGCCCGCCACGCTGAGTATGCAAGAGCAAACTGCGTACCGGCTGGGTGTTGACCAGTTTTTACGAGGAATTGATGGCATTATGCAGCACCTTACGGCCGCGGCAGCCGGTGGCGAAGCGGAATAAGTTGAGAAACACGCTGATGACCACGGGCGCTCCAGTGCTCGTCGTCGCCAGAGTTCACATAGGCATTAAGACGAGCAGGTACGGCGCCGTTGGTAAGATGCGGCTCAAGATCGAGGCAAGCAACGGCGCCCATTGGGCATGACGCAAGCCACTTATTAAAGGTTTCGCGTGCCGTTTCAACAGCGCCGGCCGGGGTAAGCCGCGGCGGGTTTGTTGAAAGGAGTATCCGTGCGTTTGGATATAAAGACTTTGCCTTATTTACCGCAGCTGCAAGGGCTGCCTTGATGTCGTCGCTGTAAGTGCCAGACCCATCGCCTGCAGTCATATCCGAAGATGCGGTCGCCATAAAGACAATCATGTCTGGGTCAAGGGGTGAGGCAAGGGTATTATAGTGATTCCATTTTGGACTCGAAGCCCCGTACTGCACCGCCCAACTACCGCCCACGGCGATACTTGCAGTAATACCCCCACACCCAACGGCCCATTGGTTCTGCCAGGCATCAAGCTCACCACGGTTTTTACCTGCTTCACCAGACACAACGTTACCCCCGGCCGAAAGTGAGTTACCAACAACAAAAATAAGCGGCGCAGCATCGTTCTCGTATTCGTACTCGATATATATGCCAAGAAAGCCTTGGTTATCGGCCCGTGTAGGCGTGGCCGCCAAAGAACCAGCATCTGCCGGCGAATAAGTAAACCACTGCAAGCCGCCACCAGTTGCAAACTGGGCATTGGCAGGTACGGTAAAGCCAAAAGAAAGGAGGTACGGTGTGTAGGGCGCAATTGTAAAGGTAGCAGGAGCAACCCAAGGGGTAATCACCTCTGTGCCGTTGACGAGGTTTGTGGAGGTAAGAATTTGCGTTGGTGTTGCCGAGAAACGCCCGTTAAGCTCGCCGAGTGCGTCTGATGCTGCCGGGCCGACATAGCAAGTAAGGCCGGTCAGCGTGCCCGACGCATCAGTGTCGCTGAGGTGGCTCCGGTTAATAATATGAACGCGAAAACGCTTTACTTTTTGTGTAATCAGGAAATTACGTCGCGTCGTGAAGCTCGAGGGGGAGGGGATCGACGAAAAGTAGCCACACAACTCAAATTGGTATACGCCCGTGCGTGTTGCAGGCTGTGAACCACCCGAGGGTGCAGCAGCCCAACTCGGTACGCCGCTGGCCACCGACAGAACTTGACCGCTCGTGCCAATAGGGAGCCGGTCGATTGCGCCTGTGCTATTCCGGTAATATATATCACCCGTCGCCCCGGATGCATCGTTATAAAGCATTAATTTCTTACGGATTGACCCACTTGTTTGGGTAAAATAAAGGCTATCGCCCGTAAACTCGATTGCCCCAGGCTCGGGTGTTGTGAGCAATGTACCCGAAGAGAGCTTAATCGGCGCCGTGCCGGCAGCCGCGGTGCCGGGGCGAACCGTAATACGTTGGTGCCCACCGTTCACAGGGTTGTCGGTGTCGTCGTTAAAGTGCTCCTTCATCAAGTATTGACGAAGAATATCCCCCCAGGTCCCATCATCGCTATTAACATGCGGCAGCCGTTGAGGCATAAATTACGCCCCAAACTTTCTTGAGCCAAAGCCCGATGGAGCAGCCGATCGTTGTGTGGCAGTAGTGGTTTTAGCATGTTCTTTGAAGAGCAACGAAAGAAGGTTATTAATACCAAACACAGCCAGCGCACCAAGCCCCAGCAATTGCAGAAATTCTTTTCGGGTAACACTCCTCCCCAGAAGTGAATTAACGTCTTTCATATTTACTCTCCGTGTTTGAGCTTATTATAGCTAACCATAAGCGCAGAAACAATACCTAAAGCAACATGCACCCGAGCGCAATGCCCGCACCAATAAGACGAGGCGACCAACGGAAGAAACGGCCAACAATATGCTCCTCGATGCGCCGAGGCAAACCAAAGAACGTAAGAAGCGCACCTGCGGTAAAGATGGTCGCTCGTAACGGAGTAAATACTTTCGGCACATCCGAGGATTCAGTCTCGCTTGAAGCGGGCACAAGGCCAAGCCATCCGAGCGTAATGGTCAGCGGGTGAGCCGAAGGTACTTCAGCCGCTTTGCCACTATCATCAGCCAAATCGTTTGCAGCGAGCAAAGAGGTAGTAGCTGAACCGCTTTGCGAATCATGGCGAGGCGGGGGAGTGGTTGCTCCAACATTCTGATTTGGCGTAGAAGTTGGTGGAGTATAGGTAATGGTACGCTCCACTGATTGGCTCGGCCCAGGGCAAGCGTTAATTGCCTTAATGGTAATGGTATGGGGGCCGGGAATCAATTGAACAGCAACGGTAAAAAGTGTTTGGCCAAGACTAAGCTGTGTTGTGCTATGGTATGCACCGTCAACCTGAACCTCGACCTGATTGGCCTGCGCAACCGACCCATTCACGAGAACGAGTGAGCTTGTACTCGTACTTGCCTCCGCCGGCTCGGTAATCGTGAGCTCCGAAGACTCGCCGCATACAATTGCCCCAACCTGGGTGCCTCCAGTCTCGGCGTGTGCTACACGCGAAGGTAAGCATAAGCAAACGAGCAGTAGAACGAGTGCCGCAAAGCCACGCACGAAATGCCGCGCGACCTTGCTAGGTGCGGCGCTTACGGCGGTAGACGGCACGGAGCACTCCTGCAAGTATTAGAATAACAAGAATGAGGGGAATAAAGCGGGGAAGCAGGAGCACATATCCGGTCTGTTCAACTGTTTTATCAAGAAAGTGCTGGGTTGATTGAACTTTATAAACCCCGATGAGCGAAGCGCGCGCCCATTGCTCTTCGGTAGTGCGCTCGGTGCCCGGTAATACAATAAGCTCCTTTTCAGAGCGGTACTTATGAGCACCAAATAAGCTGGTTACGACTACAGTATTTTTAACGGTGAAATGAGTATTACCGGTATTCTTTACACCAAACGACACGGTCAGCGGTGGCGAGGACTGCCATGTATCGAAGCTATTCACCGTTGATTCGCCACTTAATTGAACCTGGCCGTTCACATTGGCGTAGATAATATGCCCAACGCGTTTACTAGTAAGTACGGCCGATTCCGATGACCCGCCCTGCGGCGGCACTGTCTCGGCAAAAATAACACCGTAATGGCCACCCGGGGCACTATTTTTTGGAATAGTTATGGTATAGGGTACCTTTTGTGTTGCTCCAGGCTCAATAGTAAACCGAGTTTGTTCGAAAGAAATCCAGGTGTATAAGGTGCTGCGTTCGTTTTGTGTTACAAAATCGGGCGAATCGTAGCGATTGTCTTTAATAGAGTAGGGGCGAGCATACACAGAGTATTCGTATTTTACCGCCCCGTCGTTCACAATCGAAAACGACCCCGTAACCGTTTCTCCTGCGTTCACCGTAACCGTGTTAGCCGTTGGTGAAAGGGTGATACTTTCTCGCGAGGCTGCTTGCGCCGGCAAAAAAGTCGCGCTCAATGCAATAAGGGTAATGCCAATGAAGGCAATACCCTTTGCGATGGCAGTATGAAAAGCGTGCATGTGCGTCATACTGTAGAAGCTAGTTAATTAGTCGTTGCCGTATAGGTAACTGTGTCGATATAGGTGCCGGCACCCTGCCCATTGCTTACGCGAGCACCGTACCATACGGTAGTTTGGTCGTTTGATGCAACACCAGGGCGGTTTTTAATGGTTTGAGGTGAGGCCAGCGCCGGAACACCAGCCCACTTAGTTGTGCTTGAAGCGTTGTTGGTTTCGGCACTATAGCTGGCATCAAATGCGCCCCCTGCCACTGCGTATCCCCATGTACCATTGGCAAGTACCGACGGTGCGATATAGGTACCGGCATGTGCACCGATTGTGTTTGAGCCGCTTACCAACGAGGTGTTGGAATCGTTATTCGAGAGCGACAGAACATACCCTGCCACATTATTAGTGCTGACTCGAACGACGTCGCTACCACTACTGACCACTCCTCCTGCGGTTGGAATGAGGGAGAAGCTTACAGCACCATCGGTTGAAAGCGAAATAACATCGCCCACACCTACTGATATATTTGTTGTGCCTGAACTATCAGCTGCCGACGCAATCACAGGAAGTGCAATACTTAAGGACATTACTGCAGCCACTGCCCATACCGCAGCTTTCCGAATGCCATTGCTTTGTACTATTGTTTGTTGTTGAATCATACCGTCTCTCTTTATATGATTTAGCCTTTAATGTATGACTCCATCATAGCCGCACCATAAGCACCATGTCAATAGGCTTTTACTTCTGCTATAATTAACCTTATTATGAAATACCCCTCAGTTCGCCTTCTTGCTGTCGTGGTTGCCTCTGGAGTACTTGCAGGGGCAATACTCCTTCAGCAAACAGCGTACGCTGCACCCTTTGGGCGAGGGGTATACGGAGCAGACGTACCGTATGGCTCGCTAACGAGTATCGGTATTTCATTAAGCCCAAACGATGTCACCATCCCCATCATACCTACAAGTGGCGGTGCGGTGGGCTCGAGCAGCCATACAATAACGGTTACCTCGCTCGATGTCGTTGGGTATCAACTCTTTCTGCAAGCTACAGCGGCAACAGGGATGTCAAATGGTACCGATACAATCCCGGTAACAACCAATGCAGCCCCCTCGGCCCTATCTGTTAATACATGGGGCTACAACACGACCAGTTCAACGTCACAATTTGCCCGCGTGCAAACGACCCCTACGCTTTTGCGCCAGTCGGTTGGGCCATTTAAAAATGGCCAGCCTACAGCCGTAACATATGGTGCTCACGTGAGCACAGCTAAAAGCGCTGGTACGTATGTAGTGAACATTACGTACACTGCTATCGGCCAGACCTAGAAGCCCGGCGACGGCGTGCCCGCTGTACCTGCCCGCCAACCCACACTCCTAAAGCAATAATCAAAAGAAATGCAGCAATTGACCATGGCGGAACAAAAAGCAGGCGCTGTTCATGCATGATATTAAGCCCTAATTGGCTGGTAAAGCCGTAAGAATAGGTATATATTCCGGGCCAAACAGGCATAGTAAGCTGGCCAGTTACCGTACGGGAAGTGTGAGGAAGCATCATATGCACGGACTCGTCTTGACTCAAGGTAACCCCGGTGAGCGAAGAGAGGTGGGCGGTAGTACGGGCTTCGTAATGTAAGCTTCCGGTATTTTTAATGGAAAACATATACGGCAACACCGGGCCCATAACAACCTGCGGAATCGCAGCACCCGTTACATCACCCCTTACTGACGCAGCTACACCCTTTACTGTTACGTAGAGAGGGGCTGCCACACGAAGGGTTGTCTGCTGCCCCGTAGGTGCCTGCACAACAGTACTAGCAGCAATAATAAAGTAATGCCCAGCCGTCGCAACGCCAGCCGGGGGGGCGACCTTGTACTGAAGTGTAACGGACTCGTGCGGGGCAATGACGAACGCATTCTGTGAAATGTCCACCCAGTCATGCATAGGTACATCGTGAAAAATATATTCGTACGTATCATTCTTGACAGAAAAGCGCTGAACCGTCGCCGCTGCCTGCAGAGGGAACTCTGTGGTGTTCTTGAGTGTAAATTCCCCCTTGGCCACACCCCCTGCAGCAACCTCGTGTGTGTTTTTGGTGGGTGATAAGTAGAGGCCAGGGGCTGAAATACCGGTATCAGCCGCCCTGGCATCATTAACACATAAAAAGGCGGCCCCGTATGCAAGACACAGTCCAATTACAGTACCAACGATACATCGGTTCTTCACTTTCTTAGTATATCATCGCGCCGAGCGGGTCGCCGTTTTGGGGGTGTAATGCCATCAATTGAACGGACTGCCGGTCGCCTCGGGTGTGGGACTTGATGAACCGCAGTCTGCGACGGAAGAGGATGTGACCCGGCCTGCTGGCGAGGAGCGGCCTCCACCTGATGCGGGAGTGGAGGGTGAACAGGCTGGGGCGCATACTGCCGCTGCCTACGAAGCGATAATAAGACCAGCACGACACCAATTTGGTAGACAAGAATAACCGGAAGCGCAATCACGGTTTGGTTAATAGGGTCAGGGGTAGGAGTAATAAATGCCGCGACAATAAAAGCACCGAGTATAACCCATTTTTCTGATGCCAAGAGCCCCTTAGTAGTAAGCGGCCGTATCCAGTGCAACAGCATTAACACAATCGGAATTTGAAAGACAATGCCCACCCCGGCCATATATTTAACAATAAAGGCAAGATAGGAATCTGCGGTAAGCTGCGAAACATCAACATACTGCTCAGGGAACTCAAATAGAAACTTGAGTGCGCCCGGTATCGCAAAAAAGTACGCATAGAGCATACCGGACACCATAAGAACGGCAGATGATACTGCAATAATCGCTGCAGTACGGCGTGCATGATGGCGCATTGTCGGTGCAAGAAACTGATAAAGTTGATACGCCAAAACAGGAAGCGAAACAGCGGCTCCAGTAAATAAACTGACGTTAAAAATAAAGGCGAAGCCGCCAGCAGGGGTAAGCGAAATAAGCTCGCGCGGACCAAGCGGCAGGGTTAATACCGAAAGGAGTGCATCGCGAAACACATAGGCAAGCGTCGATGCCACCAAAAGAACAACCGACACAACGATGAGCCGGTTACGTAATTCAACAAGGTGAGCACCAATCGAGCGCGTTTCCTCGGGGGTGGCCATGCCTGACCGCGCCATGGGCTATTCCTTTGGCTTTGGAGTCTCTTTGTTTTTCGAAGTTGGCTTCGCTTCGGCGTCGTCAGACAGCCCCTTGCGAAGCTCCCGTGCAGAGCTGCCAAGGCTTCGAGCGAGTTTTGGAAGTTGCGACCCACCAAAAATAACCAACACAATAACAAGAATCAAGATGAGTTCAGGCGTTCCGAGTCCAAACACTATACACAACCCCCTGCATGCCCTATGCACGCACTTTACCTAAATATTACCATAATAATACTATAGTGCTGCGTGTTCTGACAAGCTCTCGATTGACAGGCCCTGGCTAGGGGACTATCATAATGTATATGGTTACCCCGTGGTCCTACAAGCATACACACCGCCGTGGTTTTACAATTGTCGAACTGCTTATTGTTGTGGTTGTTATCGCTATTCTTGCCGCAATTACTATTGTTGCTTACAACGGCGTCACCTCCCAGGCCCAAGAAAGCTCGCTGAAATCTGATTTACGTAACAATAAAATGTCCATTGAACAAGCAAAGGTGACTGTAGGTTCCTACCCAGTCGATCAAGCAGCAGCACAGCTTAAAGCGAACAGTGATAATACTCTTGTGTATAAAAGTGGTGGTGGCTCTTTTTGCCTTCAAGGGCAAAACGGTACGAAACGGTACTATATCAACAGCGAAGGGTCTTTGCAGCAGGGCAATTGCCCTCCCATGGCGTGGGTGAGCAAGGGCGCTGCTGGGCCAAGCTGTGGCTCAAACTGCTACTATGTCGTACTTAATACAGCCTTCTATCCACCAACAAACTACCAGGTTCGCTGTGTTGTTGACGGAACACCCATTAACTCGTTTGCTTCTCGTGCGCTTGCAACAGAGGGCTCAGTACAACTTGGGTGCTACGTGAACACGACAAGCGCAAAAGTAACGGTCGAAATTCAAGGGCAGGAAGCCGCACTGCCTCTTATTTGGTAGGGACAAAAGGAGCATTTTATGGAAGAACTTGGCTTAGGATTCAACACTCCCGACCTCACCAGTATACTAATGGCTTTTGTACCAATCTTTATTGGGTCAATTGTTATAACGCTTCTCTTCTTTACCTTCGTTATTATCAATATGGTGCGCACCTATCGTGTGCAAAAAGCAACCCTTGAAATGCAGAAAGATGTTCGAGCTATTCGCGATATGCTTTTGAATACCCAGCAGGCAACACCCTCCTACGACGCAACGCTTATCGCGGCTCAGCCTTCCGCACAGTCTTCAACACAGCCAAGCGCTCCTCCCGCACCCCCTGCGGCGCAGGCATAGCCCAAAGGTCCTAAAAGCAGTGCGCTCAGTTATGCTAACTTAATGTCATTTTCTTCAAAAGCATTTAAAAGGAGCCGGCGCATTTCGGCGGTGACCGCCCATTGGTCGGATGGCTGTGTTTTGCCGGTAATCGTTACTTCCACCGATTTTCCTGAAAGAGCACCAACACTGCTAAATTGTGGTGCATTCAAAATTTTACCCTTCCATTCTTTGCTTGCAGCGAGCGTGTCGCCTACCTGATTAATAACGCTAATAGCAGTATCAAGGTCGGTTGCGGCATCAAGCAAGAGCGTAAAGTTGACCTTGCTATAGCCCATCGTCTTATTGACCACGTGCGCAATTGACCCATTGGGCAAGTAATGTACATTCCCACTGTTATCACGGATAACGGTCGACCGAGTACCAATCCGCTCAACCCGGCCATCGGCATCATTAATTTTAACGTAATCACCAACGCGATATTGGTTTTCGGTAACAATAAAAATACCGGTAAGCAGGTCTTTTACAAGTGTTTGCGAGCCAAATGCAATGGCAATACCAATAATACCAGCCCCGGCAAAGAGCGGGGATAAATCGATAGCCGGAAAAAGAATTCGGAAAATCGCCACGACACCAGTAGCAACAACCAAAATCCGCCAGATGCTCGTGGTGAGCCCGGCAAGCGTTGTTTGGCGTTTTTCACTATCCTTACGCGGTGAGTGACGTAGTTGGCTTTTCACAATATGCCGTGTAGTGCTGTCGAGTAACTTCCCCCCTAAATAATAGGCAATAACGCCCCCAAAGATGATGCACAGAATGGGAATGCCGGCGTCTTGAAACCAATGATTGATTGCGAGTGTATCCATGGTTTTATTGTACGCTAGGACGAAGAAAGTGAACAGGGGAGGGGTACAGAGCGCAGACACTTGGCCGAATGGTATAGTATATACATGAAGCATCGCGCCAGAAAAGCAGACCTACGAAGCTACTCACCGGAGCTTGTATGCGAAGCGAAGCGGGCATTTCCTACTGAAAAGCAGGCACGTGAAGCCGCCGACTATCAAATGCTGCAGTATATGACCCTGAGCCTAGCGGTATATAAGTGCCCTACCTGCGGGTATTGGCACCTGACGCGCCAGGCGGAGCCAGCCGAAGAACTCCAGCAATAGCAGTGTACCTACTGCTCAAACTACGCTATACTGCTTATGGATATGTTGCGTTTTTACGTCAAAAAATCATTTAACGAAGAGCCCCTAGAGGTGTCTGTTGCCCCAACGGAGCGAGCTTGGGTGTACGGGTCGAACATAACCGAAGCCGAACTGAAAGAACTCGCCGAGACCTACCGCCTTGACCTTAACACCCTTCGCGATGTACAAGATTTGCGCGAGCTTCCCCGCGTTGAATATAGTCAGGAGGGTGATGTGTATATTTTTGTACGTATCCCACGGCTGCTTAACGATGGCTCGATTGCAACGGTACCGCTTCTTTCAGTTCTCAGCAATACCACACTATTTACCCTTTCGGCAAAATCGTATTTTACTCCTGACGAGATGGCTCGCCAGCTTCATTTTTCAATGCGCAGCAACAAACAAGTACTCATTCAGCTCTTGTCATACATCGTTATGCGCTACGAGTTTTACATTCATCAAACCGATAAGTACATTCGTGGCGCAAAACGGCGGCTCCGCACTCACGAAGTCGATAACAAAGATTTTATTCGTTTCGTGACTGTTGAATCTGATTTAAACGAGTACCGTACCAACCTTTCGGCCATGAATGCAGTGCTTACTCGGCTTCATGAAAACCGCCATGAACTTTTCACGGAGGGTGATCGTGAATGCATTGAAGATACCATTCTTCACATCAATCAGCTACTCGTTACAACCGAAAGTCACGTTCATGCTGTTGACAGTATTCGCAATGCCTATTCGACCATTGGCAATAACAACCTTAACCGGCGCATGAAAGCGCTCACGCTCCTAACCGTATTTATTACGCTTCCAAATGTAGTATTTGGAATGTATGGCATGAATGTGTCGTTACCCGGCCAAGACGACGCCTGGGCATTTGTTTGGGTGACGGGCTGCACAACACTTATCATTCTTATTTCTTACCTGGTAGCGCGTCGGTTTCGTTTTTAGTATACTGAGTGCATGAAACCGCTCACCCCAACAAGCCCGCATGCAATTATTATGGTGGGAATCCCCGGTTCGGGCAAAAGTACCTTCGCCGAACGTTTTGCTTCTACATTTGGTGCGCCGTTCATCAATAGCACTGTCTTTAAATATCAACTCTCCCTCAGCGATGCCCAAACCGCAGCCCTACAGAGCATGGTCCTTCATGAGCTCCTTAAAACACAGCGCACACTGCTTATTGAAGGCGCTACGCATAAACGTGCACAGCGCACCGCACTTGTGAACGCAATCACCAAGGCTGGGCTTCGTCCGCTTATAGTATGGGTACAAACCGACCCCGGGGAAGCACGTCGCCGCGCCGTTCGCCCTCTACCTAAAGGCTCAGGACTTACTAACCAAGAATTTGATAGCGTTGTTGCCGCGTTTCAACCCCCAGCCCCTGCCGAAGCAGCATTGGTCATTAGCGGTAAACACACGTATGCCACACAACTTAAGGTTGTGCTAAAACATATTGCGAATGAGCCCCGGCCCCTTACAACCGAACCGGCGCAAGCAGCCAGGCCAACACCACCCGCTGCGCGCCCACGCGGTATTACCGTAAGGTAGCATCCATGCCAACAATTCACGATGAAGAGTTTGGCCCCATTACGGTACGCAGAAGCGCACGAGCAACCCAGGTACGGTTGCGAGTAGCACCCAATGGAACATTACGAGCCTCTATGCCGCTCTATGCGCCCTTGTTTCTTTTAAAGCGCCTCGTTGCCAACGCGCGCAAGGACTTGCGCGCAATGGTGGCCGAAAGTACCCCCACCTATCAGCTTAAAGACGGCCAGCATATCGGCAAAAGCCACTCACTCATCGTTCGGTCGGCTCCGAAGCTTAAGGTGCACCGGAACAAACAGCGCGTTTATGTTGACCTTCCCCCCGACATGACACTTCAGAGCGAAGCAGTGCTTCGTGAAGTCCGAACCGCAATCCTAGCAGCATTACGCATCGAGGCAAAAAGTTATCTGCCAAAACGCCTGAGCTATTTGGCAGCACAGTACGGCTTTACCTATACCAAGGTACGGTTTTCGCACGCCAGTAGCCGGTGGGGGAGTTGTAGCAGCGAGGGTACCATCAGCTTAAACATTGCCCTAATGAAGCTTCCATTTGAGCTCATTGATTACGTACTGCTTCACGAACTTACACATACCGTGCACTTGAACCATAGTGAAGCCTTTTGGGCGCTGCTCGCAAAAGGTGATCCCGCCTACAAAGCCCATCGCCGTGCGCTGCGGCAAGAAACTCCCTCAATTTAACTCTCGATATTCCTAGTAAATTCAATAACATGGCGTATAATCATAAACAGTATGGCAGTGGGGAAGACGCGTAACACCGACGCTCGAATGAGCGATACACATCAGTCGCAGGCGGCGCAGGCCGTTCGATTCGTCAGTGTGTTTATTACGCAAATTCTCGCGCTCTATTCTTTACTTATTGTTGCCGGGTTTATCTCAAGCACCCACTTTATTTCCGCAGGTATCAGTCTTCTGCTCGCCGGTACCTGGCTGGCAACAAGTCTTTATTATTTTTTTAGCATTAATTATAGTCCGAGCGTTCTTGCTTTGCGCCTGATTATTTTTCACGCCTTTGCTTTTGCAACGTTTGCATTTTCAACCGGCTTAGCTGCGCCTATCGCACCACTGTTTGTATTGCTCTTCCTGTCGGCACGTATTTACTTTGGGCGAACAGGACTTATTTTAAGCGTCGCATCGTTCATTGCCTATGCACTCCTTGATTCGTTGCTTCACTTTTCAAACCCGGTGATTGTGCAAAATAACCTGCTTGTACTCGGCATCGTCCTTGTTTTGGGCGTGGCAGTTATTGCAATCCTAAGTTCCCAAGAAACGCGTCGCCTTGCCCTGTTTCATAGCCAAGAACGAGAGCGTTTGCAGTACGACCGTATTTTAACGATTATTAATAACCTTACCGACGCAACATTGAGTATTAATGATCATGGCACTATTCTTATGTATAACGCTGCCGCCCTTGACTTACTCGACACCAACGATAGTTTACGAGGAAAAAACGTTAACGACGTCCTTAGCTTAACTGGCCCCAACCGAAAAAAAGTACCGCTCACGCAGTTGCTTAAAAGTGTGACCCGTGCCACCCGTCGCGATGACCTTGACCATACCTACGCCGACGGCGAGTCAGTACGGCTTGAGATTACCGCTGCGCCAATTCGAAGCAACTTCAACGTTTCCCGAAAACGCGAAATACAAGGTGGCTATATTATTATCATGCGCGATGTCACTAAGCAAAAAAGCCTTGAAGAAGAGCGCGATGAATTTATTAGCGTCGTGAGCCATGAACTCCGCACCCCCATTACCATTGTTGAGGGCACTCTTTCAAACCTGAGCCTCATGCTTCAACAGCCACAAGCCCCCACTCAGAAAGCCTTAACCAGCTCAATCCAGACCGCGCATGAACAAGTGCTTTACCTTGCTAAAATGGTCAATGACCTCAGTACACTGTCACGTGCAGAGCGGGGCGTTGCCGATACTCCTGAAAGCATCGTTGTCACCGACCTGCTTCATGAAATGCATCACCGTTACCAGGCCGAGGCAGAAGCAAAGGCGCTCCAGCTTGACCTTGACCTTGGCCCGCGCCTTGGTACCGTTCAGGCAAGCCGGCTTTATCTTGAAGAGCTGCTACAAAACTTTATTACTAATGCAATTAAATATACGAAGGCAGGTTCAGTTACCGTGAGCGCAAAACGCACTAAGGGAACTGTCGTATTTTCCGTAAAAGACAGTGGCATTGGTATTGGCCGCACCGACCAAGCCCGCATCTTCGAAAAGTTTTATCGAAGCGAAGATTACCGTATTCGTGAAACCGGTGGCACAGGCCTTGGGCTGTACGTATCAGCTAAACTTGCCCGCAAACTGCATACGCATATTGTGCTTAAAAGTCGCCTTAACCACGGCTCAACCTTCTCGTTTGAGCTTCCTGCCGAACCCGGCCTCGACGATACCCCTTACCTAAACAAAGTTTCAGGTTAGAGGTTAGAGACGAGGAGACTCGATTGGCCGGCCGCGCCAGGTAACGGTTTTACGCTGGTAACGATAGGCGCTGACACCTATAAGAACCGCTTCTTGTATAAGAAGAACAGGCCAAAGCACCGCACCAATCAGCCACCCACGCTTCCATACGGTGTGCGCATACCACCCATAAAGCACCATAAAGCCAATCGCAAACACCACCCCCGGTAGTGCAAGCCAGCCGTTGCCTGCGCTACCAAATACAACACTTATTAGAAAGGGCAGTAAAAGAATAAGTAGATCAAGCATAGCAACAGCAGCAAGCCCAACCTGGGCGCCAAGCAAGGGGAAAAGAAGGCGAATGCTCGTATCGACTTGCGAGCGCCACTTTTTTTCAAAGGCAAAACCAAAGGCCGAGCTTCCCACAAGAAAACGATACTCGTTCGTTTTTGCAAGCTCTGCCGCGAGAGCAGACTCGGGTTGTGGAGCGTGTGCTCGCCCCGTAAAGCCGTGCAGCCGTTGACTCAGTACAGTCCGGTTCACCAGCCACGCGTTGCTTGCTGTTGCCGGAGCGTCTTTACGATGAAACAGCACCTCCCAGAAAAAACGCAACGTTGAGCCTACCACACTCACGCGCAGCCCATCTTCGCGACGGGGAAGCACCGACACCATCGCCGCTCGCTTGGAGAGCGCGTAACGCACAATATTCTCAATTGCCTGCGGCGCAAGGCGAGTATCAACATCCATAAACAAAATATACGACCCGCTTGATTCTTCAAGCAGCCGCTGCAAAGCATGGTTTTTACCCAACCAGCCCTCAGGAAGTTCCCCGCCACGCACAAAGCGCACCCCTGCATGAGCAAACGATTTAATAAGAATCGAGGTGTCATCCACCGACTCATCGTCAAGCACAATAATCTCAAGCTTCTCGTAGCGCGAAGCGATAACCCGCTCGAGACATTCGGTAAGCGCATGCTGCTCATTACGCGCAGGAATACACACGGTCACACTCGGCAGGTCAACTTCTAGGGCAAGGGGTGAAAAGGCGTTTGGCGCCTTTGCCTGACGAAGTGTTCGACTCAGTCGGAACGCCATACCAGCCAAAAGAAACGCAAGAACCGCATACAATAACGAAAGAAGGGCAATAACCATATCCTTTATATCATACCACTCTTCTCATGGCGCTTGTTGTCTAAACATCAAAAATAAGAAACCATTGACGATAGGGTAATCCTCTAGTATACTTACTCTTGACAGTCTGCGAAGAGCAGACTATTTATATTGGGAGGAAAAAGTGGCCGAAAAATCAAACGTCACTCGCATTTCAGCAAAAGACGACGCCCCAAAGAAGGAAAAAACTTCTTCGAAGGCGGGCAGTAAGGCTGTTAAAGGGCCGAAAGCTCTTAAAAGTACCCGGGCCACCAAAAAGGCTCAACAAAGCAGCGACGAAGCCCGCGGAAGCCTTGCGACCTACTTTAAAGGTGCCTGGCACGAGCTCAAGCAAGTACGGTGGCCAAACCGTAAGGCAACCTGGAGCCTCACCGCAGCCGTTTTACTTTTTAGTGCGTTCTTCGTTGCTTTTATCCTTCTACTTGACCTGCTCTTCGGATATCTATTTGAATTAATCATCGTATAAAGGAACGTATATTATGTCTAAAAATCGTTATGACTCATCTCGACAGTGGTACGCTATTCATACCTACAGTGGATACGAGGAAAAGGTAGCTGAGAGCATCCGCCAACGGATTAACGCCGTCGATATGGCCGATAAAATCTTCGACGTCATGGTACCGAAAGAAAAGCAAATTGAAATTAAAAACGGTAAACGTAAAGTTGTCGAAAAGAAGATTTTCCAGGGCTACGCCCTTGTTGAGATGAAGCTCACCGATGAAACATGGTATATCGTCCGTAATACCCCTGGTGTTACCGGTTTCGTCGGCACTAGCACTCAGCCGACCCCAGTCTCTGAGCAAGAAATTACCAAAATCAAAAAGCGCATGGGCGTTGAAGACCCCAAGCACCACATTGATTTTACCGAAGGCGAAGTGGTCAGCATTACCGACGGCCCCTTCAAGGGCTTCGATGGCGCTATTTCTGAGATTGACACCCAGAAGGGTAAGGTGAAGGTGATGGTCAGCATGTTTGGCCGTGATACATCTGTAGAGTTAGACGCTCTGCAGGTAAAAAAAGTTTCCTAAACCAAGAAGGAGGATCCTGTGAGCGAGCAGTCAAACAGAAGCGAACAGGGTGGGGCAGACAATCGTCGACTAAACGGCTATGATCTATTCGTTGCGGTCCGAACTCAAGACCGACGCAGCCTTATTTCACCGTCACTCGACACGCCAGACTTTTTTACATTTACAGTTCCTCCGCAAGAACGGCCGTTGCCCGTCGAGAATCTTGCACAAGGTTTGATACGTAACCACCACGGGCTTGCCGTAAATACCGACTTCGCACTGTATCCCCCGGGGCCGGGTAGCGCAGCATTCTTAATGTATCAGCGCCACATCCTCGATTATGAAAAGTCTGCTGGTCACGGCGTGTTTGGCCACAAGGCAATCCGTGACACTTACCACACCCTACGGGAAAGTATACAGAACAGCCCCGACGACGCAGATGCCGAAAATATGCAGCGGCATACTCGCATAAAAGCCGAACTTTTTCACCAGTTGCTTCGACTGTTCTAGCTTAATGAACCCTCTTTATGGGTACGCCAATAGACAAAACGCGTGTAATCTGTTACAGTTTATACGTTACGCACTACACATCTATTTCAGGGGTGATGTCAGGTAAAACGAGCACAAAATCACTGAAAAGCTTCAAATAATTAGATAGTAGTACAAGAAAGAGATATAAAATGGCAAAGAAAGTTATCGGAAATCTAAAACTCCGTATCCCTGCAGGGCGCGCGACCGCCGGCCCTCCCGTTGGTTCAACCCTTGGGCAGTGGGGCCTTAACATGATGGATTTCATCAATCCATTTAACGACGCAACCAAAGACCTCATGGGCAAAGATGTTATCGTTCATCTTCAGGTGTTCGACGACCGCACCTTTGAATGGAAGTCACTCGGCCAACCAGTCGACGACCTCATCCGTGAAAAAATCGGCATCAATAAGGGGAGCGCCAAGCCACACACCGATAAGGTAGGTAAGATTACTCGCGCTCAGCTTGAAGAGATTGCAGAAATCAAGAAAGATCAGCTTAACGCTATCGACCTTGATGGTGCAGTGAAGGTGATCGCAGGCTCAGCCCGTTCTATGGGTGTTGAAGTTGTAGAGTAAATCTAATCTCTCTACTAATAAAACCGCTCCACGGGGGGCGGTTTTATTCTTGAATTTCTACAACTTTTCTGCTATAATAAAAAGATAAACAATCAATGTTGGGAGGTGCTACCTATAGAGGTGGGCCGCTATTACCACAGAAAGGGTTAGTCTTAAAAATGGCTAAAAAAGCAGATCTTATTACCGAAGCACAAGCGCTCGGCCTTAAAGTAACCGAAAAGAACACGATTGCAGAAATTGAAGCGGCAATTGCGGGTGCAGTGCCTGCGAAGACTTCCGAAGCCCCGGCCGAAGAAGTAAAAGAAGAGACTCATCTTGCTAAGGCCGGTAAGCGCTCCGCCAAGGCACTCGCCGAAGCTGAAGCAAAGGCTGAAAAGGAAGCCCGCAAAGAAGCAGGTGACACCTCAAGCCAAACCGACGAAGAGGCAACTGTAAAGAAGGGTCCAAAGCCTGTAACGCGCCCACTCATCGAACGTCGCGGCAAGAACTACCGCAAGCTAGCCGAAAAGGTAGACAACAAGAAGCTCTACACGCTTGATGAAGCGGTTGCCCTTGCCGTTGAAACCAACCCTGCCAAGTTTGATGCAAGCGTTGAAGTACACGTTCGCCTTAACGTCGACCCACGCCAAGCGGACCAAAACATCCGTGCAACCGTTAGCCTTCCCCACGGAACCGGTAAATCTGTTCGCGTTGCGGTATTTGCGCCAGAAGCTGACCACAAAGCAGCAAAAGACGCCGGCGCAGACATCATTGGTGATGAAACTTTTCTTGCACAGCTTGACAAGGAAGTCCTTGATTTTGACATTCTCGTTGCTACTCCACAGTACATGCCAAAACTTGGTAAGTACGCCCGCCTTCTTGGCCCACGCGGGCTCATGCCTAACCCTAAAAGCGGTACTGTTGCAACTGATGTTGCCAAGGCTGTTACCGAAGCAAAAGCCGGTAAGGTTGAATACCGCGTTGACAAGCAAGCAATTGTGCATCTTGGTGTTGGGAAAGTAAGCTTCGGAGCTGAAAAAGTAACCGAAAACGCAAAAAGCTTCTTCGAAAGCCTTTCTGCACAAAAACCATCAAGCATCAAGGGTGGTTACGTGAAGTCTATCACCATCAGCACCTCTATGGGCCCTGGTATTAAGGTTGAGAATTTCGTTAATTAATAGCGATAGTTCACAGCAATTTTAGAATCAACGAAATACCGCCTCGTAAATGGGGCGGTATTTTTGCGCGTACGCATGGTTTACTGTTGCTATGGAGCTACGGCCTATGGCTGCGGTGGCTATAGCTTACGCTTCCGCACCCGCCACCCACTTACGCTGCTAAATCTTTTGCCCTTTGAGTTAAATCAGCAACCTTAGCAACATGCGCATCAAGTTCGCTATCAAGCAGCTGCATATCCCGGCCTTCTACCTCGTGACGCGCCTCGGCCAATTCACCCGAAAGTGTTTCGATGGTCGATTCAAGACTCGCGATTTGCTTGCCGGCATCACTCTTTCGTATCTCGAGCAGTTGTTTCTGCTCCTTTAAAATATCGAGTGCCGTCTGGCGAGCTTCATCGAACAGGCGGGCGATGTAGGTTTCGGCAATCTCCCAATAGCCATCTTCGGTATCGGGCATCTCGGAGGCAACCAACGCCGAAAACTGTTGGTGTGCTTCGACCCGTGTCCAAAGTAATTCTTCGTCTTTAATTGTATAGGTCGAAGGCTTACCATGAACCGTTTCTTTGCGAACGAGTGCCTGGGGAATCGCGGTATTCTCAAGGTACTGCGCATCGCGGAAATTGGTATCACGCACCGTTTCCATTTCTTTTTGAATAACGGCAGCAACCTTGGCGATGTTAACCGCACCTTCCATGCCTTTTGCTGGTGCAATAATATGCGTGGCAATCTCGTTACGTACTTTTGTATCAAGCCAGGCTTGATACTCGCGGACTAAAGAAAGCAGTTGCGTTTCGACACGCTTTTCGTGCTGCTTATCGAGGTCTTCGGCCGAAGCATAGGTAGTTCCTTTGGTTTCAACTGAAGTATCAATCGGCACGGTATACGAGTTCTCGCTTGGGATAATAATATCCTCAGTAGTCAGCGGCGGCTTAGGAGTAGGGACTGGAGTAGCGTCAGGCCGAAAAACAGCACCTTGCTCAACATGAGGTTGTTTTGCAAGTGTGAGTTCCGTCATCATGCCCTTGATGCTCCTATTTTTCTGATTTTTATTACCTAAGACCGTGTTTGTTTATGCGCGTTCTTGGCGCTAGTATATCATAAGCGGTATATATTATACAACAGTTTTCTGGAAAAATACGACCCCTCAAGGTATAGTAAAAACGGTGGTGCATATTCGAAGTGCATCGTGAACATTGGAGTAACATTGGCTGTTGAGAAGGACAGATGGGACTACCCGATTCGGTCGGTCCCCACGCCCTACGAGGACCTCCTGCGAGATGTCCTCACGAACGGCGTTCACAAGGGCGACCGTACCGGCACTGGTACCACAAGCGTCTTCGGGCGCCAGATTCGGTTCAACCTGGCGGAGGGCTTTCCGCTGATCACGACCAAGAAGGTCAACTTCGAGTGGATCGCCATCGAGCTCATCTGGTTCCTACGCGGGGACACGAACATCCGTTTCCTGCTGGAGCACGGTGTGCACATCTGGACGGAATGGCCCTTCAAGGCCTGGCTTCAGGCCACCGGCCAGGAAGTGCCCGCTCAGGACACCGACGAGTGGAAGGAGCAGATCAAGGCCTACGCGAAGCGTGTGCTGGAGGACGATGAGTTCTCTGCCAAGTACGGTCACATCGGTCAGGTCTACGGTGCTCAGTGGCGCAAGTGGCAGAAGCGTCAGGGTGGCGTCATCGACCAGATCGCCGACGTGGTGCAGCAGATCAAGAACAACCCGAACTCGCGCCGTCTGATGGTGACAGCGTGGAACCCCGAGGACGTTCCGTCTGCGCCGCTGCCGCCCTGCCACGCGCTCTTCCAGTTCTACGTGCAGGACGGCAAGCTGTCGTGCCAGCTCTACCAGCGAAGCTGCGACATGTTCCTTGGCGTCCCGTTCAACATCGCCAGCTACGCGCTGCTGACGATGATGATCGCACACCAGTGCAACCTGGAACTGGGCGAGTTCATATGGACGGGTGGTGACGTTCACATCTACGACAACCACGTCGACCAGGTGAACGAACAGCTGAGCAACGAGCCGTACCCGTACCCGACGCTGGAGTTCAGGCGCCGGCCCGAGAGCGTCTCGGACTACGCGTTCGAGGACCTCGACCTCCAGAACTACCAGCACCACCGCTATATCTGGGCCCCCGTGGCCGTCTAGTCAACCCGACCAAGGCGGAACCATGCGCGTCGCGGCGCCCAGATCGAGGCTCCGATGCGGCCAACCTTCGTGGAATGAATGAGTTCCATGAGGGTTGGCCCATCGGGGCTAGCTATATCACTCGAATACCGTAAGCAACGACAATAACCCTTATATCTTTATCCTACTATGATACAATCAATCGTAAGAAAAACGTCCAAAAGGGGAACAAGCAGGGGAAGCGTATGCAAACTGGCGTTTACAGTAACATTCAAATTAAACAGGCCATCGACGACGGCCATATTGTCTTTCATCCGTACCAGCCAGAGCACATCAACGGCAGCAGCGTCGACGTCACGCTGGGTGAATGGTTTTTCCGTACCGACCGCAAAAGCCCAACAACGGTTTATAATCCGTTCGATCAATCACAAGTGGAACGCTACTTTGGGAAGCCACAGCGCGCGATTCTCCATAAAGAATGGTGCGAACAAACCGGTAACAAACCCCTCAAAAATATCCCCGAAGAGCACCCGGTTATTGTCCTTGAGCCCGGTGAACGTATTTTGGCTCACACCCAAGAATTTATTGGCATTTTACCACCGGGTACGACGAGCATGCAGTCTCGTAGTACCTGGGGCCGGAATGGTGTGGCTGTCTGTTTTGATGCCGGCTGGGGTGACCCTGGCTATGTCAATCGCTGGACAATGGAAATCTACAACCTTAACCAACGCCATAGCATTGTGCTACCGGTTGGCGAACGGATTGCCCAAATCGTCTTCATGCACACCGGCGAGGTTCAAGGCAGTTACGACACCCTGACCGGAAAGTACGCTTCCAGCACCGACCTCCAGGCATTAATTGAAAACTGGGAACCAAGCCAAATGCTGCCACGCGCATGGAAAGATAGTCGCAAGGAGGTTTTAAAGGTAACGCGGTGGGAAAAAGATGAGGTGAGTGAGTGATGTCGGAGCAACTTGGCAAAAGCATTTTAATTGAGGGGACCGATGCAACCGGCAAGACAACCGTCGCTAACCTTATTGCCGAGCGAGCCTACGAAGAAGGGCGGCGTGTCATTCGCGTTGATGAGCCGGATAGCGCCTACCGCTTTACACCACTGGTCGTAAACCCCGAGCCACTCGCGCCCATCGCCGGTGAGATTCGGCGCACAATTAAAAACGGGAGCCTCGGGCGGCTTGCGCTGACAAATATTCACTTATTCACGGCCGCCCGAGCCGAAAACTGGCATAGTATTTTACAGCCCGCGCTCGAAAGAGGTGACTGGGTCATATTTGCCCGCAACTGGCTCTCTACCCTCATTTACCAAGGATACGCCGAAGGCTACGATAAAACCGAGATTGAGGCCATTACGCGTGCCGCGCTCAGCGAAGCCTACATGACCCCCGACCACTCCTATATTCTTGACCTGAATGACGAAGCAGAGCGCGCGCGGCGCATTGCCGAACGAGGTGACCTTGAAAACCCCGACACTTTTGAATCTCGCGGCGATGATTTTCAGCAATTACTTCTTAACGGGTACCGTGATATCGCAGCACGCCACGGCATTCAGCTGGTTGAAGCAAGTAGTACGCGCAGCCAAGTTGCCGATTTGATTTGGAATGACATAACGCGGCAGACCTAAACCCATCTACTGCCTTATTGACAAAACCCCACCCATTTTGTATACTTAAACCCGACATACCAAAGACAGTGGCTGTGCGAGGTAACGAACACTTAATGCGCCACCGAGGAACATGTAACACATACATTTTCTATAGTCTTTGGCAATGCGAGAACCAAAGACTTTTTTATTTCTTAAAAAGCCCTGCGGCCTCGAGATACATTGCCAATTGTCGCAACTTAATAATTCGGCCAAATTTTTAAAAACCAAGGAGATTTTTATGGCAATTAGTCGCGATAAAAAGAACGAATTGGTTGCTGAACTTACCGAGCTTCTCACGAACGCTAAAACAACTGCGTTCGCAACCTACCAAGGTTTGAGTGTTGCTGATATCCAAAAGCTCCGTGCAGCTGCACGTGAAGCTGGCGTTACTATTAAGGTAGTAAAGAACCGTTTGGTTCGTGTTGCCCTTGCCAGTATCGATACGTATAAAGATATCGACAGCTCATCTCTTAATGGTCAATTGCTCTACGCAGTAAGTAGCGAAGACGAAGTTGTACCTGCAAAGGTGCTGAACGACTTTGCAAAAACCAACCCCGCGTTGGTTCTTGCCGGTGGACTTTCAAACGACGGTGTTCTTATGAGCGCCGACGAAATTAAGGCACTCGCTGCTCTCCCAAGCAAAAGCCAGCTTATTGGCGAGGTTATTGCTCAACTGCTTTCACCCGTTCACGACGTTACCAACGCGCTTTCGGGCAACTTGCACGCGCTTCTTGACGGTATTGAGGCTAAGGCAACCAGTTAATTTTTCGCTCCCGCTCTAGTGGGGGACCCGGTGATTTTCACCATATTTAATAATTTTTGAAGGAGGCTATTATGGCTGATCTAAAGAAACTTGCGGAGACCCTCACTGGTCTTACCGTACTTGAGGTAAACGAACTCAAGACTATTTTGAAAGACGAATACGGCATCGAACCAGCTGCTGCAGCTGTTGCTGCTGTTGCTGCACCTGCTGAAGGTGGTGCTGCTGCTGAAGAAGCAAAATCTGACTACACTATCGTTCTTAAGGACGCTGGTGCACAAAAAGTAGCAGTCATTAAGGCTGTTAAAGACATCACCGGCCTTGGCCTTGGTGAAGCTAAAGCAATCGTTGACGGTGCGCCTGCAACCGTTAAGGAAAAGGTTCCTACCGAAGAAGCTGAAGCTGCAAAGAAGACCCTCGAAGAAGCTGGCGCAAGCGTCGAACTTCAGTAATTTCATTTTGGCCGAAGTATAGTTAATAAAATACCCCTCAGTGCGAGGGGTATTTTATTGCATTATTTGCTAATTATGGTACAATAAGCTCGTTGCATCCGCAACGCACCCACCCCGTTATGGAGGATTCATGACCACTCTGGCCCAGCCGACCCGAATCACCATCGATTACACCGAGGGCACGGCGACGCATCGTTTTATGCTGAGCCGCCAGCCCAAGGAGAGCGGCAAGCTCGTTGAGCAGCTGCTGAACGTCATCGGCTGCCAGCCCAACCAGTGCAGCTACAAACCCCAGGCCGACGGCAGCTGCGTCATCACCACCGCCATCGAGTACATCGACGACAACGACGGCCTGAGGGTCGTCTTCCAGGTACTCGGCTGCATCGCCGATGCGCTCGGGGCCCATGACGGAAACGTCGTCAGGGTCGTGCTGGCAACGGGCGAAGACGAAACGCCACTGCCGCCGATGCCCCTGTTCGACGTCTTTGCTTTTGGCGCGGCTTCGCTCGCCTAAAGCAAGTGGGTGCCGCCCCGTGAGTTACATCACGGGGCGCATTCATTTTTAACAACAGTTTTATTGTCGTATCTGTTGGGCTTGTGGAAAATGGGAGGGTATAAGTGCTATAATCACAATAGTAGATAACCCTGGAGATGTTGTGGAGATTCAAGACATACAGTCAAAGCTATGGCAAGCAGCCGATAAATTACGCGGTAATATCAGCTCGTCCGATTATAAATATGTTGTGCTTGGCCTCATTTTCCTCAAATATATCTCTGATGCCTTTGATGTGCAGTATAAAAAAGCACAAGAAGACGGCTTCGACCCCGAAGACCGCGACTATTACCTGGCCGACAATGTGTTTTGGGTACCAAAAGAAGCTCGTTGGGAGTATTTGGTTGCCAATGCCAAGCAGCCGACTATCGGTGTGCTGATCGACGAAGCCATGGATGCCGTCGAACGCGACAATCCATCGCTCAAAGGTGTCTTGCCAAAAAACTATGCCCGCGAAGCCCTCGACAAACGTCGCCTGGGCGAACTCATCGACCTTTTTACCAACACAACATTCAAGGCCGACAACGCCAAAGACCTCCTTGGCCAAGTCTACGAATACTTCATGGGTATGTTCGCCGACAACGAAGGCAAGCATGGTGGCGAGTTCTACACGCCGCGCTCTATCGTCAAACTTCTTGTCGAAATGCTCGAGCCCTACAAAGGCCGCGTCTACGACCCCGCTTGCGGCAGCGGTGGTATGTTTGTATGGAGTGAAAAGTTCGTTGAAGAACACTCTGGGCGTATTGGCGATTTGGCTATTTATGGCCAAGAGCTCAACGAAACCACCTGGCGGCTGGGCAAAATGAATATGGCGATTCGCGGCATCGACGCCGACCTGCGCCGCGGCGACACACTGCATGACGACAAGTTCCCAGACCTCAAGGCCGATTACATCATTGCCAACCCGCCGTTCAACATCAGCGATTGGGGGCAAGAACAACTGACGAACGACATACGCTGGAAGTACGGCCTACCGCCAAAGGGTAATGCCAACTATGCTTGGATTCAACATTTCATTCATCACCTCGCGCCAAACGGTACGGCTGGGTTTGTGCTGGCAAACGGTAGCATGAGCAGCCAAAGCTCGGGTGAGGGCGACATTCGCAAGAAGCTACTCGAAGCCGACCTCGTGGATTGTATTGTGACGTTGCCGAGCCAGCTCTTTTTTAACACCGGTATTCCAGCTTGTCTATGGTTTGTCTCGCGCGATCGTGCTAATCGTAGCGGTAAGACGCTGTTTATTGACGGCCGCAACTTAGGCAAGATGATTACCCGTCGCAACCGCGAACTCACGCCCGAAGATATCGCCAGCGTTGCTGCTGCCTACCATAACTTCAAAGCTCAAAATGGCGAATACGAAGACGTGCCAGGCTTTGCTAAGGTTGCTGCGCTGGAGGAAATTGCCGAGCACGACTACGTCCTCACGCCTGGCCGTTACGTTGGCAGCGAAGAGGTGGAAGAAGACGACGAGCCCTTCGCTGAGAAGATGGAGCGACTGACGAGCGAGCTGCACGAGCAATTCGCCAAATCGCACGAGCTAGAGGCGAAGATTAAAGAAAATTTGGAAAATCTCATTCTACCAAAATAGTATATGTGTTACATATGTTTACATATTTCTATAATATGTAAAAAACTTGCAATTATTTATACATAACGTACAATAGTAACAGATGCACGAGTTTGATGTTAAAAAACCATATACGGTTCCACAAATCGGCCAAGAGCAGCTAAAAGAAGCTGAGCTTTTTTGTGGTGACCTGATAAAGCGAGCGAACATTGCTATTGCAAAACTCGAAGGTTTTTTAAGTGGAATCCCCGCTTCGCAGAGTATGCTCGTCAATCCAATCTATTTGCAAGAGGCGCTCGAAAGTAGCGAAATCGAAAACATCAACACAACACTGCTTGATGTCCTCGAGCAGCAACTTCGTCCGAGCGGTAAGCAAAACAATAGCCAGCTTGTTATTAACTACTACCACGCGCTAATGTGGGGTCGCGAAAATATACACAAATTTGGCCTGGCAAACAGAATGATTCTAGGGCTTCAAAAACGATTACTCCCAACGGGAAGCGGCGCATACCGACGCCTGCCGGTGTATATTGGGGATGGCCGCGGTGCAGTTCGTTACACCCCACCCGAGGCTCAGACGATTTCGGCACACATCTCGAAGTGGGAGACGCTGGTCAATTCAAAGACATCTGTAGACCCACTGGTCGTTGCTGCCGCGGCGCACTATATGTTCGAAGCAATTCACCCATTCGAGGATGGCAATGGGCGTACGGGGCGAATCCTACTGACGCTCCAGCTTTTACAGGCAAATCTCATTAGCGCGCCCGTCGTTCATATTAGCCAGTATATCAATGCAAATAGGCCAGAGTATTATCGGCTTTTACGTGACGTCACCGCAAAAGGCGAGTTGTCGCAATTTGTCAAATATATCGTCAGAGGCTTCGCCATTCAAGCAGAGCATGCATTTACGCTTTTGCAGCACCTCCAAATACTACAAGAGGCGTATCAGCAGAAAGTTCGAGAAAAGCTCCCTGCTATTTATTCGGCAGAGCTTGTTAATGAGCTATTTATCAACCCCGTACATACGCCCGTGCGGCTTGCTGAGCAGTTGAGCATACATCGTATTACTGCCAGTAAATATCTTCGTGCACTGAGCGATGCGGGGCTTTTAGAGCATTCCAAGCGTGGGCGTCATATGTATTACGTGAACACTATTATGTTGGATGCGCTTAATGATAGTAGCCGATTGGAGACAAAAAATGCATAACCCGCGCCTCCTCCAAACCTACCTAGCCGACGGCACGCTTGAGGGCATTCGTATTATCGACCCAGAGGGTGATATCGAGGCGTACGTTATCCCTCGGCTTAAGCTCGCCGAAGCAAAGAACGAGCCAAAGCTCACACAACCAGCACTGTATATTTTGCTTAATGCCGAGGACGATCGTGCTTACATAGGTGAGAGTGAAAACTTCTTGACGCGTGTTAGTCAACATTTGACACATAAAGATTGGTGGACGCTGGCGGTTGCAATTGTCTCGAAGAATAACGATCTTGAGAAGGGCGATGTAAAATATCTCGAATCGCTGGCTGTCGAACGTGCTCGCGGGGGCAGTATTAGTATTGAAAACAACACCATTCCACCACGTAACAACATTCAGCGATTTAAGGTGCATAAGCTTGATAAAATCCTTGACGATACGCAGCTTGTGCTGACATCCCTTGGCTACGACGTGTTGTCTTCGTCTGAACAAAGCCCACAAGAAATTGTCTGGTATTGCAAAAGTAAGCGGTCTGACGCTCAAGCGATATTCAAAGGCGATCAATTCGTTGTTCTCGCCGGATCGCACATTGACACGCAATACACCAACACATGGGCAACAGCACACCCAAGTGCGCTTGCGTTTCGCAACGATACACTTACCGCAAAAGCAACGGTCGCAGACGGTGTCGCCACCCTTACCGAAAATGTTACATTCCGTAGCCCCAATAGCGCCGGCGGGTTTGTTACCGGTCACAGCGTAAATGCTTGGAAGGCCTGGAAGAACGCGGCGAGGCAGACGATGGATGAGGTAATGAGGAGGGGAGAGTGATGGGCTGGGTCAAGACTTCACAAAAAATACTGAATATTCTTGTTTTTGGTGGATTTTGCCTAGGTCTTATTGCATTCTTGGTTTTACTCGGGTTTTATATTTTAGGAGCAAAAACATGACGACTGAAAACTGGCTCACACTTGCAGGAATTGCGGTTAGCGGACTTATCGGCTACTTTATCAAGTATACCCTCGACAAAAAAGCTCAGTTTAGCTCGGAAAACGCCAAGATAAAGCGCGAAATGTATCGAGAATACGTAGAGTTTATCTTGAAGTTTCTAAGTGATATACAAGAACAAGGCACGGATGTTACGCCAAAACAGCAAAAACAACTTATCAAAGAAATGAAAGATTTTCACCGCAAAGCAGTACTTTACTCGTCACCAAAAGTAATCAATGCGTACTCTGATATGTTGCAAAACTCGTATCGGGGAAATAATGAAGGCTTTAATACGATGGTCCTCATGACAAACGTCTTCAGGGCGATGAGAAAAGATATCGGATTATCAAATCGTGGCCTGCGTAGCGGTGCAATCCGCTTGCTTCGTCCGCTCATCAATGACTACGATACAACAATACGACCCCGCGAAATCGGATTATTAATGAATGCACGAACAGCTATTAGCTCTACGCCAAAGAAAAATGCTCAAAATGAGGAAGCTGAAAAATGACCCAAACTGATGCAAATCAATTGAATGAAACGATAGACGAACTGCTCGGAGTTCCCATAGCGGTAGCGCGCACCATTTCTCAGGCTAACATGATCGAAGGGATGATTGATGCCTACATAGCGGATTTCTACACTCGATGTCCTGCCGCAGACTATCAGGCATCGTATTTGGCATTTAGATGGGATATTTTGGCTAATAGAAACGTGACGCTCAATGCCAAAATAGATATTCTCTTCAAGGTTTTTAAAAGGGTCAATGCGATTTATGCAACAAAAGCCAGTAGAAAAAAGTATACGGCATGGCTAGAAATACGAAACAAATTTGCACATGGCCAGCAAATTAGTAGTTCCGAAGGTGACAAGTTATTCTACGGAGGAGAATTCCTGGATGCCAAGGCCCTAGCGGACGAATTCATGACACACCAACAGGCAATTATTGCGCATATGGACAAATACGGAGAACTGAGGGGTCCATATTTCAATCAAATACCTACGAAGGAATGGGAGAGCAAAAAATGACCCAGACTGTTTTACTCGGAGATATTATTAAAAAGGGCGACTTGACTATTCATAACAAGCTCCGCGCACCTCTTAATAGTCGTCAGCGTACCGAAAAACAGGGAGGCTATCCTTACTACGGCGCGACTGGTCGAATGGACTCAATCGATGAGTACAAGTTTGATGGCCTCTATGTGCTAGTTGCCGAAGATGGTACTGTCTACGGAAAGAACGGTGTTTGCCCAATGATTCAACGTGTACGCGGTAAGTTCTGGGTAAGTAACCATGCTCATGTTCTACAAGGAAAAGATGCAATAGATACCCAGTATCTAGCACTTGCGTTAGAGGCTTCAGATGTTCGTGCGAATATTACAGGGGCTGTTCAATTAAAGCTCAGTAAGGACAATCTATTCAAGCTTAAAATCTACTGGCCAGATAGAGATGAGCGCGAGGCAATACTAAATGCGATCTACCCGATTGATGAAAAAATTGAGCTGAATCGGCAGATGAACGAAACGCTCGAGCAGATGGGGCAAGCGCTCTTTCGTCATTATTTCATTGATAATCCAGAGGCGGAAACAGGAAGCGTAGCTAAGGTCAGCGATTTCGCCGAGCACTTAAAAATATCCGTGCAGCCGATGAAATCCCATGACTCCATATTTCACCAATACAGCATCCCTGGATATGACAATTCTTATTTGCCAGAGGTATCACAAGGCGAAACAATCAAGAGCGGGAAATACGAAGTTGCGCCAAACTCTATTCTCGTATCCAAGCTGAACCCTGCAACGCCACGTGTATGGGCGGTCATTAAGCCTAAAGACAATGCCGTTTGCTCAACCGAGTTTCAGGTTATCAAGCCTAAAGACTACTATGCTTTTTACTACTTTCTCCTGACATCTCGCGAATTCACGGAGAAGATGACAATGTCCGCTGGCGGTACGAGCAATAGCCACCGACGCGTAAAGCCAAGTGACATTCTCGATTTTGCTTTTGCGCGGCCACTCAAAGAAGCTCTCGCAAAGTTTGAGGCCAAGGCGTACCCTATGATTGAGCAAATTGATGCTAATCGCGACGAAATCCAAACCCTCACCACCCTCCGCGACACCCTCCTCCCGCGATTGATAGGTGGAAAGGTGAAGGTATGAAAAAAGTCACAAGTATACTGGTAAGCGATAAACTATTCTTATGTGCACTCTTACTCGTCTTAACATCCCTCATTTGTGGCTATGTTATTAGGGAGCGCATTCCGACCGACGACATTACAGAACCTTATCAGACGATCCTCATATCTGTTACCGTGACGCTGGTAGTCTATATTGTATCGAGAATAGCTCGATCTACTTTGTTATTTCAGAAATATAAGAAGTTAGAGGGTAGCTATACTTGCTATAGCTATAAGCTCAACAAAGAAAATGAACAGGGCAAGGATGGGTATTACGAGGTCGAGAACAAGAGTAACGGCTCTGTTGCTCATATATCATACATAGGAGGTACATATTTTTCCATTACAGTTGAGGCTGGTGAGTATAGGTGGACCGGTGATCTTGTAATGCAATCCGAGAATAGGGCTGAAATTGCTTGGTGGTATACTACACCTGTAAATATGAGGTACACTGTGGGGTACAGGACGGCTGTCGTAAGAGCAAGAAATAACGACGTTGATATTGTCATTTTTGGCACCGATAAATCGAGGTTTGGCCGAGAGTTGTTAGTAAAGGACTCAAGATCATGAGTCAGCAAGATCTAGAAATAACGACGTCTGGACAGTTTCAGGCAAGTGCTGCCGAGATTGATACGATCTTTGAGAGCTATAGAACATTGCACACTATCTATGCGTCATCTTTTTCTAGTCTGGAAAAAGAACTAGACTCGCTCCCTGTGACGTATAAGCAGAAAGTTGCAAATGCGAAAAAAGCGTTTGGTAACGCCAAGGGAACGGTAGGTGATAAGCAGGTAGAGATTAGTGAGCAGCTGTACGCTCAAGGGCTTGTGCTATTGGTCGGTGCAGCCGAATCAATCACTAAGGAAATGTTCCACGAATTATTAGTACGGAATACTCGCAAGGTTACACTGAAAGATAAGCTTAGTCTACCCGTGAACGATGTACTAAAAGCAAAGAGCGACGAGGAACTAGCGGAACTCGTGTTTGGGTTGTTGGCAGGTGAGGGGAACCTTGCCGAGAAATTAAATTTTCAGAATATGCAACAGCTGAAGGGTATTATGAAGAGCTACCTCAAGATAGAGCTTGACGATAATCTCATGGCTGAACTACACGAATATTGGCAAGTCCGACACTTGGTTATACATAATGCATCAGTTATTGACCAGCAGTTTATAGATAACCTGACAAAAGCAAAGATACCAATAGAGAAGTATACTATTGACGAGAAGGTGAAAGTCACAAAAGAGGAGTATGATAAATGTTCGACACTTCTAATACTGCTATTCGACATGTTTGATGCCGAAATAGAGAGATTAGGTCTACAATATGGGTAAGATTAGCACATAATGGCTACTGTACTTGAAGAAATCAACCGTTGCGATACTGCAATTACGGGCAACATAACCTCTCTGGCTAGCAATAGGGGCTTAATGTCTGTAAATATACTGAATAACGTTCGCAATTTGATTAATCAGGTGGCACTTTTAATATCTACCAATGATATAAGTACTGACAGTAAATATGCAGATATAGAAACTGCCATGAAGCTTGTCGGCACGCGTGCCGACTTAGCATTTTTGCGCATCTTCTACAAACAGACCCAGGCTGCGGTTTCGCATTATACCCTCAATGATGAGGGTGCGGAAAGGCTAATGCTGAAATACTATGAAGTTCTGATAAAGATACGTGATTATTTGCAAGTAAATTACAATGTAGATATTTTGAGTAGCCTAGATGACTTTCCTCTCGATATCGACTCCTCGCAGCAACAGTATTATGAAAGTATAGCGAGCAGAATAGATGCCCTCCCCGAAGATGTGGAAGGAAATAAAAATAACTACTACATACATAGAGTTAGACCTTTTTTCGTGAAGAGCAGAGTGTACTACGAGATAGTATTTTCACTTGCGATTGATAAAGACAATAAGTTTAACAGAAGAATTGCCTTTTCTAGCGACAGGGTGTTCGGCAATTATGCAACTGACTTATGGCTTGTACGCTCGGAGATAGAAGTTGATGGGATTAGAGTGCCAATAGAGATTATTCGATCGTGGAGAACAAATATCCGACCGTGCGAATTTGATAATCTGGGAAAGATTCTTGGATTTACCGTTAAGGCAAACAGAGGACAGAAAGATTATCAACCTATCATGGATTTTATTAGTAAATACCATATGTCACTAGTAGAGATCATAGACCTCGATGACAATTTGTTTAGAAGTTTTGTAGACAAAGTTAAGGTTACTGGCTATAAATCAACCGTTATAGACCTCTTGGATAAGACGAGGCAACTCTGTAAGAACGGGATAGTATGCTCACACGTAATCAGGTATCTCCTGCTGCATATGCGCAATGTAACAATTAAGCGGCAATATCCCTATGATACAGATGACTGCATGAGCAACATTAATTTAAGCAAAAAAACGTTTCCATTCGACAAAATGCCTTTCTGCACCTCACTTAAAGAGCATAACCCTCGATTGCAGGATGTGCTTTCCGCAATACCAATTGGCAATCGAGAACACGAACTGATAGCAAGAAAAATCCTATCAAACACAGAACAGCAGGGCATACTGTATACCACAAAAGATGGCCTGCCGATGCTTGATCAAGTAGATGATTTGGTTTCTCGGTTTAATGGCAGGCTCTATTCGGGACATGCGAGCAGGACAATCGAAAAGCACGACAATTACTATTTCATTCGGGGGTACGAAGATGACGTGAAGGAGATAGTAAAAAGCCTGAAGTCTCTATGTGATAACGGCATATTTAATTATAAAGCGGATGTTGAAAGCTGGTTGAGCGCACAGGACAGGGGTATAGATGACCCTACTAAGCATGATGTTTTGGTAGGATTATTTGACACATCTCAAGTTGCTGTAGTTTACGGAGCCGCAGGTACTGGAAAAACCAGGATGATTGAGCATATATCCTCGTATTTTGACGATGAGGACAAGCTTTATCTCGCGAACACTAAGACTGCCGTAAGTAATCTACAGACTCGACTTGAAGGAAAGGGTCGGTTTATGACGGTGGCAAAATCATTGCGATCTCGCGAGCTTGAATGTTCGGTATTATTCCTAGATGAATGCAGTACCATTAGTAATACGGACATGGTGAATGTCCTCAAGCGCATTAAGTTTGACCATCTCGTCCTAGTTGGCGATGTATATCAAATTCAGTCAATTAGATTTGGCAACTGGTTCAATATTATCCGAAAATTTATACCGAAAAAGTCTGTTTTTGAGCTTGAGGTACCTTTTAGGACAAATGACGACAACCTCATACAGTTCTGGGGTGCAGTCAGAAGTCGTAGTGGACTGGCTGAAGAAATTATGGCCAGACAGGGATATTCTCACAGGCTTGATAGTACGATTTTTGACGAGTTAGCCGATGAGGAAATAATACTTTGTCTAAACTATGATGGTTTATACGGCGTCAACAATATCAACAAATTACTTCAGACAAAGAACAATGGTCAAGCCACTACGTGGAATGATGCTATCTATAAAGTAGGCGACCCGATTGTATTCAGTGAATCAGACGCATATGGCGAGGTGCTGTTTAACAACTTAAAGGGTAAGATAGTAGATATTAAAATGATTAGCCAAGCGAGCATAGAGTTTACTCTCGATATAATCGGCATAGATATCTCTGAACATGACGCGGCTATGGCTGGCCTGGAATTAATAGATGTTAATCGAGTCAAAATTAGGGTCGAAAAAAGACATAATAACGACAACGATGACTCATCCGAAGATGTTCGTACAGTTGTTCCGTTTCAGGTAGCTTATGCAGCGACAATCCATAAGGCTCAAGGTTTAGAGTACGAGTCTGTCAAGATTGTTGTCACGAAAGATAGTGAAGAGCGAGTGACGCAGAACGTGTTTTACACAGCAATAACTAGGGCAACAAAAAAACTGACTATATACTGGAGTCCAGAGGTGCAACACAATATCTTATCGAATTTTACTGACAATACTGACAACGATTTAAAGATATTTCTGGCAAGGAATCATAATCTGTTAAAATAATAACAACATGACCGAAGCCCAAATCGAACAATCCCTCCTCGATACCCTTGCGCACCTGGGCTGGGATATCGTCAACGGTCCGACGATTGGTCCCGACGGCACAATGGAGCGCGAATATGCTGATGTCACCCTCAACCGTCGGCTCGATATCGCCCTTGCTCGCCTCAACCCCGACCTTACACCCGAACAGCGCGAAGAAGTCGCGCGGCGAGTTGTTCGCGCGTCCTCTGCCGAGCTGCTGGCAGATAACCAAGATTTTCATACGCTGCTGACCGATGGCGTGAATGTGGAGTATCGGCACGAGGATGGCTCGGTGCGTACCGCACAAGCTCGGCTGTTTGATTTTGACAACCCAGAAAACAACGACTTTGTGGCGGTTAATCAGCTGACGGTGGTGCAAAATAACATCAACCGTCGGCCAGATGCGGTGCTGTATGTAAACGGCCTGCCGCTGGTGGTAATTGAGCTCAAAAACGCCGCCGACAGCAAAGCCAACCTCACGGCCGCCTATAACCAAATCCAAACTTACAAACAGCAGATCAGTAGCCTGTTTCGCTTTAACGAACTGTGCGTCATTAGCGATGGGCTCGATGCGCGCGTAGGTACGCTGACTGCGCCAAGCGAGCGCTTTATGGCGTGGAAGACGGTTGATGGCGAAAAAGACGCGGGTAATGTACCTGAGCTCGAAACACTGGCGCGTGGCATGTTTGACAAGGCTCGACTGCTCGACATTGTGCGCAACTTCATCGTGTTCGAGCGAGACGGCAAAGACGACGCCAAATTCATCAAAAAAGTTGCCGCTTATCACCAATACTGGGCGGTCAATAAAGCGCTCAGCCGTACCGTCGCCGCATCACGGCCTGATGGCGATCACCGCGCTGGCGTGGTGTGGCATACCCAAGGGTCGGGTAAATCACTCAGCATGATGTTTTATACCGGCAAGCTGATTAGCGAGCCGGCACTTGGTAACCCGACCATCGTCGTCATTACCGACCGTAACGACCTTGACGGCCAACTGTTTGACACGTTCGCAGCCTGCAAAGAACTGCTACGACAAACACCAGCTCGGGCAGAAAACCGCGCCAACCTGCGCGAACTACTCGACCGAGAATCGGGCGGCGTGATTTTCACCACTATACAAAAGTTCTTTCCCGAAGACGGCAGTGACACCTTCCCAACGCTGAGCGAACGCACCAATATCATCGTCATGGCCGATGAAGCGCACCGCAGCCAGTATGGCCTAAAAGCACGCATCCGCGAAAGCGACGCAGCGATGGTCTATGGCAATGCCAAATACATGCGCGATGCACTACCGAACGCCAGCTACATTGGCTTTACTGGTACGCCGATTGAGTTTGAGGATAAGAGTACACCAGCGGTGTTTGGCGACTACATTGATATCTATGATGTGCAGCGAGCAGTGGAAGACAAGGCGACCGTGCCGATTTATTACGAGAGTCGCCTGATTGACCTGGGCATGGACGAATCGACCAAGCATTGGCTCGACCGAGAAGTTGATGATCTGCTGGAGGGCGAAGAACTCACTCGCCAAGACAAACTCAAGGCTGAATACGCACAAAAAGAAGCGATTGTCGGTAATAGCGAGCGGCTCGGACTGGTGGCAAAAGACATTATCGAGCATTTTGAAGAACGCCTAAGCGCTATAGAAGGCAAGGGCATGATCGTGACGATGAGTCGCCACATTGCAGCCGACCTGTACGACAAGATTGTTGCGCTTCGCCCAGACTGGCACAGTGAATCTGATGATGAGGGGGCAATAAAAGTTATCATTACCGGCAGTGCGTCTGACGAGCAGAAGTTGCAGCAGCACATTCGCAGCAAAGACCGTATCAAAAAGATCGAACAGCGCATAAAAGACCCAGCGTCAAACCTAAAGCTGGTGATTGTGTGCGATATGTGGCTGACGGGCTTTGACGTGCCGAGTATGCACACCATGTACCTCGACAAACCGCTCAAAGGCCACAATCTGATGCAAGCAATTGCGCGTGTGAACCGTGTGTATCCAGGCAAGGAAGGTGGCCTGGTGGTTGATTACCTCGGCGTGGCTGGTGCACTGCGCGACGCGCTGGAAACTTACACGCAAAGTGGCGGTGCGGGCAAGCCGACACTCGACATCAACGAAGCGGTCGCCGAAATGAAGCGGCGATACGAAATTGTTCGCGATCTGTTCTATGGGTTCGACTATATGCGTTATTTTGGCGCCGAAACTCGCCAACAATTACAGACGATCCTTGATGCGCAGGAACATATTTTGTCTATCGAAGACGGCGAAAAGCGCCTCCGCCAACATGTCACCGAACTTTCCAAAGCCTTTGCGCTAGCGATGCCACACCCTGACGCACTCGCACTGCGTGAACAAGTCGCGTTCTTCCAGGCGATCAAAGCCCGACTAGAGAAAATCAACGAATCACTGCACGGTGGCCCAACCGATGCTGAATACCGCATGGCGCTGAAACAAATTGTCGATAAGGCCATCGCACCAGTGGGCGTAGTGGACGTCTTTGCTGCGGCCGGGCTGGAAAAGCCAAACATGTCGATATTGTCTGATGAGTTCCTAGCAGAAGTGCGCGGTATGGAGCGCAAGAACTTAGCCGTTGAAGCGCTGCAAAAACTCCTCCGCGATGAGGTCCGCGTGCGATTTAGTCGCAACGCAATTAAGTCTGACGATTTTTCAACCATGTTGGAGGCAGCACTGACGAGCTACCGTAACGGAACTATTGAAGCAGCGCAGGTCATTGAAGAATTGATTGATATTGCCATGAAGATGCGCGCAAGTATCGAGACGGGTCAAGTCGAAGGGCTAGAAGAAGACGAAATAGCCTTTTACGACGCATTGCTTGCTAATGGAAGTGCCAAAGAAGTCATGCAAGATACTCAGCTTCGCAAACTGGCGCGGTTGTTGGTAGAAAAAGTCCGCTCGAGTGCTGGCGTTGACTGGACACTACGCGCAAGCGCACAGGCACGGCTGCGTGTTGAGGTGAAAAAACTGCTCAATAAGTACGGCTACCCGCCCGATGAACAGGCAATCGCAACTGACAATGTATTGAAGCAAGCTGAGCTGTTTGCAGAAGAATGGGCGCACTAGCTATTTATCTAGTCTATACTAAACAATGAAGGCCACTCCTCACCCTAAATCAGCATACCCTAGGCCTACACGATGCGGCAGACGGTAGCATAACCTTTACCCGCCAGACAGCGCGGGCAATACTGTTGAATAAAAAGGAGCAATCGGACTAGCCGCAACCCCATAAATGACGAGCGCGATCCCTAGAATGATTGTCGGTATCGATTTAACATAGACAAGCCCGGGAGTGTCGTAGCCTTGCGAAAATATTCGTCCCCATTGCTGAGCGATATCTATAGCTGCCTGCGGGTAACGAGTCGTGATAGACCCGTAGAGCGCACAGAGCACGCCCATGATAACGATTGGTACCGACAGATCTCGAAAAACCAGCCCCAAGGGCAGGGATGTAGCCATAAATACAACTGCAGCCGAAGGGCCGCTGGCGATGAGTATATGTGCTCGGCTTACATGATGACGCCGTAACGTAATAAGGTACCGTATATTTAGATACAATATAAGAGCGCCTACGAGACTTAAGAAGAATATAAAGACGAGCCGTTCGGTTGAGTCCATGCTATCAGTATAGGGCATACTAAACTAAAACAGAACAGGCAACTACACTTCGATAGCGTCGGCGCTTCCGTAAGTCCTCACAGACACTCTTGTGTCATTCCTGTTGACATAAACACCATCTCTTGCTATAAGTAAAGTTAATACTATTTTCAAAAACATACAGATAAGGAAATTGCGAGACCATGTCTGAACTTCCAGAGAAACAAGCGAAGCGCCTTCACGCCTTGATTCAAGAGGCTGAAACGAACCTAGCCGCGGCAAAAGAATTGCTCATGAGCATCACTGGCGACAATGGAGCGGTCATCACCCCCCGTATTGGCGCAAACGAAGAAGTGGGCGGTAAAATTGTTGAGGGCGTTTTTGACGGCCAAAAAATGATTGGCCCCGATGGCAAAGAATATCCCGTTCCAGCAAACTACGCCAGTAAATCAAAACTCGTTGAAGGTGACATTCTTAAACTCACCATTGCCGATGACGGGAGCTTTATTTACAAGCAGATTGGGCCTATTGACCGAACCCAAATCATCGGAACCCTCGTACAGCACGACGGCGCATACTACGTTGAAGCAAATGGCCGCGAATACCGAATTTTACTTGCCAGCGTGACCTACTTCCGCATTAACATTGGCGACCAAGTGACAATTATTGTTCCGGCCGACAACCCCGATGCGACATGGGCAGCAGTTGAAGCAGCCCTTTAGTGCCTCTCTTTATACATCGCATTTGCCTTAATGCTTCATCCTATAGTGTAAAAACTACGGCACATTATTTTTCCGCACTGACCCATTTAAGGCTATACTGAGAACAGGGAAAAAACAAAAGGGGAGTCGTAAGAGTGTCTCAGGCGCTGTATCGGAAATATCGCAGTAAATCATTGGCCGACGTTGTGGGTCAAGACCATATTACCGATATACTTACTCGTGCCCTTAAGGCGGGAAAAATTGCCCATGCCTACTTATTTACAGGCCCTCGTGGCGTTGGTAAAACGTCTATTGCGCGTATTCTGGCACACGAAATTAACCAGCTTCCCTACAACGAAAATACACAGCACCTCGATATTATCGAAATTGACGCCGCGAGCAATAACGGGGTAGAGGACGTGCGCGATCTTCGCGAAAAAGTTCAGCTCGCGCCTGTATCGGCATCGAAAAAAGTGTACATCATCGACGAAGTTCACATGTTATCAAAGCCAGCTTTTAACGCACTCCTTAAAACCCTTGAAGAACCGCCCGAGCATATTGTTTTTATTCTTGCAACCACCGATGTTGAGAAGCTCCCGGCAACTATTATTAGCCGAACCCAGCGCTACGGCTTTAGGGCTATTCGCCCCAAAGATGCAGTTGCACACTTAAAGAATATTGCCAAACAAGAAAAAATTAATATTTCTGATGATGCCTTGCAGCTGATTGCCGAACGTGGCGATGGCAGTTTCCGCGATAGCATTAGTTTGCTTGATCAACTTTCAAGCCTGGCGAACGGCCAAGAAGGCATTACTGCCGAGCTCGTCGAGACCTCGCTCGGGCTTGCCCCTCGTGCAGTCATCGATACACTACTTACTGCAGTTGAAAAACACGACATACATACAATTGCCCAAACCCTCCAAGAAACAACAGACAACGGCATGAGTGCTACTGTTCTTGCGGGCCAAATAACCACGCATCTAAAAGCCCTTATTGCTACAAAGCCAAGCGCACTTCCACTGCTTGACGCCCTGCTCGATGTGCCAAAATCGTCACACCCAAGCGCTAAGCTTCTGAGCGTCCTTGGGATGGCCGCATACATCACAAAACCAAAGCATGTCGCCCTCGCCGCACCAGTGGCCGAGATTTCCGCGAGCATTGCCAAACTCTCTAAGCAAGCTACCAAAAAACAACCAAAAGAATCGCTCCGACCGCAAGCATCGCCATCACTAACGAAAAGCACCAAGCAGGCGGCTACCGTCCCGGCTACTCCGTTCGACTGGCAGGCACTTATTGAACATACTCGCCAGCACCATGTCGCGCTTTATAGTGTGCTTTCAAAATGCGAGTACGAAATGAGCGGCACGACCCTGCTTATTTACGCATCCAATGCCTTCTACAAGAAAAAACTTGACGACCCTCGGTATAGCCCCGTTCTCTACGAATCACTCCAGTTACTAGGCAGCGGTACCCTTACCATCGAAGTATTGCCCGAACAGGCCCCGATGAAAAGTAGCCAAGCAGCGGCTATTGCTGATATTATGGGCGGAGGAGTCGAGGTGACACTAGCGTAGTACTCATCCATGAGCCGCTCAAAATATGCGCCTTAGAGAAACACCCATGCCAGATAAGTCAGTCCCCACCGGAAAAATTCCACCGCAAAACGTTGATGCCGAGATGAGTCTTATCGGCGCTGTTCTTATTGATGAAGAGGTACTGGCCGACGTCACTGAACACGTTAAGCCACACGACTTTTACGACAAACGCCATGCGATTATCTACGATGCCATGCTTCGGCTCTTTGAACGCAACAAACCCGTTGACCTCCTTACACTTACCGATGAACTGAAGCGGAAACATGAACTCGACGAAATTGGCGGCTCGGCATACCTCACCGAACTTACTAACTATGTGCCAACTGCTGCTCACGCCGCGTCATATGCCGAAATTGTTGCTCAAAAAGCCGTTCGTCGGCGCCTGATTAAAGCCAGTGCTGAAATATCAGAACTCGGCTTCGACGAGCAAACAACGACCCAAGAATTGCTTCAGCAAGCCGAGGCCGAACTATTTGCCGTAAGCGACCAATCGCTCAAACAGGATCTTATCAGTCTCGAAAGTATCCTTACTGATAGCTTTGACCGCCTCGAAGAATTGCATCGCAACAAGGGTTCGCTCCGCGGTGTTCGCACTGGCTACCGCGATCTCGACAATATGACCGCCGGGTTGCAGCGAAGCGACTTAATTATTTTGGCGGCTCGGCCCGCGATGGGAAAAACCACCCTCGTAACCAACCTTGCCTACAACGTCGCCACTATCGCCAAGCAGCCCGTGCTCTTTTTCAGCCTCGAAATGAGCAAGGAGCAGCTTGTTGACCGTATGCTCGCCGATGCGTCAGGGGTCGACTCCTGGAACATTCGTACAGGTAACCTTACCGACGAAGACTTCAGCAAGCTTTCTGAGGCCATGGGCGAGATGGCCGAGGCGCCTATTTATATTGACGACACCCCCGGCCTGAGCGTCCTTGAAATGCGCACCAAAGCGCGCCGAGCAGCCCACGAACAACCACTTGGGTTGATTATTATCGACTACCTCCAGCTCATGCAAGGGTCTGGTCGGCACGATGGCAACCGCGTGCAAGAGGTGAGTGAAATCTCTCGGGGGCTCAAACTGCTTGCCCGCGAACTGAATGTGCCAGTTATTGCCCTAAGCCAGCTTTCGCGTACCGTTGAAAGTCGTTCGCCGCAAATCCCGCAACTTGCCGACCTCCGCGAATCTGGTTCGATTGAGCAAGATGCCGACATCGTGATGTTTATTTACCGCGAAGCCTATTACAACCCAGAAACCGAGCGAGAGAACATCACCGACCTCATCATCGCTAAACACCGTAACGGGCCAGTCGGCAAAGTTGAGCTCTACTTCCACCCAGAGCGGCTTCGTTTTATGTCGCTTGATCGTAAGCACGAGTAATTACCCGTGAATCCCGTGGCAGCCAACTCATGCTATAATCAAGGATAGAATCATGGCGACTCCGAAGGACTTTTCAAAATATATTCTTTACCGCTGGCGCTACGTCATTGGCTATAGCCTCATTGGTATTCTTTTGGCGGGGCTTTTAGTAGCAGCCGGGCTGTACGTACCCGGTGCCTTATCGCAGGCCGAAATGAACTCGGTGGTTCGCAGCGAGTCACTTTCGCTCAGCAACCCAACAACCTGGGCAATGGCAAACCTGCCTTATTATGCGTTTCAAGCAGGGGTGTTTGAGCTATTCGGGGTATCAACATTTACCATAAAGCTCCCTTCACTCATTCTTGCACTGGCCTCGGCGATAGGGTTGATCGTGCTCCTCAGGCGCTGGTTTAAACCGAATATCGCCGTCCTTGCTTCGCTCATCGCCGTGAGCACTAGCCAATTCCTCTTTATCGCGCAGCTTGGTGCGCCCAGCATTTTGTACATTTTCTGGCCGGTAGTACTATTAGTACTTGCGACTCAAATTACTCGGGTTCATAAGCTCCGATTTGTCTGGAAAATTCTTTTTGGCGTTTCAGCGGCGCTGAGCCTTTATACGCCGTTGGGCATCTACATTCTGCTAGCCATTGGCTTTGCGGCGGTTGTTCACCCGCATCCCCGGGCCATTATTCGCCGGCTCTCAAGGGTTAAAATAGCCGTTGTGGCCGCCATTTCGCTGGTAATTATGGTGCCCCTTATATACAGTCTTATTCTCCGCCCGTCGCTTGGCCTTACTCTGCTTGGTGTACCAAACGACTGGCCACCTCACCTTGGCGAAAATGCTTTAACGCTCGCAAAGCAGTATCTCTTTTTCTGGGAGCCAAGTGTTACCACGGTAATGACACCGGTATTTGGGCTTGGTTCGGCACTTCTGATTGGACTTGGGGCGTACCGCCTTATTCGGACTCGCGAAACAACCCGGAGCTATCTTATTGTCACCTGGCTCCTCTGCCTTACGCCCGCACTCCTCCTCAATCCGTCATTTACCACCATCACGTATCTTCCGCTTATTCTAATGCTTGCTTCAGGCCTCACCAGCCTTACTGGGTATTGGTATAGGTTATTCCCGCGCAACCCTTATGCTCGCATCACCGGGCTAGTCCCGATTGTCCTGCTTGTGGGCACTCTAATTATCACCGGCCTTGCGCGCTATGGGTATAGCTACCAATACAGCCCCAGTGTAGCAGGCCTTTTCTCGCACGATGTATCGCTGCTTCCAAAGCATACCGAGCAACTGATTGTCAGCAAAAGTGAACGGCCCTTCTTTACCGCTATCGGCCATTATCGTCCAACCCTTGAGGTTGCTACGACACCAAGTAAGGACCGCATTGTTGTAAGCCGAGCAGCGCGCAGCACTATTCAGGGCTACAAAATAACCACGATCATCACCAACCAGCGCTACTATGCCGCCGACCGTTTTTACGTTATGGAGCGTATTAAACAGTAGCCAACTATGCTACACTAAACCTTAGTACAAATTACGGAGGAGACAGAATTTCTATGGCATTTGACCAAGTAAAGATGCTTAATAAGCTACGTAAAGCACAAAGCGAACTTAAGAAAGAGATCATTGAAGTTGAAGCAGGCGATGGCGCAGTTGTCGTGCAAATCACCGGCGAGCTCAAGATTAAAAAAGTAAGTATCGACCCCGAACGAGTTGACCTCGAAGACATCGAAGAGCTTGAACACTGGGTTGAAATCGCCGTCCGCGACGGTCTTGCAAAGGCACAAGAAGTAGCTGCAGAAAAAATGAAGCCGCTCATGGGAGGCCTTGGCAACCTAGGGCTTTAAACTGTGGCACGGTTACTTCCAGCTGCACTTGAAAAGCTTATTGATGAGCTTGGTCGTTTGCCAGGGGTAGGGCAGCGTACTGCCGAGCGGTACGCCTATTACCTGCTTCGCGCCGACCAGCGTATTAATGATGGCCTGGCAACAGCAATCCACGATATCCATGCACGGGTAAAAACCTGCCCTGTTACCTTTGCACTTATTGATGCAGATGAAGAGGTCTCGGCATTGTACAGCGACGAATCGCGCGATAAAAAACTTATCGCGGTTGTTGAAGAGCCGCTCGATATCGTCGCCCTAGAACGAACTGGGCAGTTTAAGGGCACCTACCACGTATTAGGCGGAGCAATGAGCCCGATTGATGGCATCGGCCCAGAACAACTTCACATCCCCGAGCTCCTCAAGCGGCTAGTTACTGACGACGTTGAAGAAGTTATTATTGCCACCAATGCCAGCGTTGAGGGGGAGTCAACCGCGCTCTTTCTACAAAAACATATTCAAGACGCCGGCATTGAGGTGCAAATGAGCCGCCTCGCCCGCGGCATTCCTGTTGGCGTCGACCTTGAATACGCCGACCAAATTACGCTCAGCCATGCTCTTGAGGGACGAAGAATACTTTAGGGTAGGCCCTGTGCTAAAATAAGAAGTAATGTTTACTCCAGCACTCGATACACTCAAAAACGCCCAAAAAATTGTGGTCATTCAAGCCGAAAACCCTGACGGCGACAGCCTCGGCAGTGCCCTGGCGTTAGAAGACCTGCTTATGGAAGCCGGTAAAGACGTTAAGCTGTACTGCGCCATCGATATTCCAAAATACCTCCGCTATATTAACGGGTGGGACAGAGTAGAGAAAGACTGGCCAACTGACCGCGATACCGCTATTATTGTTGATACTGCCAGCAAAACACTTCTTGTTCAAGCGCTTGAAACGCCGGGCGTCCAGCATTTTCTTGAGTCGCACCCGGTTATTCTCATTGACCACCACCAGGATGAGGGAGGGGACCTGCCTTTTGAGACGATCTCCGTCATCAACCCGACAGCCGTTGCCGCCAGTGAAGTCATTTATACCATGGCGATTGAAGCTGGCTGGGTAATTACCCCTGCGGCTGCCGAGAGTATGTTCATTGGGATTCAATCAGATAGCTTGGGGCTCACCACCCAAAATACAACCGCGGCAAGCTATAAAGCTGCTGCCGAGCTTGTTGCCCTTGGCGCAGTGCCCGCAACCATTGAAAACCGCCGCCGCGAATACATGAAAAAACCAGCCGACATTCTTGAGTACAAGGGGCGACTCATTGGGCGTATTGAATATCTGCTTGATGGCGCACTGGCGACGGTGCACATCCCCTGGGAGGACATTGAAGAATACAGCGACCGCTACAACCCAAGCGTACTTGTGCTCGACGAGATGCGCCTTGTCGATACGGTACAGGTTGCCGTAGCACTTAAAACCTACCCTGACGGTAAAATTACCGGCAAAATTCGCGCCAACATCCCCGTAGCGCATCATGTGGCAGGCTACTTTGGGGGCGGCGGGCACGAATATGCCGCTGGCTTCAAACTTTTTGAATCCTATGAGGTTGTTATACAGGAACTTGTGACTGCAACCCAGAAAGCACTTGGCGATTATGCAGCTTAAATTTCATAACCAGCTCACCAAAACCGTTGACTCTTTCACCCCCCTCGAGGCGGGCAAAGTAAGTATTTACACCTGTGGGCCGACCGTTTATAGCGCCCCCACCGTTGGCAACTGGGCCGCCTACATTTACTGGGATACTCTGGTTCGCTTACTCACCATTGCTAGCTATGACGTCACCAGGGTTATGAACATCACCGACGTTGGGCACCTCGTGAGCGATGCCGATGACGGCGAGGATAAGCTTGAAAAAGGGGCGAAGCGCGAAGGCAAGACGGCGTGGGAAGTGGCCGAGTTTTATACGGCCGACTTTATCAATGGCATGAAAGCCCTTAATCTCCACATGCCCACACACCTGCCAAAAGCCACCGAATATATCCCTCAGCAACTTGCGCTGGTTCGCACACTGAAAGAAAAGGGCTATACCTACCAAATAAGCGATGGTATTTACTTTGATACTTCGAAATTTCCAACCTATGGCGATTTTGCCGGGCTTGATTTGGAAGCGCAAAAGGCTGGCGCCCGAGTGGAAGTAAACCCGGAAAAGCGCACCCCGAGTGACTTTGCCCTATGGAAGTTCACGCCAGCGGGCGAGGTTCGAGATATGCAGTGGGAAACACCGATTGATTTGCTTGACCGAAGTGCCATTCCGCCGAAATGTTCCGAAACGGCTTCGCGCCGCGAATCTATCGGGGAGTTAGCGCCCTCAAATTCTCGGGCTGCAGATGTTTCGGAACATTTGACGGAAGACACTTCTGTCGGCAAGATAATGGGCTTTCCCGGCTGGCACCTCGAATGCTCAGCCATGGCCATGAACCTTCTTGGCAACACCATCGATATCCACACTGGCGGCATTGACCATATACCCGTACACCATACGAATGAAATCGCTCAATCAGAATCGGCAAGCGGCGTACAATTTGCCAACTACTGGCTCCATAACAACCACCTTAAGGTAGAGGGCACAAAAATCAGTAAATCGCTTGGTAATGGCTACACCTTGCAGGACCTTGAAGCGCGCGGCTATAGCCCCCTCGACCTGCGTATGTTTATTTTACAAAGCCACTACCGTACCGAGGGCAACTTTACTTTCGAGAACCTTACCGCAGCAAAGAATCGTCGTCATAGCTGGCGTACGGTTGCTGCACTGCGCCATCAAATCCACGACACCCTCGAAGCACAGCAGGTCAATGAAGACACAAGCAACACAGTTTCGCTCTACGCGGCCAAAGGCGCGCTTCTTGAGGCCACGGCAAATGATCTTAACACAGCAGAGGCGTTCTCGGTTATTGATACGGCTTTCGATAGTATTCAGGCAGGCCGAGTGAGCACCATTCATCGCCACGCATTGGGCGAGTTGCTCGAACTCATCGACGAGCTGTTCGGGCTCCAGCTGCTTCATTCAACCCCTGATATTACTGATGAGCAGAAGCGGCTCATTCTTGAACGTACTCATGCTCGCACAGCAAAAAACTTCCAGCGCTCTGATGAGCTCCGCGACCGTCTATTAAAAGAAGGCGTGTCGCTCAACGACACACCTTCTGGAACCACGTGGGCATACCTTAACGAGTAATCAATCTAAGCCTTTGATGAGCGTCGATTTTTAAGGTATTCTTCAATCAGTACCCGTACACAGCCGGCAATAGGGATGGCAATAATACCCCCTACAACACCAAACATGTATAAGCCAATCGTTACCGCGCCGAGCACCATAAGAGCCGAAAGGTCAATACGTTTAGCTTGAATATGCGGTGAAATGGCGTTATTTTCTACTTGCTGGTATACCACAAAGAAGACAGCGTAAATAATTGCTGCAGGAAGACTGTTAAGCGAAAGCAGCAGGGTAATAATCACTCCGCCAATAGTCGCCCCGAACATTGGAATCAGCGATAGCAAAAAGGTGATTGCTGCCGTTGGCATTGCCAGGTTTCCGGGAAGCGCCGGGAAAAAGAAACTCAGCACAAAGACCATCAACCCAGCCGCCGCTGCACCAATCGCTGAGACCGTAAGCTGGCCGGTAACATACCCATTGACCACTCCGTACATGCGGCTCACTAAATGCTTGTGCTTTTGCATTGCTGCCTTGTTTGGGTAAAGCCGCCAAATTCGTTGCATCCAAACCGGGCCCTCAATAAGCATAAGGAAGGTGAGCACAACCACCAAAATTGCTGCGGCAAGGAACGAGAAGAACGAGCCAATACCCCCAATAACACTTTGGCCGACATTCGCTGCCCAACCCGAAGCGCTTTGCTGAATTGAGGTAAGGGCCGTATCGAGCTGCTCTTGTAGATTATATTGCTCAACAAAATCACGCAGCCCCTTCCACTGCTCGGTTGCATCGGTAACAAGGGCCGGTACTTTTTGAGCAAATTGGGCAGTTTGTTGAATAATGGGCGGGATCACCAAAAAGACGATTGCCGCAATAACCGCTATCACCGCTAGGTAAGAAATAGCCGTTGCCGCCACCCGGCTTTTACCCGGAAGCCGCTTTGCTATCAGTGAAACCGGCGAGTTAAGGGCGAGTGCCAAAAACAGCGAAACACCAAGGATAATAAGGGCAACCCGTGCCTGATAAAGAAGCAGCAACGCAATCCCTATACCAAACACAACCAGCCAAAAACGCACAAATGTTCTTGTATCGATATCTATCTTAGTTCTCATACGACGTATTATACAGTATACTAACAGAGAATGAATACATTACTTGGTGGGCTCAAACAACAGTTACAGGGCGAGGTGTCGATAGACCTTGCTGATCGTCGGGCGGTCAGCCATGACGCGAGTATCTATGAGCTTACCCCCGAAGCCGTTATAAGCCCCAAAGACACCGCAGATATTAAAAAGATTGTTCAATTTGTTTTGAAGCATAAGGCGCACTACCCAAAGCTTTCAATCACCCCGCGCAGTGCCGGTACCGATATGTCAGGCGCCGCAATCGGGAATTCGCTCCTTCTAGAAATGACACCCCACTTTAATAAGATTGCTTCTCTCACCGGAAACCGCCTTTCGGTGCAACCCGGCGTCTTCATACGCGATATCGACCCGCTCCTCGCCAAAGCAGGGCTTCAACTGGGGAGTGTTCCAGCAAGCCGAGCCCTCTGCACCATTGGCGGCATGGTGGGTAATAATTCAGGTGGTGAACAATCGCTTCGCTATGGCAACACCGAGCGTTGGGTACGCGAAATGAAGGTTGTCTTTGGTGACGGCAAAGAATATGTCGTAAAGCCGCTTACAAAGAAACAACTTGAGAAAAAAATCGCAGAAAACACCTACGAGAGTAGCCTTTATAAACAAGTCTATACGTTAATAGAAAACAATTACGACCTTGTACGCAATGCACGCCCCCATGTTAATAAAAACTCGATGGGGTATAACTTATGGAGCGTATGGGACCGAGAAACAGGCATCTTTGACATGACTCGCCTTATCAGCGGTAGCCAGGGAACGCTTGGCATTATTACCGACCTGACCGTTGAAGCCGTGCCAAAAGCTCCACATTCAGGGCTTCTGCTTGCTTATCTTCCTCATAGTGCGCAGTTGGGTGAAATTATTAACACCGTTATGGGCCATGCCCCCGCAACATTCGAGGGGTTTGATGATATTACCTTCGCGTTAGGCATCCGCTACTTTACCACCTTCCGCAAACAGCTTGGCACGAAGGAGTACGTACGCCAGCAAGCGCACCTCATGAAGTCGGTTGCCAAGTTTAAAGGCCATCTTCCGAATATGCTTTTAATGATTGAGTTTGATGGCAGTACTCAAAAGGAAGTGCTTAAGAAAATCGAAAACCTTCACGCTGATTTAAAGAAGTTTAAACTCAAAACAGACATTGAAGCGAACGAGCGAGAAAGTGCACCTTTTTGGCAGATTCGTCGGGCAGCGCTAGCACTGCTTCGCAACCAAATAAAAGGCAAGTATGCCTCGCCCTTCATTGATGACATGGCCGTACCGCCGCACCATTTGCCGCACTTCATTCCCGAGCTTCGAAAGGTTATTCGAAGATATAAACTGCCCGCCACCATACAGGGGCATTTTGGCGATGGTAACTTTCACGTTATTCCCTTAATGGACATTGCCGGCACCAAAGACCAAGACAAGCTTGAACCAGTGATGCGCACGCTTATTCCTATTGTTCTCAAATACGGAGGGACGATGGCCGGCGAACATAACGATGGCATGGTTCGTGGCCCATGGCTTCCTGCCGTGTTCGGACAAGAGGTGTATCAGCTTTTCAAAGAGGTGAAAGATATCTTTGACCCACTGTATATATTCAACCCCCACAAGAAAACTGATGCCACCTGGGACTACAGCATGAGTCACATTCGCCGCAAAAACGACGATGGGCTTATTAAATAATTTTATAAGCATTTTTTAAGCCAAAATACGGTATACTAAAAGTATGAGAATATTAATTATTGAAGATGAACACAAAATTGCTCGGGCACTCGCTAAAGCGCTCCAACAAGAAACCTATGCGGTTGATGTTGCCTACGATGGTGATGAAGGGTATGCCATGGCCACCACCGAACCTTACGACATTGCTATTATCGACCGCATGATCCCCGGCGCATATGATGGCATCGCTATCGTACAGGCCATGCGCCAAGCAAAAATCCATACCCCGGTGCTTTTTTTAAGCGCTCTTGATAGTATCGCCGAGCGCACCGCCGGGCTCGACGCTGGAGCCGACGATTACCTCGTAAAGCCGTTTGCCTTGCAAGAACTCTTGGCACGGGTGCGGGCCCTGTTGCGCCGCCCCACCGAACAGCATTCCGATATCCTCACTGCAGCCGACCTCTCGGTCAACACCGTAACTTTCTCTGTTGAACGGGCCGGGAAGCCTATCCAACTTACCAGTAAAGAATACGCCCTCCTTGAATACCTCATGCGCAACCAAGGTCGGCCCTTAAGTAAAGAGGTCATCATTAGCCATGTCTGGGACTACGACGCCGACGTACTGCCTAACACCGTTGAAGTATATATAAAGTACCTTCGTAATAAGGTTGATACGCCCTTCGCGACCCCTCTTATTCATACCGTTCGCGGCTTTGGCTATAAGCTTGAGGCGTAGGCCCTATGCAGCGCATGTTTCGGTCGGCAACACTTAAGCTTACCGCGTGGTATTTACTTATTTTTATGGCAATAAGTGTTATTTTTAGCGCAGTTATCTACCAGCTTAATTACCGCGAAGTCAGTTTCCGGCTTGAGAACCTCCAGCAAAGCCTGATTGAGCGCTCGGCCCCTGATGAACAAGCCTACCTTACCGCTCTATTTGCAAGCAATGACAGCCCCATGCGCTACGAGCTCCGCCAGGCTGCAGGGCAGATGACCCTTTCGTTGGTATACCTTAATGTCATTCTGTTAGCTACCAGCGGGGCAGGGGCTTATTTTCTTGCTCGCCGCACACTGCGCCCCATTGAAGCCGCCCATGAGGCCCAAAGCCGCTTCACAAGTGACGCGAGCCACGAACTCCGCACGCCGCTTGCTGCCATGAAAGCCGAGCTTGAGGTCGCACTGCTTAACAGCCAACGTACCGAGGCCGAAACCGAAGAACTTTTAGCAAGCACTCTTGAAGAGGTCGATAAACTCATTCGACTATCAGAATTATTACTCAAACTATCTCGTTTTGAGCACGATAGCCTTGAACACACCACAACGACCCTGGCGTTGGCTGTTCGTTCAACCGTAAAAAGCCTCAATAAATCAGCCCAAAAACGAATAGTCGTCCAAGCCAAAAAGCAGGGGCAGGTAATTGCCAACGAAGCCGCCCTTGCCGAGCTTGCCGCCATTCTTATTGAAAATGCACTGAAATATAGCCCGAAGGGAAGCCCGGTAACCGTAAGAGTTCAAGAAAGACGCGGGCTGGCCACCCTTCTGGTACATAATACCGGTACCCCCATACCAGCCGAAGCACTGCCGCGGCTCTTTGACCGTTTCTTTCGGGCCGATGTTTCGCGCACCAAAAGCAACGAAAATGGCTATGGCCTTGGGTTATCAATCGCTAAGAAAATCAGCGACATCCACCACGCTGAACTATCGGTAAAAAGCACAGCAGCCGCCGGGACAACATTTCGCTTTAGTCTTCCCGTTTACCGCAGGAACACCCGAGTACCCTCGAAAAAAACAAAAGCACTTTAACCTAAATTACAACAATCATTGCCAAAATATTCAGAAGTCTTTAAGGATAGCCTGCCATACTAAAGGAAGTAGCATCATCAAACGCTACAAAAACACTAGCAGAAAAACTGCTCTAAAAAGGAAGGGAGTGACTTCTATGAACACCACCACCGCGACACACACCGAACAAAAAACCATTCTGCTCAGCAAAAAGGGGCTCAAAGAACTTCGCCGGGCCATTACCCAACTCGAACATGACCGCACCGCAATGGGCCGCAGCCTCCGCGAAAGCGATAAATCCAACGACCACGATGGCCGCTACGAGAGAATCGAAAAACTCCAACGCCTCGAAGCAATCGAGGCCGAACTCGCCGAAAAGCAGCAGCTGTTGCGTAAAGCAAAGCTTCTCCCTTCAAGGCGAGCTCGCATTAGGGTCGCCGTTGGGTCAGTGGTTGACCTCATCGACCAACAAGGGCGGCTCTTTCGCTACACCCTGGTAGAAAGTATCGAGGCCAACCCCAGCGATGGGCGTATCTCGGTCGCGAGCCCACTAGGGAGCACCCTCATTGGCAAGTCGGCCAATGAAGTCGTGGAGTGGCACGCAGGGTCACGGCAACATCGCTTTGAATTAGTGCGAATCTCCTAATTCGTCGCCCGCCTTCTAAGATGCTATACTGGTGAGTATGACAAAGCCTGTTATTCTCACCGGTATCCGCTCCAACGAAGAGCCCACCCTGGGTAACTACCTTGGTGGCATGTTGCCAATGGTTGACCTGCAAAAACGGTTTAGCGGCCAGTACGCCATTAACATGTTCGTGCCCGACCTCCATAGCTTCACCACGCCCATTCATCACCCTACGTTATACCAGAACACCCTTAATAATTTGCGCTACTTCGTTGCCGCTGGGCTCAATATAAACGACCCAAACCTTGCATTGTACCGCCAAAGTTATGTACCTGCCCATAGCGAGCTTACCTGGATACTCGATTGCTTTACCTATGTTGGTGAGATGAATCGTATGACCCAATTTAAAGAGAAATCCAACGAACACGCCGAAAGCGTTACCGTAGGGCTTTTTAGCTATCCAGTGCTCATGGCCGCAGACATCCTGCTTTACGGCGCCACGTATGTACCGGTTGGCGAGGACCAATTTCAGCACCTCGAAATAACCCGCGACATTGCAAGCCGCTTTAATAATAAGTTTGGTGAAATTTTTACCATCCCAAAGAGCACGAAAGATCAAATGCAGTTTATTGGCCGCACGAAGGGCCTTCGCATTCGCAGCCTTACCGATCCAACGAAAAAAATGAGCAAAAGTTCTTTAGATGAGAAGTCTAAAATACTCCTTATTGACACCCCAGCAGCGGCTCGCAAAAAAATTATGGCAGCCACCACTGATAGCGTGGGCGTTATTCACTTCGACTGGGAAGCACAGCCTGGCATTGCCAACCTTATGCAACTCCTTGCAGCCCTTAGCGGGCGTTCAATCGAAGCAGTCGCTAAGGACTGGTCCGGCACCACCCAATACGGTACGTTTAAGCAGGCAGTCGCCGATGAAGTCGCAACCTTTTTAGAACGCTTCCAAGCAAACCTCGCGGCCATTTCTGATGACATGCTGCTCACCAAGCTTGAAGCCTCTGAAAAGGCTATGCGAACGGTCGCAGGCACCACCTTACTCCGGGTTCAGCAGGCGGTTGGGCTCCGCCCGTAGCCTCCTAGTGACCCCTTCATCAACACAGAGCCGTCAGTCAATGGTACAATAAAGGTAATGCTTTATTATCAAAAAACACCCCAAGAAACCATTGGTGAGCTTGGCTCCTCAGAAGAAGGCTTGTCGCGGCACCAGGCCAGTGAACGGCTCAAAAAATACGGTCTCAATGAAATTACCATTAAAGGCGAACCGTTGTGGCGTAAAATCATCGAACCCTTTGCCAATGTATTTATGGCGGTGCTCTTTGTGGCTGCACTCATTAGCGTGCTTCACCACGCCTACCTCGATGCTATCATCATTGGGGTCATTATGCTTGCCAGTGCTTCAATTTACTACATTCAGCGCTTTTCAACCGAACGCATACTTCGCTCGCTCCAAAAACATAACACGCAAAAGGTGGAAGTAGTGCGAGGGGGCGAACAGCTGGTTATCGATATACTGCAGCTTGTTCCCGGCGATATTGTCAAACTTGTTGAAGGCGATAAAGTCCCGGCCGACCTTAGGCTGATTCATGCCGATTCGCTGCGTGCCGATGAGTCTGTATTAACCGGCGAATCACTCCCGATTGAAAAAACGACTCATATCTTAAAAGGCGTAAAAGAAGTCTACGAACGGTCTAATCTTTTGTTTCAGGGCTCGTTTATTGTTTCTGGCCAAGCAACTGGCATAGTCGTCGCCACCGGCAACGCAACCGAATTCGGCCAAATAGCAGCGCTCGCAGGGACGACCCAGGGGTCAAACAAAAGCCCGGTGCAGCAAAAAATCGACAAGCTCGTAAGTTACACCATTATGGTGGTATTTGGTGTAGCGGTGCTGGCCTTTATCCTGGCCCTTAGTCGGGGCATTGAGCTCACTGAGGCACTCCGCTTTGTTATTGCCCTATCGGTTTCGGCAGTGCCCGAAGGCCTCCCGGTGGCCATTTCGGTTATTTTGGCCCTGGGGATGCGGCGAATGGCAGCCAAAAAGGCACTGGTACGAAACATGCGGGCCATTGAAACCATCGGCGTAATTACCACCATTGCAACCGACAAAACCGGGACACTCACCGAAAACAAACTGTCAGTCCAGGAAGTCTGGCAGCCAGACGGCGCCAAAAGCAGTACGCTCGCAGCCTTTCTCTACAGGGTTGCGAATAACCATGGGGCAAAAACGCGCGACCCCCTTGACGTCGCTCTGGCACAGTACGCTCACCACGCCGCAACAACTCCTCGCAGGGGCACCCTTGTGTCCGAGTTGCCGTTTGACCAATCAGTCGCAATGAGCGGCAACGTCTGGCACCATAAAGGGGGATACGAACTAGCCGTAAAGGGCGCACCTGAGCATATTATTGCCCGTAGTACTCTCAATCAACACCAAAAAGAAGCAATCGAAACAGCACTTCATCACCTCACCTCGCAGGGGTATCGGGTGATTGCCGTTGCCTCAGCTGAACTCAAGAAGCCAATTGGCTCATTCCTTGAGCTTACTGCCCGAAGGCCTCTTACCTTTGTAGGCCTGCTTGCCGTTGCCGACACGCTTCGCCCGGCTGCCCGAAGGGCCATCGCGACGGCCCAGCGCGCTGGTGTAACAGTACGGATGATTACCGGTGATCATTTCGAAACAGCATTTTCTATCGGGAAAAAACTCGGTCTTGTTACCACCCGTGAGCAAGTTTTCGACGGGCGTACCATCAACAACCTCAGCGATAAAGAGCTGGCCATACAGGCCCATAAAGCACGCATTTTTTCACGGGTCACCCCTGAAAACAAATACCGCATTCTGCAAACCCTGAAGCTTAAAGAAGTGGCCGCCATGACGGGTGACGGTGTCAACGATGTGCCAGCACTCGCCAGCGCACACGTGGGTGTTGCCATGGGCAGCGGGTCGCAGATTGCAAAAGATGCAGGCGATATTATTCTTTTAAACGATAACTTTGCCAGCATTGTCCGGGCCATGCGTGAAGGCCGTATTATCTTTGCTAACATTCGGCGCATGCTTTTCTACCTCCTTTCAACCAACATTGGCGAGGTTATCACCGCGGTGGGGGCGCTCATTATTGGCCTGCCTATGCCCCTCGCACCGGTGCAGATTCTTTGGGTGAACCTGGTGACCGATACGACCATGGTCATTCCGCTAGGCCTCGAACCAGGCGAGAAAACCGTTATGACCCAAAAACCCGCTTCGCCAAAAGCACCCATTCTCGGCAAGTACATGATCTCTCGAATTATTTTGGTAGCCTGCGTTATGGGCGCACTGGCACTTGGGCTGTACGCCTCCTACAGTGCCCAGTACGATACTGCCTACGGCATGACCATTGCCTTCGTTGCCCTTGTAGTAGTGCAGTGGGCAAACGCCTTCAATGCGCGAAGCACCTACGAATCGGTCTTTACCCGAATCAAAACCCCAAGCCGCTCTTTTTGGATAGGCCTTGCCATTTCAATAGCGCTTCAGCTGCTGGCTATTTTTGGACCCTTCCAGGCAATGCTGCACGTTCATCCAATATCAATTGGCGACATGGTGGTAGTAAGTGCAATTGCCTTTACCGTGGCGATTGCCGTTGTTGAAGTGCACAAGTTTTTTGGGCGGCGGTATTTGGCGCAAAAGAAGATTGAGGCGTAGCTAAAAACCGCCCCGTAAGGCGGTTTTTTTATTGGTGGCCAAAGCGACTACTTTCGGCTAAATAGCCACGCAAGGCGCTTCCTCAGCGGAAGCCGGGGCCGCCTGCCAAACTCGTAGTGCAGCTCGACATCGTTTAAAAGTGACGGCCGGCTCATGATAGTATACTCACAAGGGTCCAGTTGCCACCGTGGTTGTCGCTGCGTAGTTGAAACTGCGAACGGCCGTCGGTCATGGTGATGATTTCAGCAAGGCGGTCACCACTGCGCACGAGGCAGCGAAGACCAGCATCAAGAAACTCATATACCGTGCCCCGGAATTCCATACGACGAGGATACGCCGAGAGGTTCTTTTTGAAACCCATTTGAGTAACGGCGACTTGTTCGTTGATAGCGATACGATTCATAGTAGTTCTCCTAAGGTATTAATTCTGCAAGACGCCTGTGGTGCGGCAGAAGGTGCGCTTTACTTTGCAATGAAGTGAACGCAAAAAGGCTGAGCAAAAGTGTTTTGATCAGCAAACGGATTAAGGAGGAGTGATTTGGAGAGGGGAGTTTGGACCGTTTAGCCGGACGCCCTTTTTACCAAATGTCACGTAGAATTGTATCGATCAGCAGGGGCGCTTGGCGTATACTTATAGGCCGGTGTGCGTGCTATCGTTGGTGGCTTCTATTGGCCTACTCTTTGCAATAAACGAAGAGCAGTACCGTCGATATAAGCCTGTGGGTTAAAATCCGTGCCTAGCGTTTATTTCAGGGTAGGGAAGTACTCACATGACTCCCCTTAGTATAGCGCGAGCATTAGTTGAGACGTCAAGCATTTTAACGTTATTCACAACACTCCTCCGATGATACAATAAATAAAGATGAAACGGCTTGCCCACTACTCGCAAAACTTTATTCGTAACCCCGCGCTTGTTGGCGAGTTATTGCGTCGCAGCACTATCACCAGCGCCGATGTTGTTTATGACCTTGGGGCGGGGAGTGGGGTTATCACCTCCCAGCTCGCTCAAAAGGCCAAGCAAGTCATTGCCATAGAATACGAGCCCCGCATTATCGAAACACTCAAACGAAATACCGAAAAATATGAAAACGTACAGGTAATCAAGGCTGATGCCCTGACGGTGCCGCTGCCTCGTACGCCTTATAAAATCTTTGCAAACATCCCTTTTCATATTAGCTCAGACATCGTCCGACGCTTCGTGCACTCGCCAACGGCACCAGAAGCAGCCTATCTTATTGTCCAAAAACAATTCGGCCGCAAACTCGTTGCCACCGATACCAGCCACTTCACCAGCCAACTGGGTATGATTATTGGTGCTGAATACACGGTAAAGGTGCTCAAATCGCTGCGAAGAACTGACTTTTGGCCACACCCCGCGGTTGATACAGTCTGTATTGAGCTTATTAAACGAAGTATACCACTTATTCCTGAGAATCTGCTTACTCACTATGCAACCTTTACCGAACGATGTTTTGCCGACCCCCGCGCCCTCACAAAGGCTCCGCTTGCCATAATAGGCCAACAGCCGGGCGCTTCGCCTTCTCGGATGTCGCTTGACCAATGGATTATGCTTTTTAAGGCGGCTTATCGGGTATACTAAATAGTATGAAGAATATTATTGTCGTCCTCGGCAGTGCACGGCGGGGTCGGGTTGCCGATGCGGTTGCTGGCTATGTGCGTGAAGCGCTTGCAACGCGCACAATGCTTCGGGCTCAGTTTGTCGACCTCGCCGAGCTCAACCTGCCATTTTACAATAACGAGCACTCGCCATCATCACCTGATTTTAAAGAAACCAATGCAGCAGTTACTCAATGGTCGCAGGCGGTTACCCATGCCGATGCCGTGGTGATGCTTACCCCCGAGTACAACCATAATCTCTCAGCACTGCAGAAGAACGCCATTGACTGGCTCTTTCCAGAATGGAACAACAAGCCCGTCGTCGTGATTGCGTACGGGTGGCACGGCGGAAAACACGCACTTAACGTCCTTCGCGAAACCGCTACTGTCGTAAAGTTCGACCTTCAAGAACACATCGCTCAGCTTACCTTTAATAAAGAGTTGCACCCCGACGGAAGCCTTTTGAACGAATCTGAAGTAAGGGCTCGTATTACCGCGGCCCTTGATGATATTTCTCATGCATGAGTTCTTTGGAATCATTGCGGCGCTTTTGGTTATTATTGCCTATATTCCTTATCTTTTTAAGATTATAAAAGGCGATGTTAAGCCGCACCCCTTTACTTGGCTCATTTGGACCATCACTGCAACCTCCATCTCTTTTCTGCAGCTTTCGAGCGGCTCGGGTGCCGGAACATACGGAACGCTTACCATGGCCTTCTTCTGCCTCTGCGTGTTCCTGCTTTCGGTTCGGAGCAAGGTAGCAAAAATACAGTATATCGATATCATTTGCTTAGTCATTGCCCTTCTTGGCGTAGGGGTTTGGCTGGTCATTAAGGAGCCGGTGGTATCTATTGTACTTCTTCTGACGGTTGAGCTTATTGGCTTCGTGCCAACGCTGATAAAATCATGGAGCAAGCCCTACGAAGAATCAGCAGCGCTATGGGGGCTTTCAGCAACCCGGCAAACAATGAGCTTTTTTGCGGTTCAGCACTACAACGTTATTACGCTCCTTAACCCTGTGGTCTGGGCAACAGTCGGCTTTGGCTTCTTTATCTTTTTACTGATACGGCGCGCCACCGAGAAAAGGCCAAAGCACCGCGTACGAAACCTTCGGCCTCACGGCAGCTAACAGGGGAGCCTACGAGGCCTTAAACAACCCTTCGTGCCGCCGACCATCATAAAGCATTGTGGGAATATACTTAGTTCGTATGTCTTGGTCGACAATCCGGTGGTTTTCTTCCAGCCGTGCTTCAATTTCTGGGGAGTGTGCCCGGCGCTGAATTGCTTCAAGGGCGGCCCCATGAGCCCCAGCATCTTTAAGCCAGCCAAGCAGCGTTGCTTCGGCTTCGGCGGCCGAGAATACACTATTAAACGCTTGCTGGTAGTCGAGGTAAGACCCTGGAGCTTTTTCAGTAAAGAGCCTCTTTATTAACACCCATTCGTTCAGCTGTTTCCCGTGCCCTCGAACCGCCTCGACATACTGAGCCACCAGCCGAGAATGTTTAAATTTATAGCCGTCTGCCGTTTTAATACTATAGGGCATAAGGTACACCCTGTGGCTCGCAAGGAACCCTGTTGAAAGCTGAGCTTCAAAAGACTGTTTACAAACAATACACCCTGGGTCAAAGATATCCACCGCCACCGGCAGGCCCTCTGAGGCACTTGCGGGTGCAAATACATCAGAAGAGCTCACGGCATTTTTAGGAATATAGGCAGCCGCGTCCCAGCTTGTCATTCGCCCTGGAAGCGCCGTAAAAAGGTCGCCCCATTCGGTAAACCACGCTGTGATGGGGTTTGTATCGCCAACGTTATCGATGGAACAGGCTTCAGTCTGGCTTAAGGCGCACGCACTCGGCTTTTGGACATCGCAGGTACCATACACATACAGCGACAACCCCGACTTAACCACCGCCAAAAGCGACCACACTGTAACTACTACAATAATGACAGAAATGACTTCAATTGCCACCCGCACCGGTGTAACAAGAGCCGGATTTTTACGAATAACCCGGCGTAAAATGGTGTGCTCAATATCTTGCTTGAACGTGGTGTCGCAGACCCGAAACGTAACGCGACGCCCCACGCAGCGCCAGGCAGCCGTTAAACTTTGCCAAATCGTTTCGGCAAGTGACCGATTAAAAAGCCGCACCACAGGCAGGCTAAGGGATAAAAACACCAAAACAATAAACGCCGCAATACAAACCATTACCCAAGCACCCTTTCAAGCACCGCCTTCACCCTTGTAACGTCTTCATCCGTATTATGAAGCCCGAGGCTTAGGCGCACCAGTGGAGGCAACTGCTGGTCCTTTATGTAATAGTGGCAGCAAAAAGAGCCGCTTCGAGCCATAATATTTTCATCAGACAAGACCCGAGCAATTAAATGTGCGTCAAGCTTGGCATGGTAAAACGAGAGGGTAGGGCTACTCGTGGTGTTTATAAGCGTGACTGCTGGGTGCCCGGCCAAAAAATCATACAACTGCTGGCTCCGGTGTTCAAGCTGGCTTACTGCGCCTTTTTTGTACTGCGTTTCTAGCCACTCGAGCGCCGCCCCATAGCCAATAATTTCGCCGTACGCCTGAAGCCCGGCTTCAAACCGAGTGTGAAGCAACGATGGCTCCAGTTGGTACCCGGCTTGTTCAACCGATGCAACCATGCCGCCACCAATAAACGAAAAAGTGAGCCGCTCAAACAACGACCGCCGCACGACCATCACCCCAAGACTCGGCCCATACATTTTATGAGATGAAAAACACACAGCATCGGCCTCGGTTTTTGCAAGCAGGCCACGGCTATGAGCAACCGCTTGAGCAGCATCAACAATCACAATGCCCCCTTGAGCATGTACGCGCCGAATAAGTTGCTTCAACGCAGACAGCGTACGGCCGTCGATGTTAGACACCGCGCTCACTACTACCACAGCCCCAGTAAAGTCTTCGTCAAGTGCCATCGAGCCATCAGGCAAACGCTCCACTACTATCCGAGGGAGGCCGGTGCGTTCAGCCAAGGCGATTGTTGGTAAAAAGACCGAATTATGTTCGATGGTGGTGGTAATGATTTTTGTGAAGCCGTTGGGGCTAAGTTGCGATAAGATTAAGTTAAGCCCGTAGGTGGTGTTTAGCGTAAAACTAACAACGTAGTGCCGTGGGTTCAGCGCTAAAAAACGAAGCGTCGCCCGCCGCGCTGCTTCTACTTGCCGGTCAACACGCCCGCCCCACAGATGCTTCGTTCGTTCGCCACAGGCATTATATTCATTGTAATAGGCCATAAGTGCAGCCTGCACCGGTTGCGGGCGCATACTCTGGCATGCGGCATCAAGGTAAATCGTACCGCTGGCATCCTGAGGAAAATCGGACATGGTTATATATAAAGCCTCCTTATCTATACTACTCCTTTTTAGAAGGAAAGCGAGGCTGCGGGCGCCCGGTGCTTTCATCACCTTAGCAGTCGTGCTATACTGAAAGCAAGTAACAAAAGGATTTTTATGGCAAAACACCGTAGCTGGCACAGCGCCGATATCAAGCGCGCCCGCAAAAAGAAGCTAAAGGCCGAAAAGCGCAAGCAGCAAAAGAAGTTGGGTATTGCTTAGGCACCCCTAGCCCAAAAAGCGCAAACCCACTGCCGCCATGGCGTGGCTATTTCTTATTTTTAGCGCGCCGATTTTTGGCACGCTTTTCTTGAGGGTTACATTCGACTAACCCTATCGTGTGTCACCGGGCAACTCGGAAGCCAATGCTCGCGGCCATGTGCGACGGAGCAACGTTCAAAGCCAGCGCGAGAACGCCGGCGAAAGCGCCGTTACCCGAGGAGCCGCCGCGAATGAACGCGCGAGAGCCTGTATCGGCGTAACCGGCGTAGATACTACCGACGCCCTTTGTGGCGCCCCAGCCAGTAATGCCACTACCAACTTCGCCACCGCTCCAGTTATACTTCACCGACAAGACGTCGGCTGCAATGGTCATCCATTCGGCATCAGTAAGAAGATGCCCGCCCGCGGCGGTCGAAGCAGCAATAGCATCTGTTTGCGAGATTGACACCCATGGCGTACCGACCGCTTGGCTAGTTGCAACGCCACCAACGTTTTTGGCTTCGTATTTCATCACACAAAAATCGTCGGTACCAAGCGCGGCGATACCATAGACAAACGAGTAGTTATCAGGGCAGGTGATACTCTTTCCTACCTTGCGTAGTTCTGCTTTCTTTTTCCAAGAACTGAGCTCTGATGCTTTTGCCGAGTCTTTGGCGCGGTTAGTAATGCCATTGTACGCAACAATAGTAATCGCAGCAAGAATAGCGATGACAACCACAACGATGAGGAGTTGGACGATAGTAAAACCTTGATTGGGCTTGATGGAGTTTCTTAATCTACTAGAGGGAGAGGGGGTTGACTTCTCTGCATTATATTTTATAGAATTCATTTGTACATATCACGCCCTTCGGTTACGTTTTTTGAAACACTTACCGAAAGTGTAGCATGAGCAGAATGCGCGGCGCAAGAGGACAGACTCAGCAAAGCGACCTCTTCTGTATGGCTTGGGTCGCTTTTCATCTTTGTTTATAAAAGATTCCGCTAATGATTTATAATGATGCATGAACAAGAAAGGCTGTGAAATGAAAAAGGGTTCGGAGCAATAGAAATACATTAAACAAAACGTGTCGCCATCAAACATGATGTTTTACCCAGTGAAACCGACAAGTCATTATTAGTAGAGAAAATGGTCAATACTCTCAAAATAAACTAGCCATTTCAGAAAGTGTCGTGTCGGCATGGAAACCCTTCACTATGAGTTACTCGCCCGAGATTGCAAGCATGAGCGCCCTAGGCCGCATCAGGGTAGTCGGCGACTGTTTCGATGGTGAGCTCGACAGCGCTCACGTACGAGCAAGAAGCTCCAAGGTCTTGCGGTATTTCTTGACTGTCAATTCAACGGCAGTCTTCATCTGCGCCTTCTTCTGCTGAGGCGACGGCTGCTGCTTACGTGGTGTGGTCTTTGGAAAGACGGAACGCATCCTCGCTACTGATCTCAGTGAATACGTTCAGAGTATCCGCGCATAAAACAAGAAAGGGCGGGCGACTAAGAACTCTTGAGCTTTTCTAGCGGGCCTTTAGACTATTGTCTAGCCCAGCAATAAGCGGGTCAAGGAAGAAACTAATAATCCGACGATTGCCTGTCTTTATCTCAGCATTCACAGACATACCGGGTTGAAGAGGAATGGTTTTGTCTTTTGAGCTTTTATCACTTTTGATAGCAACACGCAGTTTGTAGGTTGATGCGCCCGTCTTTTGATCTTGCACGGCATCAGGGCTGATCCCAACGACTTCACCTTCAAGTACGCCGTATCGCTGGAACGAGAACGTATCCACCTTCACAGCCACACGTTGTCCCGCATGAACAAAACCAATATCTTGATTCTGTAACGATGCCTCAATAACAAGGGGCGTGTCCTTAGGAACAACAATGGCAACTTCCTGGCCACCACTTACAACGCCACCAACTGTACTAACAACTAGTGACATTAGCTGTCCATCAGCTGGTGCGTATATCGACTGATCTTCGACGTTCTTCTTCGCCCTTTGTAAGTCGGCCTCGAGCTGCTCTATGGATTTATCTTGATCAATAACCGTTGAAAGCGTGGCTGTACCATTATTACCATCCATCTGAGCCAATGAGGCTTGCGCTTGGTTCAACGATGATTTCGCCGCTATGGCCCTATCCTGCATTGCATTTACCGTATCATTAGCTGACTTCACAAGATTATTCGCATAAGTAATTTGTGCAACTAAAGCTGGCTTTTCGGCGTCACTTGCCATATTGTAGGCATTCTCCGCAGCCCTCTGACTTGCCTGAGCATTTGTAAGGTTAGTCTGAGCATTTGCAAGATTGGTACTCTCGCGTGCAAGCTGCGCAGAGGCTTGAGATACCGCAACCACTGCAAATTGTCGCTGCACCTGAAATGAAGATACTTTTGAATTTGCTAGCGCCCTGATATCCTCTTTCACATCAACAGGCGCACTTGAAGACTCAATGATACTTGTCACACTCTGGCCAGATGCAATTTGACGCATTACGTCGCGCTCTAATTGAGCCGTAGCAAGACCCCTTTCAATAGACGCAACATCCCCTTGAGTCGTAGTGGAATCAAGCGATATCAACAAATCGCCCTTCTTAACTACATCTCCCTCGCGAGCCCTAATATCAGTCACAACACCACCCGCAGGAGACTGCACGATCTTTACGTTTCCATCTGGAATAACTTTACCGCGAGCCGTCGCAATAACATCAATGCGTCCGAAGTATGACCAAGCAAGGGCGGCAATAATAAATCCAATCGCAACCCAAAGAACCACCTGACTAAGCCTATTTGGGGGCGTCTCGGTAATCTCGAGTGCCGATGGCATAAACTCATACTTTAACTTGTCGTGTCGAGAGGCCATTATGACAATACCCCAGCTTGCTGTTGCGAGTGTAGATGATAATATAGCCCTTTCTTCTCAAGTAACACCTTAGGTGAACCATACTCAACTATTTGCCCACGATCAATGGCCATAATAAGATTTGCATCTCTCAATGTAGAAAGGCGATGGGCGATGATAACCATTGTTCGACCTTTGGCAATGAGCTTTAGGTTCTTTTGTATGATACTTTCCGACTCATAATCAAGCGCAGAAGTTGCCTCATCGAATATAAGAATCTTCGGATCATGAATGAGTGCTCGCGCAATTGCAATGCGCTGCTTTTGCCCACCAGAGAGACCCTCTCCTTGTTCGCCAATAATAGTGTCGTAGCCCTCAGGAAGGTCGAGAATAAACTCATGAGCACCTGCAATTTGCGCACATCTAACGACCTCCTCGATAGTGGCCGCAGGCTTATGAATAGCAATATTATCTCGAATCGAGACGTTAAACAAGAAATTTTCCTGAAGAACCACGCCGACCTGTCGCCTTAGCCAAGAAGGGTCAGTAAGCGCAATATCAACACCGTCAATAAGAATCTTCCCTCCCTCCGGTACATAGAGCCTCTGCATTAACTTCGAAAGAGTACTCTTACCAGAGCCACTTCTTCCAACAATTCCTACAATCGCTCCTGGGCGAATACCAAACGAGATATCCCGTATAACTTCGGGAGTGTCCGGTGCGTAGCGGAAGCGCACTTTTTCAAAACGAATATCGCCCTTAATCGCCGGAAGGCGTGCCTTTGTTGGGTCCAGGGTCGGTTCAGATTTACTATTAAAGATATCTCCTAAGCGCTTAATTGAGATGCCGGCTTGTTGAAAATCTTGCCATGACTGAACGAGACGTAAAACTGGGCCGCTTACGCGTCCCGACAGGATGCGAAAGGCGATTAGTCCGCCCACCGTCAAGTCGCCGCTAATGACAAACTGCGCTCCAAACCAAAGTATCGCAAGATCAGCAAACTTTTGTATAAACTGACCAATTGCACCAGCATTTCCAGAAAGGATCGACGCCCTATAGCTCGCTTTCGTATACTCAGCCGCTTGATCTTCCCAGCGTTTTTGCATTTCTGGCTCAAGCGCAAACGATTTAATAGTTTGAGCCCCCGTCACAGACTCAACCAAGAATGCCTGCGCATTAGCGCCCGTATTAAACTTCTCATCGGTACGCTTTCGAAGCATTGGTGTAATAACCGCCGCAAGCCCCGCAAAAACAGGTAGCGATCCAAGGACGACCCATGTCAACGGCACACTGTAGATGAACATAACAAAAACATATACACCCATAAAAAGCACGTCAATTACCGTTGTTAGTGGCGCACCAGTAAGAAATGCTCGAATGCTTTCAAGAGCCTGCACCCGAGCAGTAGTGTCGCCAACTCGACGAGTTTCAAAGTAGCGAAGGGGGAGTGAAAATAAGTGGTTAAAAAGACGCGCACTCAATGTAACGTCAATGCGACTCGTCGTATGAGTAAAAATATAGGTTCGAGCCAGCGACATAATTACCTCAAAGAGAGCAACGATGATCATACCCACTGCAATAACATCGAGCGTCGATAGGCTCTGATGTGCAAGCGCCTTGTCGATAACAACCTGAATAAGAATCGGCGTAAAAAGCCCAAGAATTTGCAAGAAGAAAGCAGCAATGAGCACTTGTATGAGGGGCTTTTTATACTTAATGATTGTCGGAATAAACCAACGAAGGCCAAAAGGACGACTATCTTGTTGCCATAATCGCTTTGTGAGTAATATGACTCGCCCTGACCAGATTTTTTCGAATGCCTTCTCGGTGAGTGATTCAGGTGCGCTTTTAGTAGGGTGTAGCACAAGAAACTTGCCGGACTGGTACTGCGCAACAACCATGTAAGCACCCTTCTTCGTTTGCGCTATGAGTGGCTTGGGTAGTTTAATGAGTTCTTTCGGCTTGAGCGAAGCGGCCTTTGATTTAAGCTTCAGCTCCTTAGCTGCTCGAAGAATATCAAGTTCAGACATAGGGCTTGCGCCAAGTGCAAGAGAGTGGTGAATTTGCTCTGGATCGGCGGGTATTCCGTTAATTCGTGCAACCGTAACAAATGACATTAAACCGGTATCGACTTTACGCTTTGCCGGTTTTGCCTTTTTATCCGTTTTTCCGCTCTTTACCATATCCCAAAAGAGAAGACCCTAGTAGACACATCCCCACCAGAGTCTTTTATTCACTACCTAATTAATTTCTATACCTAGTGTACCAGACCTTATCCGAAGTGGAATACTATACTTATGAATTATTAGCCACTTGAACACTATCGAGCATCTTTTGGAAAATCTCTTCGTTCTCATCCCACTGTTTCTGAATGGCGGCGACTGCCATCGTTCGCTGTCCGCCATCCGTACCAATAACAAAACGGCTCTTTACGACGTATTCACCATCATCACGCGTACATTTCATCACCACAGTAGCAAGTCCTACAATGGAATCTGTCGACGAGGTATCCGGCTCGACGGTTGAAACAGGAGGGGAGGTACACACCGTACTAGCCTGCATTTTATTCTGCAACTCAAGCTGCTCTTTTAGGCTTTGTATGGTTTGATCTCGCAACTTTTGGTATAAGTCCGCAGACGCATTAACAAACCTAGACTCTACAACCCCTTCGTTCATAGTAACTGCCGCATTGGGTTTATCATGGCTCTTCTCAGATGTTCCGAACCCACCGGCATCTTCTTGTGCAACCCACTGCTGAGGACGTAGATAGCTAGTATTGTGCGCCGTCTCTAATACCAGGTCATCTTGAGCAATGGCCTTATTTGCCGATGACGATCCAAGGTTAACGATGGTCGGAAGGTCACTGGAACCATTCTGCATAAAGAAGAAATAATAACCAACCGCACCCAGCACAATAATACATAGCAAGAAGATAAATATCTTAACGCCCTTGCGGCTCTTTCTGGATGTCGCATCATCTTGTACAGGCGGCAAGTCCGCTCTAAAAGAAGCTGTATTTGTAATCGAATTTGGCGCTGTAGTCCCGTCATTTATGCCGCCAGAAGTCTGTACGGCGCTTGTCGCACCTTGCGTATGAGGCAATGGGCTTGTAGGGGAAGATGTATTCTGATTTTCTATAAACAATGGATTCTCATCTACCGCAACCGATTGTAGTTGCACTATAGGTGATGGATTTAATTGAGGCGTGGGTTCATTACCGATGCTCGGTATAGTTGGGTTAGACTGACTATCTTCAGGTCGCATTTTTATTTCCTTGTGATTATATGTAATTATTGTACGTCAAACCGCAAAAAGAAGTCCAACTTATATTGCTTATTCTAAAAACTCAAGCTATATTTAAGATAGTTAAGTGCGAGGGGGAGTATGGCGACGGTACCAAAACGATCTATTCAAAGTAAGAAGAAACCCTGGCGAGGAATTATCGCCATAGTCGTTGGCATAGGTATCATAGCAGCAGGGACGTCGCTCTACATAAACAAAAACTCTCCTAAAAACACCGAAGAGACAGCAGCCATGTCTCAATACTTAAATCACAAGTACGGAAAACAATTTATAGTCGAGAACTACAGGGTTGAAGGCGAAGGCTTGGCGGTCGAGGGTGACCCTACGGGTGACGCCCATCCAACAGATAATCCTAATCTAGTCTTTAAAGTTTGGGATACAGGAAATTACAAGTCAAACGAACATTCATACTCAGATCAATATCTGCGCGTACTTTGGAGCAATCAGACAAAAGAAAGTGCAGAGACGAGCCTGACGCAGAAATTATCGCAAGTTGAGGGTGCCATCGCAGATGTTTACCCTACCCAAGGTTCTAGACTTGAGTCGTATGCGGGTCTTACGGGTAGGACTATTTCACTTGACGAAGCTCTAGCAAGTTTCGGCAATGACGTACACTTTTCACTTACGGTCAGAAGTAAAGCCGGAACGTCAGATGAGCCAAGCACGTTCAATCTAGAGCAAGCACTCGAGTTATTTAAGTACGCAAAGGATAGGGGCGTGGTCATACTTAGTGCTCATTATCTTTACAGGCAGGATAGTTTCGAACAAGTAGACGACAGTGGACAGCGACTATATCAATACAGTATCGGCGGAGACAATATTACATCTGATAGCATACATACAGCCGATAATTTAAGAGTACATTTCAAGAAGATAAGATAATAGGCGACATAGTAAAGGGGTGGGATTATCATGGTGACACACAAGCAGTACTTGGCATTAAGCGCAGTGGCGTACAGCAGTATGCCAAGCGGCGTAAATCCGAGTACTAATGAAAAGTGGACAATAAGCGAGCTTATTGCGGCAGACTTAATACAGGGCTATAAAGACAGCAATGGTAACGTTAACCCTGAGTTCTACGAACTTGCGTCTTTAGGCGATTATATTTTAGTAAATTATCAGCCGAACACCTCCTCTGGCTTTAGCGCAGTCGCCTTCCAAGAAGCTCTTGATGGTGAAGTCGTCTTTGCCTTTCGAGGAACAGAACCTTCTGAAATATCACCCACCAACCCGACTGGTTTTGCGGACGACTTTATCACAGATGCACAAATTGCACTTAGCGGTTCCGTTATTGGAGAACCGAACCAATTTAAGGATGCAGAAACCTTCTATACGGATACTCTTAATAGTCTAACTAGTTACGATGGCTATAGTTTTACCGGCCACTCCCTTGGAGGGGGTCTAGCTCAATACATGACGTTCTACACTGAAAATGGCGGCTCGTCAGTAACCTTTAACGGTGTTGGAATTGGCCAAACATTACCCAGCAACACAGCATATAGCACATATCATGTAACTGATTATGTCAACGAAAATGATATTATTGGAAACTACGGCATCCAGCTAGGTAGCACTATCTATAAACAAGATCAAAGTGGCGCAATTATAAATCAGTCTACAATCAATAACATTCTCAATTACTACGCGAGTGATCGGGTACTTAGCTCTAACGGGCTCATTATATCGAACAACGTTAATGCTAGTCTCCAGATATACGCAATCTATAAAGACCAGATAAATGCACTAATCCAAGAGTCCTTTAAAGCGCACAGCTTGTCGAGTATGCTGGTTGACACTGGTGGTGGAGTGTATGATTTCTCAGCCAACGCAACCGATAGCAATCTTCAAGAACTTACGGATGTATTTCTAACTGTCGGAACATCAGCGGAAGTGGAAGGCGTCGTGTTTGTAACTTTCGTATTAAGTACTGGAAAAGAAATTGTCATTAGTTATGTGGACGGTATGATTAACGTTGTCATTACCGTAGGAGAAGCAGTTACAAACGCAATCCTATATATAGGCGACGGTGCAGCGGAAGTCCTCTATAACACAGGGGTTGCACTGGGCAACCTACTCGACAGCACGGCTGAGGGTATTAATTATGTGTTGCAGCACTTTATTGGAGACTACGTTGTTATTAATGGCTCGGATGATGTCGACAGCCTCTCAGGCTCACCACTAAAGGCGAGTGTTATATACGGCTTGATGGGAAATGATACTATCAACGGATCTCCTTTTGGAGATGTCATCGACGGCGGTGCTGGTAATGATACTATTCAGGGTTCTTACGGGGATGACCTTATATATGGAAGAGAAGGCAACGACTCTATTCAAGGTGGCTATGGCAATGACATGATCATGGGTGGCACAGGTAACGACGAGTTGATTGGCGACGAGTATTATGTAGATGTCCTGGGTGGCCATTACCGTGGAAATGGTAATGACATTCTCGACGGCGGAGCGGGAGATGATACCCTTATAGGTGGCGCGGGAGATGATACTTACAAATTTGGCATAGGCTATGGCAGCGACTACATCTCAGATGAAAGTGGCTTTGATACAATCTCTCTCTTGGCCGGAATTGCACCCGCTAACGTTAAGCTGCATCGCCGAGGGCAATATAGTCTAGAGCTTAGTATCGTAGGAACTGAAGACAAGCTAACTGTTGGTGACTATTTTTACTACAAGCCTATCGAACGTATCATATTCTCCGACGGAACGATATGGGACGAAGCAACTATCAGGGAAAAGGCTCGGTACGTCAACGAGTATAGTTATGAGAACATTATGCCTGGCTATAACGACCAGAACGACATCATCCAAGGAACCTTATCCGCCGATGTTATTGAGGCCTACGCTGGGGATGACCTTATCAACGGCGGAGGTGGTGATGATACCATTCAGGGTGGTGAGGGCAACGATATTATAAACGGAGGCACAGGCAATGACACGATCTATGGAGATACTCGCTACACAAACGTTATCGGAGAATATTTCACCGGTAATGGCGATGATACGATAGACGGTGGTGCTGGTAATGACACTCTTTACGGTGGAGCGGGTAATGACACCTACATATTTGGAATCGGCTATGGCAGAGATATCATACTAGAGCATGCCGGATCGGACGCCATCTCTTTCCTACCTGGAGTAGCCCCAGAAGATATCAAGCTTCAGCGACGTGGTGACAGTCTTGAGCTTAACATTATTGGTACTAGCGATACAATAACAGTTTCCGAGTACTTCGCCAGTACCGAGCGTGTAGTTGAATCAGTAACCTTTGCCAATAATACGGTTTGGGATGAAGCGACCCTTAGAGAGATGGCCCGCCACATTGACGAGCCAACCAGTCCCGGAGGCGCGACTTACCAAGGCTATAATAATCAGGACGACATCGTAACCGCAAGCAGTGGAAACGATACTGTGACTACTGGCTACGGTAACGACTTTATCGACGCCAAGGAGGGTGACGATACCGTTCAAGGTGGATACGGCGATGATACCCTTATAGGTGGTGCTGGCGATGACAGGCTCTACGGAGATAATTACAGCTTCTCTATGGCATGGGGAGAAGAATATACCGGAGTGGGTAACGACACATTGGATGGAGGTACAGGGAACGACTTTCTCGCAGGTGGCGCCGGTAATGATACATACATATTTGGTCTCGGTTATGGCCAGGATACCGTGCTGGAGCACGGTGGCTCAGATACTATATCATTCCTTGCGGGAATTACCCCCGAGGACATAAAGCTTCAGCGACGTGGCAACAGCCTAGAGCTTAGAATCTTAAACACCACCGACAAGATAACGATTTCTGACTACTTCAATCACAATGACAGAATAGTCGAAAAGGTAGTCTTCTCTGACAACACAGTCTGGAGTGAGGCAATGCTCAGAGAGATGGCTCGTCATATTGATGAACCTAGTAGTCCCGGAAGTACAAGCTATCAAGGATTTGACAATCAAGATGATATCGTTCATGCAGATTCCAATGACAACATAATTTATACCGGATACGGAGGTGACTTTGTTGATGGTGGTGCTGGCGATGATAATATTCAGGGCGGATACGGCAATGACACTTTGGTCGGTGGCGACGGTAATGATAAGCTTTATGGGGATAACTATTCCTCGTCGGTCTGGGGAGAGCAGTATACTGGAGTGGGCAACGATACCCTTGATGGTGGAGCTGGCGACGATATGCTCGTAGGTGGTTTTGGCAACGACACTTATATATTTGGTATGGGGTATGGAGGAGACACAATACTCGATCATGGTGGGGATGATAGGATTGAGTTCGGACATGACCTATCGGGTATCATCTTTACTCAATCAGGGAATGACATGCTTCTCACCGTCGCAAATACATCAGATGCCGTCTCTGTTGCATCATGGTATTCAAGTAGTACCTATCAAATTGAGACGATTGAAGCAGCCGACGGAAGCACGATTTCCAACACGCAAATTCAGCTCCTCATCCAAGCCATGGCGACTTACTCAAGCAACAACAATGGTATCTCTTGGAGTGACGCCCTAAGCAACAATCCGCAGGATGTGCAGAATATTCTGTCACAGTACTGGACGGCGCCAGGCGCTTAGATAAGTAAGATATGGCGGCGTGCGTTGCGCGTTTGGCTCAATGTAGCCCTTTTTGCAGAGCATTGCGTAGGTCAGCAAGCGCACGGCGCGGCCGTTGCCATTGCCAAACGGGTGAACCCATACAAAGCGGTGGTGCGCTAGCGTAATCTTTAATAGCTCATCGCGGCTATTAGTATCACCGTCAATCTATTCGATCAGTTCGCGCCTCCAGGATGAAGTCACGGCTGATTGGCGTGCCAGCGATGTTTTCGTCAATAGCATATTATTTCACTTTACTGGTCGCATGGTTGCGGTATTTACGACGGAAGATGGATTGACTATAAATCCTCCAAAGAGGAGCTAGACATGAATAATAAAGTTATGCGATGCTAATACGGCAGGCATAAGATAAAACACAGATAGCTATTCATTCCAACCCCAGTGAAAATATTCCTCAATTTGATGCAGCTGAATTCTGACTATTGCATTTATAACAGACTTATGCTATAATAATCTAAATGCTTAAGCCCGAGAAAATCAGTTATAAGGGTGCCGACCATGACCCTGCCATTTCTTCAAAAGAGTTTGGCGTAACCCGTTCGAACCGAGGACTAAAAATCCTAACCGGGTTCGTGTTAAGTGCAAACATCATTAATGCTGGCGCGCATCTCGTCGACGACACGACTATTGATAAGGTCTGGGATGCGCTCAAACCGGTCGGTCCATATGTAGCAACAGAAACCGATTGGGAAGATTTTTATACGGAACATCCACTCATTCCAACACAAAGCACCGATGCGCTTGCGCTGAGTAGCGATCTTGGCGGGCTTATTGCGACCTCAGGTTTTGATATATTTGTGAACCGTGATCAACTTGAGTCGCAGCTTGAAAGCAACCAACTCGCGACTATTTCTGTTGAATGGGACGGTGATGATGGCAAAGTGGGCGGGGCAATGACCGTCTATAGTCCTCGTTTCGACACGAGCACTATTACACACGATAACCACGATCAACTTATCAACAAATATGCCTTATTCGCATTACAGGGAGCGGGGAATACCGAAGCCTTTAGCGTATCTGCCTTGCCCGATGCGTATATACCTGTCCCGCGTAACGGAGTTGATATCCAGTCAGACGATGCATTCGACATTCGCATCACAACGTACGAAGTTGGTTCAGATGGTGCAGTGAGCATTGCCAACGAACAGACAGCCGAAGCCACTCCTATCAAAAATGTTGATTGCGACTCGGACCTGACAATCACGAGCGAAGTGGCGCTCAACAAATCTCAACATGACGTTATTTGTGACCTGCTGGACGAATATTCAACTCTCATCAAGGCTGATGATCAAATTGTTCTCGACTCCGTTGAAAGCGACCTGTACTCACGAGATAGCGTACGAATTAGCACTCAGATTGTTATGCTGACATACCCCTACATAAGTGATTACGAAGTGACCCCGATTCGCATCAAGATGGTAGCGCTTCACGAAATACTTCACCGTAGCTACGCAGATCTCGAGGGCGACACTGAGCTCATGAACCGTATCGATGATGCGTATCGCTCGGTTTTCCGTTCAAGCGATTTCCAAATGCCCGACGAGCATGCGCAATTTATTGGCCTTACTCCGAGTATTCCTGAAGTCGAAAAAGTTTGGGGCGCAATTACAGAATCAACCTACGAAGGTGACGATATTGGCCACCCATGGGATAACGCGACTGAAATGATCTCTTCTGCCGCTTCGGTACTAGCATTTCATCCTTATAAGTTTATAGACAATTACGATACGCTGAACGATGTGCAAAAAGCGGCGATTCGTCAAGTAGTTGTTGAAGTCCGCGAAATCATTGAACGCTATGACAGTTCTGTCGAAGACATTATTCCCGAATACAATAAAGTCGCCGAACACTTAGGCATATAAATAGTCTGGCTATTTTAAAAACTATCGGCGAGCTAGACTCATTAATACAATACACAGATCGACCAAGATGCAATTACCCGAGAGATGTTTTAGCTAGCAGATATACACAACGGCTGCGCTCCCTCCAAGAGCAAGGTGAAGATACGAGTAAACTGCGAACGATTGAGGAATTCGAGGAAACCGTTCAAACCCCATGCTTTAAGCCGAGCGACACTCGTACCCTTAACTCTTCAATCTCATCTCCAGATGAAATTTTTGAGAATGCTATAAAACTGCCCTAGCAATAAAATCACCAATTTTCAAATCTGATCGGCTATAGTCTAGTGGCTGTCCGTCTAGTTTTGTCATAAAACCACCAGCCCCCTCAATAATGGCATTACCGGCTGCGGCATCCCAAAGGTGTAATGGTTGGCCTATGACCGGGTAAATGTCGAGCTCGCCAGCTGCTAGCTTTACTTGCTTTAACATTGAGCCTAATTTTCGTCGTTCAGCGTCTGGGAAATGTTCGTTTATGTATTGCTCGGTCGCTTCGCTGGTATGGGTGCGGCTCACGGCCACTATGTGTTTTACTAAGTCCCGTACTTGAATACGCTCAGGGCTTTGATCACCAACTTTCTTAAATGAGCCGGATGCTTTACCACCGTAGTAGACGGTGTCGTAGGTTGGGGCGACTACAAAACCAAAGCTTGGGTGGTTATTTTCAATCAGTCCAATGGCAATACAGAAATCGCCCGTACGGTTTACGAAGTCTTTCGTACCGTCTATTGGGTCAACCAGCCAGAAACGAGATGATTGTATGAGCGTCTGATTTTCTTCCTGACTGCCTTCTTCGGAAACCACTGGAATATCGGGGAAGAGCTCTTTTAGACCGCTAACGATAATCTCGTGCGAAGCTTTATCGGCTTGTGTAAGTGGCGAATTATCAGGCTTATACTCAACAATGGTTGTATTTGAATCGTAGATCTCCATAATGGCATCGCTGGCTTTTTTGGTGAGCTTAAGCAGATTGGCTATGTTGTGGGGAGTGACTTCCATGGGGCTTTCCATAGGGCTATTGTACCTTATCTTTAGCGAGGATTGAGAATCTTAAGACACTAGCTGACGACTTCGGCAAACTTCGCCATCGTGGCAAGTGACTTTTCGTGCTCAGCATCACTCGCAGCGCCACAAGCGCGCGCAAGTACCCTTACCTCGAAGTCGCGGTCGTGAGCCTCCCGAGCAGCAGCCTCTACAGCCAAGTCAGTAGCTACGCCCGCAAGTGATACGCGCTTGACGCCCGCATTGCGCAACATGGACTCAAGCGGAGTTCCGTAGAACGCGGACACACGGGTTTTCCGGAGCCGCACGGCACCCTCGGGGACGTCAACCTCATCGAAAATCTCGGTTGACCACGTTCCGTCTTGAAGCACACCGAACTCATGAGCTTTGCCGAAAATCTTCGACTGCTTAGGTTGATCGACCCAGCTAGGCTCGAAGGCAACGCCTACAAATACGATCAGTGATCCTGCGGCACGATGCTCCTTAATCGCGCTATTGAGCGCTGGAATCACATGATGTTCTGCAAGAAAGTCTGGGTATCCCCGCCCTGCGGCAATCTTGCCGCTCGGGCTAACCATCTCATTGATAAAGTCGATCACGACCAATGCTTCTTTGCTGCTCATTCTGCACTATCCGAATCTAGTAGTTGATCGTACTTCTTAGCTTCAATATCACTATCCTGTAATCCAAATTGTAATGCGGCCTTTTTAATCTCGGCTTCAGCGACACGCATAGAGTTTTCGTCTTTAGTAAGGATTTCAATTTCCAGAAAATCTCCAAGACGTTTAACGGTATCGAGCGCGTACGTTATATGCCCTTGCTTAATTTCGAGCCTATCTTTAAGTACTGCTGTTACGATACGATAATTGTCGGCTTGTAGAATCTCTGTCATCGTAGAGGCGCTATCGATTCCGACCTCGTGCTCAAGCGAGTCTCCCTCTTCATTAAGCGCTTTTTTATAAGTAAGCGTACAGTGACCGTCTTCGGTTCGAATACGAATAACCGGCATTCCTGGAGAAAAATCTTTAAAAGAATCTACGCCGTGAAGAAATACAGTATCATGCTGACTGATGATTTGTGCATCGGGGTTGAGGCTTAGGAGCTTTGCTTTAATTTCTTGAAACTTCACATTTGTTAGTCGGTATTTACGTTCTACTTCAATCATATGAAGTATAGTATAGCATTTTGCGCAATAAGATCTTACTAGCACGCGCTGGCATGAGAGAGTTGACGCCTACTGCAAAGCATACTATGATACGCGTATGACAGAACGCCTCAAACACGACACGCCCGAAAGAACTAACCCGCTTCGTAGGGGGGACTCGGCAAGAATTGCTCTCGCACTTTCACTTATAGGCCTAGCCGCTACAGGGTGCACTTCTGCGGACAGCGAGGCGCCGATTGGTAAGGGTGTTCTAACACGGATGGGTGGTGATGATTGGCCGGCTGCAATGGCATACACATATCCCGTTGGGGAAAACGGCGAAGAAGGAACGATTTACTGCTCGTCTGGTAATGAACGTGCCTTCCCTAAGCCTGATGTGTATATTGTTGAGGAAGGGGATTCGCTTTCTTCATTCGCCAAAAATGTCGGTCTCCACTGGAGTCGTCTTGAGCATCCGACTCCAAATACCGAAGCAGTCATCGGTGTCATTGCAGCGATAAACGGCATTGACGACGAAGATCTTATCTACCCTGGAACTAAGCTTGTAGTTCCGGCGTGGTGCGACACACCTCCCCGCCATGGCGATAGTTGGCATTAGAGCTCGTCAAAACCGTTAAGGTAACTATGATGCTACTTCCGCTTCTAATAACCAATCTATGACATTGACTTGACGAATACCCTGATGGCTCGCGTCACCAGGGTCGTTGGTAATAATATATTTGATGTTATGGTCGCTTATTTTGCTTAGACTTGTCAGTTCTCGTTCGCGTGTGTCCTTGCCTAGCATTGTTTCGGCCACTTGATAATACTCGGTATAACCATCGAGCGTTTGTACCACGAAGTCCACTTCTTTGTCATCAACTTTTCCAACAAAAACACGATTTCCACGGCGGATGAGCTCTAAATAGACGATATTCTCCAGCAAATGCCCGCTATCCCCAGCTTCTTTACCCAGCAAGTTGTTACGCAGACCCGTATCGACGACATAGAACTTGCTGAGTGATTTGAGGAGGTTCTTGCCTTTTACGTCAAACCGTTGCGCCTCGCTGAGTATAAATCCCTCGGTAAAAGCTCGTAAGTAATTGTCGATGCGCTCTATGCTCACTTGTTTTGCGCCCCTTCTATCACTATTGACAACGTTGCGTATATTGCTTGGCGAAACGAGACTACCGACAGAGTCGAGCGCAAACCGCAATACGTTGTCGAAAACAGGGTTGGGCGAAAAGTTATAGCGAGTCATGATATCTTTTTCAACCACCGTATTGTAGACGGTGGCAAGGTAGTCCGGTATTTGGCGGTCGAGCCCATCGGCAATAAAGTTTGCAACTTCAGGAAAGCCACCGAGCCTCACGTATCGGTCGAATTTCTCGCGCCGATCGAGCGATGTGTCGGTGCTGAAAAAGGCATAATATTCGGCAAAAGACAGCGGGAGTACAAGTATCTCAATGTATCTACCCGACAGAAGCGTCGCAAGATCGCTCGACATGAAATAGGCATTGCTGCCAGTGATATATAAATCTACATCTGGATGCACAAATAAGCCATCAGCGAGGCGTTCAAATTCTTTGATATTTTGCAGCTCATCGAGAAATATGTAATTTTTTGCGCCCGGGACGAGGCGCTCTACTACGTGGTCATAGATACCGCGCCAATCGCCCGGACGGTAAAATGCAGGGTCTTCAAAATTGATGTACTGAGTTGCCGCCATGTCTATGCCATCATCCACTAACTCTTGTCGAAACATTTGTAGCAGGGTAGATTTACCAGCACGACGGATGCCGGTGGCGACCTTGATAACGTTTTTATCGCGCAGATCGCGTAGTTTTTGCATATAGTGTTCGCGCTGTATCATAGAAGTATGATAGCATAAATTTCAGGTTTTGTGCATAAAAACCTGAAAAACTTAGTGATTATGCTAAGTTTTTCAGGTTTTATTTGGCAATATTGAATGCGTCGCAGGAAACTGTCTCTGCTTTGGAGTAAGATCTTCTTATGTATCCTGCTCAAGAAATAACTTGTGGATCAGATACGAATATACCGGTTACAAGCTATAATAACGGTATGCCTATAAATTTCGACTCAATTCCTTTTGAAGAGTGGGATATCAAGCTCGACAACAAGAAACTAGATGAGCTCATTAATGATGACCCGGCCCTAACAGTCGAACAATTGACCGGTAGAGAGAAAGAGGCAATAGACGTGCTAGTTGTTGGCCGCGAGCACGGGCACCGCTCCGCTGATGCACTGGCTAAGATCGTCGCTTCTTACAAACCGCACCTCATTATCAATGAATATTCTTTTAACTCAGAGCATACCAAAAACTACGCAACAATTACGGCTAACGGATTGATGTTCGATACCAGATCTATCGTAGGTGCTTTGTCGAGGAATATACCCATTGGTGGGCGATTCCTGGGCGCCGAAGAGTATCTCTCTAGTATTCCAGATCGAGATAACGATGATATATTCCTGCTTTTACGATCTATCCGACAATCTAATCCAAAATTAAAACCTATCATTCGCATAATGGGCGAAGCGGATGCAAGCCTGCGGTCGATGCGAGGCGGGGAGCTAAGTAGCGCCTACGCCGAAAGTGACGATGAAGATGCCTTGATTACTGCTGAGGCCAAAAAGATTATCGCGCGCGAAGATATTATGGCTAACGATATATCAAAAATAATTGCAAATACGCGGCGTAAACTGCCGTTTGATGAAGCCCCGCGACTAAATATCATAATCGTATCAGGCCTGTTCCACGCTCATTTTTTACATAAAAACATCTCTAAGCTTGGAGTATCACCAGCTGGAATCACTGGTCTTATTGCACTTGATAACAACGTATATGACCTCAACATTACAGATGTTTCTTACTTACCCACAGATCAATTACTCGCAAGACGAGTAGGGGAGCTACGATCTACCTGATTCATTCCTGCAACTCGCCATGTGCTATCGGGATGGGGATAGAGGATGTGTTCCAGGAAGATTACGACTGTTCCGAAAACCATTTAGCGAATTCATACCAGATATAATCTTCAGGCTTATGGCTCGTTTCACCAAGATCATGACTTTCGGCAAAAGTGCGCCCATTAAATAGCGCTACTTTATCCATAGAATTGCCGTTGTTACCCCTAGGGGCATCGGCAATAGAACCTACATACTCTTTAGAAAAGACTTTTATATCATTTGCATCTTTATATACAATTGACTCCCGAAAAATAATTGATTTATCTTCTTTATTTGCCATTAAACTAATAAAATCTTCCGGAGTGAACCATTCGGCAACATCTTTCATATAGCCACCTGGAAACCCATTTAATGCTGGAAAAGACCACGAGGTATCAGCCACAACAATGGCAGATCCACCAGCTAGCTTAAAAGCATCTTCCACCTTTTGCTTTGAAATTAAGAGGGGATCGTGAGACTGAATTTCGTCAAATTCGAGCTTAATAGGAACGACTTCGATATTAAATAGATCGCATGCCGCACGAGCTTCTTGGATTTTTCTTTCATTGCCTGTAGAGAAGATTATTTTATTCATATTAAAAGTATAACTGAAAAAATACTCCTTATAGGAGTATTTTAAGCATAAACATCGTGGCTGGGGATGAGGGATTCGAACCCCCGAATGCCAGGACCAGAACCTGGTGCCTTACCACTTGGCGAATCCCCAACG
>CAYJCW010000005.1:0-25224 GCA_964368785.1 uncultured Candidatus Saccharibacteria bacterium
ACTTGAACTTGCGACCTCACGGCCCCCAGCCGTACGCGCTACCAACTGCGCCACACCCTGAAACCTACATCATAAAAGCCCAGAAACAGAGGCCAGATGCAAGATGATATTCCCCGCGTATATGCAAGGTGGATGACCGCAATATGACTCCACGGAGCCCTACCATTAGGCCTTCCTCATCTATGATATCGGAAAATCATGTGCACCTGGTGTGTACCCTGGGCTACTCTTAGTATACACCCAAATGGGAAGGTTTTTCTAGCCCCCTATACTCTGAAAATCGCCATAAAGATATCGATGAAAAAGCCGGTTACTGCTCGCATAAAATCACCGAGCAATGGGTTGGCAATCAAGACAAGGGCAAAAATGAAGATGATTCCGTATTGTTCAATGAAGCGCATCCCGGTTCGCACAAACTCAGGAGCCAGTGCGTACAGCACTCGCGAGCCGTCAAGCGGCGGCAACGGAATCATGTTAAAGACGAAGAATCCAAGGTTTACCGAAACCATCGTTAAAAGAATGAGCCCTCCCACTTCGCTGGGGCCCGGTGTACCAACAAGTACCCATACCCCAAAAGTAATAAACGCAATAAACAAGTTCGTGAGTGGGCCGCCAAGGGCTACAAGGGCTGCACCCCATTCTCCACCCTTTACTTGGTCGGGCCGAAAAGGTACTGGCTTAGCCCCACCAAATACCGGAGCGCCCACCAAAGCAAGGCCGAGCGGCAAAATAATCGTTAAGAAGGGGTCGATATGCTTGAGCGGGTTTAGTGTGAGGCGGCCTTCACGCTTGGCAGTATCGTCACCAAGCCAGTAACTCACAAAGGCGTGCATTGCCTCGTGCAGCGTCATAGAAACAAGGACGGTACCAAGGACGATGATGAGATAGAGAATATCGAGCTGCATTCCTTTTAGTATACCAGCTTACCGTTCGCGCCGAAACTTACGACGAAATTTTGGCCGGCCGCTATGATCAGCCTGTGACCCGCCACCATAATGACCATGCTGCCCTTTGCCGTGGTGGCGACCTTGCTTTTGCCCACGGTCGGGCAACGGTTTACGGCGAGGAATACCGAGCCTAAGGATAAAATCGTCACCGAGGTACGTTTCAAGCTGGGCCAGCGCCCCCACCTTGCGCTTGTCCTCTGAGGCCAATTGGTCTAAAGCAACAATATTTGGCGCAAGGCGACGCAACTCGTGTTCGACCTGCTTTAAAGTAACAACCGGAATGCGACGATGAAACCGCTGCAAGCGCTGACGCTGGCTATCAAGTTGTGCGTGTGCCCACCTGGCAAACTCGCGAGCAAAAGTAATTCGATTCTCATGCGTGTCTTCAAGCTGTGGTGCACCTGCAACTTCAAGGGTGCGTTTACCAAATACGACACGTTGACGCTCCACCAGTGTTCCTGTTCGCGGGTCGTAAACAATTTTCCCTGGCCTACTACTAAATAATTGTGGTGAAAGTTGCAACAATACTTCAACGCTCACTGCAGTTACCCCTGTTACAAGATGGAGTGTTTCGAGCCCTCCCCGCTTTAACGGCACCTGCAAATCAAAGGGTGTTCCGGTAATAAGTGTTGGGTTTCTAACAACAGTATTGCTCGATAATTCGCGCTGTTGGCCACTGAATACGTGCTCTACGGTGTTATTGTTGTCTATAATACACCATATTTGATCAATTTCACCGGCAGTAATACAGCGGAGCAACGCCGCTTCTTCATGAGGCTCGATGCCCATAAGCGTGCCTTCGGGCAACCCTAAATCACGATGGAGCCGTTCGATGACTTCTTCGGCTTTATCGATATTTTTCGCAATGAGCCCCAATTCTTCATAAAGATCTTCGGCGATTTTGAGGAGCGCCAGATAGACATCATACTGGGCCAAAAGGTCAGACCGAGTTTGGTGCGTATACTTGCGCCACCCTGTGAAACGAGTGCCGCCCTTAATAATACCGCCAACTTCTTGAATGGCGATAATAGCCGCCAACTTTGCCTGGACCGTTTCGGAATAGTGCATTGACTCAACAAGCATACGAGCATAATTTGATTCAACCGGAAAACGCTCCATTTGACGCCCGAGGTTCGTCACCTCGCCCTCGGGAGTAAGCGCGCCTAGCGCAACCAGGGTTTTCTTGGCCCGTTTTATCGCGCCACGGCTTGGGGCATGGTAAAATTCAAGCGTCTCAATATCAATCCCTACATTTGCAAGGCGCAGCACCAAGCGATCAATGTGCTTACGCAAGATTTCAGGCACGGCATATTCAGGGCGGTCTTCAAATTTTGCACATGGCATTACATCGTACTGCGCCAAGACATATTCACCAGGCTTCGTACGCCCTGCTCGGCCGGCCCGCTGTAAACTATCTGCCTGCGAGATTTGAGCAATGAAAAGCCCCTCTACCCCACTTCGTACTTCAGCCTGGCGCTCAAGACCGCTATCAATCACCATGTCAACGTCGTCAATCGTAACGCTGGTCTGTGCGATATTTGTAGCCAGGATAATTTTCCCGTACGGATAGCTAGCAAAGGCTTTTTGCTGGTCTTCGGCCTCGAGCTGGCTATGAAGGGGAATAATCGGCACTTTAGCAGCCAAGGCTTTTTTACTTAACGCGTCGGCCACTTCCTGAATCTCAGATTTTCCTGGCAAAAACGTAAGGATGTTTTTGCCCCTGTTATCGAGTTGCTCGAAAAGCTCCGTGAGCACATCGCGACCACGGCGTTTTGTTACCTCAAAGTGGCGGCCAGGGATATCAATCACCGCATCGGTTCCAAAATAGTCTGCAAGGGCATCAGTTTCAATAGTGGCGCTCATGACCACCACTTTAAACCGAGGTTCTTCTTGGCAGCGCTTTTTAGCCCACGCAACCAATACTTCCATATTTTCATTCCATTCATGCACTTCATCAAGCACCAACACCTGCCGCTCGTTAATGCCAGAACCGGTAATCTCACGCACCAATTGCAAACCATCGGTGCAATAAAGAATTTTTGTGTCACCACTATCATCACGTTCGTGCGCCGTGCGATAGCCAATCACCTGGCTCGCGCCCTCGGCAGTGCGCAGCGACCACTCTTCGCGCACCCGACGGCTCAGGTTGCGGGCTGCCAAAATACGGGGCTGCGTTACCACCACACGGGTGTAGCCATGTTCGGCAAGATATTGGGGAATCTGCGTGCTTTTGCCCGCCCCTGTTTCGGCTGTAATAATGGTTACCTGATTTATATCGACAGCACTCAAGATTTGCTCACGATAGCTGAGAACAGGAAGGTCATAGAAGGTTTTTGTGCTTGTGGTCATTAGTTATATTGTATACTTCAGCGAGCTATCTTACTTCAGAGCAAAGGGTCGATACGCCACCTACAGATCGAGTAGTGTAAAATGAAAGCCCATCCGCAGCTGGCATGGGGTCAATCGTCTTGCCAGTGCTTGAGGAAAACATGGCCACTCGCACGCCACCAGCATCAACCATAGCACCACAGATAGCCCTAAATACACGCCCAAGTTCGTCGGTGCTAACGTCATTACGGCCCCTATCTATCTCGACGTCTATATAAGTCGATAGGCCATCCCTATTTTTAGTCACGCGGACATACTCTACCTCATCAATTGATTTTTCTGCAGCATTTTCAATAGCAAGCTTCTGTTCGGCATCGACCGAGTCTTGCATACTACGCACACTTCCACCCAGTCTTGAAAGTTCGTCCTCCGAGAACCTCACAGTGTGTGAGCTAAAATCACCAAAACCAAGACTATCGACCGTTTCTCGGACGACACTGCGCACAACTGGTGATTGCCGAACTTGCTCGGGATTCGAACCCGCTGGGGCATCAACAACAGTAATCCGTGCGTTAGCAAGTGGCAGGTTATATGTATTAGTCAGTGCGCGAGCAATGCCGGGTAGTGCATTAGAAAATGTCTCGCGACTAGGCTCTGCGAGCGACACGTACGCCGAAATCTCTTTGGTGCCAGGTAAACTACCGTTTACAACACTAACGCTCGCCGCAACCACCCCACGAACAGCAACTATTTCATGTTCGGCCGCCGTGACATTGGGCGGTTTAATAGTACCAAGCCAGCCAGTAATCATGGCAAATAGAATCATCATCTCCACCAGTGTACGTAAACTACCCAAAATAATAGCCGCTACAGCGAGGCCATTCTTATGCCCAGCCCTCTTCGACCTTACAAGACCCATTATACCCAGTAGCAAGCCCGGAAGTCCCCAGAAAAACTGCACAACAAAGCCGACCGCCCCAAGTGTCTTGCCGTTGTTATCATTTGGCTGATGTGTTGGCTGCAAGAACTACCCTCCTTAGCGCTTTGTCTTGTTTGCTGTCTTTTAGCATACCAGCCACCGAGGTTACCAGTCAAGCTCCTCTTGGTGTGCACACTACCTAATCGAGCAGAGAGAGCTCACAGGGCAAATATTGACTTTAAGGCACAAAAAAGCTAGAATAGACGCTAGTGCCCCAAGTAAACGGGGAAGAGAGAAAAATATTATGGCAGCACAATGCGAACTCACTGGTAAAGGCAAGCAATTTGGCAACAATGTTAGCTTCTCTTTGCGTCGCACAAGCCGCGTATTTAAGCCAAACCTTCAAAAGAAAACTTTTATGGTTGATGGCCAAAAGGTTACTATGGTTCTTAGTACCAGCGCGATCCGCACGCTAAAGAAGAAGGGCATTCTTGCCTAGTTCACCTTTACCCAATTGAAAGCTCCGGTACGCCGGAGTTTTTTGTTTTTGCTCTTATTGTGCACCTTGGTCATAGAGCATCTTTATTTCACCTGCGACAAGGGGACGCGCATAAATACGGGCATCGTCAACTTTACCGCGCCAGCCGCTGGTTGGAGTAGTAAAAAACAGTGGAGCCATCACAGAGCGAAGCGGACCAGCATCAGCCCCTACTAGCACTCCGTCTACATAAAAGAGCAGTGAGGTGTCGGTTTCGTTAGCTGTTGGACTATACGTTACGGCAATATGACGCCAGGTATTGAGCTCCGTGAAATTAGCCCCCCCGAGCCCCCGAAACGTCGTACCGCTGTACGGCGGCTCACCCCTCTCAAAGTAAGCGCGAGCCCCGTAATTATTGGCTCGAATACCAAAATCACGATGGGTGTCTGAAGCCCCCATAATTTGAGGCCACTGCGTTGGGCTAGTGCCGGTTTGCGCAAGCCATACCGAATAGGTAAAGCCTGTGGCGGGTAGTGTCGAGAGTGCCGCCGGGCTCCCTATGCTAATATATTGATTCGTTGGCCCAAGCTGATATGCTGTCCCCGCTTCGCCCTTTGCGCCCGTTGCTGGCGTGGCCCCCACTACAGTTCCATTAATGCCATTGCCGCTTATATCATTGGCATTGCCATTGAAGGGCCACCAGGCAACAAGATCAATACAATTCCCGATGGCAGGTGTAGGAGTAAGGTTAGTTTGAAAGTAGCTTGTTCTGTCTTGGATTACCACCAGGCAGTAGCCCCTCGAGCTTTCAGTACTTCGATTAACGTACGTATAGGTTACATCATCGGTATCTTCAAGGCCAGCGGTTGCCTTATCGGCCGGATAGCGGCCAGAGTTAGTGGTGGCATAAAGCGTTAATCGGTCGACGGCCTTTTGCAGGGCAGTTTTGGCCGCAGCTTCATGTGCTTGGCGCACCATAGCCCGGTTGACCACAATACCAATTGTTGCCAGAATAACAATGATAACGATAACCGTTACCAGTTCGACGATTGTGAACCCGCTCTGCTCTGGCCGCCGCTTCCCCACCGTGTACCCCCTTGCGCCTAACTACGTGTTACCTTAATAATTGTAAGTGTTGCCGGAAGTGCTGCAACATTTTTAAGCTTTAGCTTGGCCGTTTCTTCAACTGGCGCGCCAAGTTCGCTAACAAATACCTCGGCTTCGAGTTGTGGTACTTCGTAAGTAAGCGCTGAGTCGGCATAGTGAACCGGAATAACAACCTTTGGGTCGATTGCCCGAACAATCGTTGCTGCACCCGTTGGGTCAAGGGTGTACCCCCCGCCCCCCACTGGAATAACGAGTACATCAATAACACCAAGCGCTTCATACTGGTCATCGGTGAGCTTTTCGTAGATATTACCAATAACCGCCACGCGGATATCCCCGGCTTCAACTCGATACATCGTTGAGGCCTTAGGGTCGGCCTCGCTATCGAGGTGCCGCTGGGCCGCGATACCGCGAATGTCGAAATCGGCAATACCATATTCACCCGGGCCTTCAATAACTAACTTTGCATCGGCATCGCCAAGTACAAACCGGGGCTCAGTGGCTAGCTCTACAGAGCCCTTGACGCTGACATCTTTAAGGCCCACAAGTGATATTTTAGGGTCGACAACCACACTTGCCTTTTTGGTGGCAATGACTAGCCCGTTCCCACCTTTATATTCAATTTCCATCTTCCACTAGGTCTCCTTCCCCTTGCCCAAAATAGTATCTTTATCAACGGCCACGCTGTATTTACCTGCAAGGATTTCACTAATAAATTTATCACGAACGCTCAGGCGATAATAGAACTCATCGTACGAAAGTACCGTGTAATTGAGTTCGCGCCCCTCTAATTTTTCAATCATGGCTATAGCCGCCTTTACCTTGTGTTGGTCAAGATTGCCTACAAGCAACACGTCAACATCCGCCACCGAACCTTTCACAAGCACCCCAGCAAAAAGTGCCAGGCGAAGCGCAGGGATGCCTTCGATAATAGACCGGTGGGTCTCACTTACTGCGCCGCCCTGCACTGCCGGAGCGTCGCGCTGGCTGGCCGCAATTGGCTCACCGGCAAAAATAGCCCGAAGTGCCGTATAGAATTCGTAGCGTTGGTTCACTTGGTAGTATAGCTTATTTTCTGCGGTGTCGCTGGTAATAACCCCAATATCGAGCATATTAGATAGTTCACGGCGCACCGAATTAATTTGTTCTTCAATTAAACGAGTGATTTCGCGAACGTAAAAGGATTGACCCGGGTGGTTCATAAAAAGATGCAGCAGCTTAACGCGCGTTTTTGAGCCGAATAACTTGTCTATCATCCCCTGTTTCCTTGTTCACTTTTGTTGCTTTTATAATAGCATAAAAGAGGTAGGCTCGCCAAGGAACCCTGAACAACATAATTTTCGCAGACGGCTTCGCTCCGGGTTTTGAGAGGGTCTCTACGCCCATCAAAAACTCGGGCTGCAGAGGTCGTGCTTCAAATTAGTTGTTCACGAACCCTCGGCGCGTCAACTCATCATACACATACCTATAAGCATCATCAAGTGAAACCCAACAAATAAATGGGTTGCGTTTGAGCCATGTTATTTGGCGCTTCGCGAGCTGCCAGTCGGCCGTAATAAGTTTTGCTTTTAATTCAGTTTCGTCAAACTGACCGTCCAAAAATTGCTTCACTAATTTATAGATATTTCCCGTCATCGCTTCTGAATTCCAGCCATACTTTTTGCCCACTTTTTTTGCCTCCTCAACCATTCCATCGGCAAATAATTGTTCAGCCCTATCGGCAATTCGCTGCTTTAAAACATCGCGTTCTGTTGTAATTCCAACAATTACAGTATTTGATATTGGAGCGCTTAACCTTTTAGAATTGATGTTTTTCTGCTCAATTGCCCGCATTACGTAGCGGCGATTATTTTCGTTCTCGGGTAGTTTTATGTTGTTGTTAGCACAATATTTTTTTAATGCATCGAGCGAAAGTGTTTCAAGGTTTTTTCGCAGTTCTGGGTCCTGGGCACCAAATTGGTAGTCAAAAATAAGCCCGTCTACATAGAGCCCTGTACCGCCCACTACTAACGGCAGTTTGCCCCTCGAGCGTATATCGGAAATAGCTTTTTGAGCGTATACCTGAAAGTCTGCTGCAGTAAATACATCACCCGGCTCAACAAGATCAAGCCCCCAGTGCGGCACTTTTGCCTGATCTTCACTACTCGGCTTTGCTGTGCCAACATCCATGCCTTTATAAATCGTCCGTGAATCTGCGCAAATAATTTCACCGTTAAACGCTTCCGCGATACGCATAGCGGTAGCAGATTTTCCACTCGCTGTTGGCCCTACAACAACTACCAAAGGCTGCTCATATTTTTTATTCACCGCTTTATTTGCAGGGGTCGCCATCGCCGTTCCTCGAAATTATCAACAATGTCACTCGTGCAGACCACGCCCTCGGCTTCAAGATGCTCTTTTTGCGCCCGACGCCCACCATGGTACCCTGCAGCCAAGCCCCCAAAGCGGTTTACCAACCGGTGCCACGGAAGTTCTGGGTTACCATAATGCGCCATGCCACCCACAATACGCGCTGCGTACGGGTGCCCCGCAAGTGCGGCGAGGTCACCATACGTCGTTACCTTGCCAGCAGGGACTTGCGCTATAAGAGCTTCGACTTTTGTTCGAAATTCAGAATTATTAATCTCTGAGGACATCCTGAATTCTCCGCTCAACATCACGCCAGGTTGCGCACCTTGCCATTCCCCCATCAAGTAACGCATCCCGATTCCATGGATAGTCACCAAATAAAAGAGCCCCCTTTGCAGAAAGACCTGCTTGCACCGCAGCGCGCAAATGGCGCTCGCTATCATCAATCAAAAAGTCAGCACCTATTTCAGAAATAACTGCACCCTTAGAGCCTGTAAATCCAACGAAATGAAGATCTGTAAACACGCCTGGTGCATCGCGCTCAATCATAGCCCTAGTGTCATCTTCCTCACGAGGCTGGCGGGCAGTAATAAGATGGAGTTCATGCTCGGCAGCAAGTCGCTTGAGTACGGCTACGTCTTCTGAACTTATTGCTATATCACGATATGCGGGCGTATCACGAAGCGCCTCAAGGCGCTCAAGAAGCTCGTCATCATCACGAGCCTGCCACGACCCAGTTGCTTCTTGCAAGTGCTGGTTTTCAAAGTCAACACGGGTGCTAAAACTCTGGTTATAAGCATCAACAAAGTAGCGCGCCGTTTGCACCAATACCTCGTCGCAGTCTACCGCGATAATAGCCATTAAAGCCCCTTCAGGTAGGTGCCCAGCCGCTCAAGCGCAACCTTCTCCTCGCCCTGCTGCGTGCGCACACTCACTTCGCGCGCCTCTTTATCCTTGCCGCCCACAATTAATTGCACCGGAATCTTCCCAGTCGTTGCCTCGCGAATCTTCTTGCCAAGGCTTTCGTTACGGTCGTCGACTGTATAGCGAAGCTCATTGTAGCGAATCGGTGCCATAAGCACTGTGTCGTTCAATACGCGCTTAATCTCATCGACGTAATCGAGCACCGTATCGTTGATCGTGAGGATACGAATCTGTTCTGGCGCCATCCAGAATGGGAACCAGCCACCAACATGTTCGATGTAAATACTCATAAACCGTTCAATCGAGCCAAGCAGCGCACAGTGGACCATAACCGGGCGTTGGGCCGAGCCGTCTTCGGCAGTGTATTCAAGGTTAAAGCGTTCTGGCTGTGCGTAATCAAGTTGCACTGTTGCCAACTGGAACTTACGGCCAAGTGCATCGGTCGCCATAAAGTCCATCTTTGGGCCATAGATCGCCGCTTCACCTATACCAACTTCGTATTCCAAGCCAAATTGTTCGGCAAGCTTACTAATAGAACCTTCGGCCTTTTCCCAAGTCTCGGGCGCACCCAAATAGTTATCTGCGTCGTCGCGGAATGACAAGCGAAGACTTAACTTCAAATCAAGCAAGCCGTACAGCTGCTGAGCGCTCTCAATAAGCTCCGCAAAAATTGCTTCGACCTGGTCTTCGGTACAAAATACATGCGAGTCGTCTTGAGTAATAGCACGAACACGATTTAAACCGCCAAGTTCCCCACTTTTTTCATCGCGATATACTGAAGTAGTTTCCATGTACTTAAGCGGGAGGTCGCGGTAGCTACGTGGCCGCGAAGCGTAAATTTGGGTGTGGTGCGGGCAGTTAACCGGCTTAAGCGCCAACTCATCGCCAGATTCCGTTGAGGTAAAGCGAAGGAGCTCAGGGAATTTTTCAAAGTGCCCTGAAGTCTTGTACGTATCGAGCTTGGCAATATGCGGGATCCAAACCTTTTGGTAGCCCCGGTCAAGACGATAGCTTTGGGCAAGCTCGTTCAATTTGTCGCGAAGAATCGTGCCACGCGGCGTAAAGAGCGGCAAACCAGCGCCAATAAGCTGCGAAGTCGTATAGAGGTCAAGCTCTACTCCAAGCTTACGATGGTCGCGTTGCTTGGCAAGTTCGAGACGCTCTAGGTACTCGTTAAGTTCTTCCTGAGTCTCAAACGCTACACCGTACAAACGCTGCATTTGCGCATTTTTTTCATTACCGCGCCAATAGGCACCGGCCACTCGCATAAGCTTAAACGCACCGACTTCTTTAGTATTGGCGACGTGCGGACCACGGCACAAATCAACAAAATCGCCATTCTTGTAAAATGACACTTTTTCTACCGCCGCTTCGCCATCGCTCGCTAAGCCAAGTTCATCGGCGTCTAAATCCTTGGCCACAGTGGTGCCACTACGCTTAAGGTCATTCAGGAGCTCTTCTTTGTACGGCTGGCCGTTGGCGCGTGCCCATTCAATCGCTTGGTCGACCGGCATTTCAAAGCGCTCAAAGTCTTGCCCCTTATTAATAATTGTGCGCATTTCTTTTTCAATCTTTTTGAAATCTGACTCGGAAATTTTCTGTTCGCCAAGGTCAATGTCGTAATAAAAACCGTTCTCTACGACGGGCCCCACGCCGAATTTAGCCTGTGGCCAAAGTTGCTTCACCGCGCTGGCGGTAATGTGCGCTAGGCTGTGGCGCATTGCATGAAGTTGATCGTTAGTATCGCTCATATCATTTATCCTTTTTAGATTGAGGGGCCGAAAGCCCTTGATAATAAAAGAAACATGCCATTTCGGGTTTAATCTTTTAGGAAGATTAAAGCCTTCAATTGCATGTCTCGGGCCCCATCGCAGGATACCTTCTTTGAGAAAGTGCTAGCTGAGGCGGTTCCACCGGACGTTTTACTTATGAAGCCCGTTCACGCACAGGCAACCTCCACGAAGCTCGGCGGGTGGTTGGGCCGCGTCGTTGCTTAGTATGTAGTATAGCATTCTCTGTTGAGAACGAGAAGCTAAGAATATTTTACTGAAGTGTAGTGACAGCAGAAGCTCGATTGAGCTCCTTAAAGAGTTTGGAGGGGTTGCGATTTGAATAAGAGTTCAAGGGCTAGATACTTTAAAACCCCCGCCCAACAGTGTATAATAAGGCTCCGTACGGGTCCTTAGCTCATTTGGCTAGAGCGCAACATTGACGTTGTTGAGGCGAGAGGTTCGAATCCTCTAGGACCCACCATGAAGCTCTTATTCGAACCCTCAACAAGAGCAATGACATCATAGGACAGTTTGTCCTGGGAGAGCCCGCCGATTTCGGCGGGCTCTTTCGTTTGCCCGGTGTTCTCGAAGCGTGCGCTGGTTTGGAGGCGTCGTGTCTCGTTGACGGCTGCCTGACGCTAGCGTGTCTTTGTACACTTTCCCCGCCCACTTATCCACCCTTCTTTTTAGCCCTGCAGACACTAGAGGCAGAACCGCATATACCATCCATGATATTCCACGTGAAGAATGTTCGCTTGACAATATATAACGTTTATGCTAACATGAAAGTATGAGTACCACTCAACAGAATAAAACCAACACCACGAAACACTCCGCCCCTCAGCGAACAAGCTCGTTACAGGGCTTTAACCTGGGGTTCGAGTACAATAAAACGCTTCAAGAAATTAAGCGCGAAGTACGAGCTCGGACCATTTAGGCGCTCTAGAGCACGGAGCCTTTTGCTTAGCGCTCCAGCCTGCTACCGCGCCCGTGTACGTTGTGAGCCTGTTTAGGTCTCTTTATGAAAACTCCCCCACCCTCATAGGTGCGGGGGTTTTCTTGCATAGTGAGCGCGCTACTGGCGGCGGCTGCCCGGCTTTTGCTTTAATGCATCCCGCGATGCCACCGTTGCCTTGCGAGTCACATCAAACTTTACAAGGTAACGACCGAAGAACAGCCGCGCCTGTGAGTTTAGCGCTGCAAAAGAAAGAAAACAAATGGCTGTCAGCGGCATCAGCACCCACTGGGCGAGCATCCAAAACGTACGGCTTCGCTTGTAGCGCTCGGGGCGAGGTGGCAGGAGTTTGAAGGAAAGGAAGACCATAATAACCAAGCCTATAAGTGCAATGCTCTGAATGAGCCCAATCGTATCAGGGAGCTGGTGGGCCACAACATCGCGGTAAGCCTGACTATTAAGCAGCAGGGGCACCCAGCCCCCAACCGCAACAATAATCGACACGCTCGCGGCTGTCACATAGCCATCGAGTGCCCGAACAAACCACACAAATGCTGGCCAAAACGGCACCGTGCGACGACGCGTAAAAACATGGGTTGCAACATAGGCAACATCCGAAGCACCGTACATCCAGCGGCGGAGCTGAATAAACTGCGCCTTAAAGGTCTTGGCGTAGGTATCATCCAACACAGCGTCTTGGTAAATAGGAATATACACCGGGTGCACCGAGTAATTACCATTAAAGTAAAAGTAGCTCCGCCAAAATTGGTGGCCGTCTTCTACCACTGTGCGGGTACTCCACCAGTTCATTTCTACCAACGCTTCCATGGGCTGAGAATGCGAGGCGAAGTTACGCAGCAGATGCGGGCGCATTGAACTAATAATATTCCAAAAGGTATTACCGGTTGCCAGCACGCGCATTGGTGCCGGTACATCCCAAATATTATTTAAAAACAGGGCAATTGGCTGGAAGGCAAGGTGTTTACGGTCTTCGTTGACGATGAATTCGTACGTAGTGTAATCAAAGTAGGCCGGGTGGGGGCGATTGTCGGAATCGAGCGTGGTGACAATAACGTTTTTATAGGTAATGCCCTGTGTGTCGATATAGTGCTGCATCTGCTTGCCAGCATAGGTAATATTACCGCCCTTCCCTACCACTTCATCGGGCAAATCACGGGGGTGTTTAATGGTAACAAAATCGTAAAAGGTACCTTTGTATTCTTTCGCAAGCCGCTGGGCGGTTTCTTCAATTGCCTCGCCGCCCCGTTCTTCGTAGGCCAAGGCGACTATAAGTTTTTTGTGGTCGTAGGTAGTGTGAGCAAGAGAGCGAACCGTGGGCTCAAGCACCTCGTACGTCTCGTTATACGCAGCAATAATGACCAAATTGTAAAGGCTCGAAGGTTTTGGAAAGGCGGCCGGGTCGGCAGCCATAAGGCGCAAGTTCTCCACGTGCTGCAGCATGCCATAGTCTTCGGGGCGATGCTGGTGGCGCTTTTCGTAGGCTTCGCCAGGAGTCTCGAGTTCGGCCAAGCGGCTCGCCCAATGGACCCGCTGGGCCTTCAACAACCGCTGGTGCCCCGTAATGGTGTGGTACGCAATACCAACGGCTCGCACCAAAAGGCCAATAATAACTAAAAGCAGGTAAATTGCGGCCAAAAGGGGTGAAATAAGCGACAAAACAATCAGAAGGATGAACGCTCCGTAGCTGATAATAGCCGGGAGCATTTCAAAAAAACGGTACTGTTTTGTGCGTTTGCCAAGGGGGATTTCAAAATCGGGCATAGAAATAAAGGGGCGCCTTCTACACCGGAAGCCACACGTTAATAATCGCGGCGGCCGTTACCCAGGCAAATACGAGCACGCCAACCCCCAGCCAAGCCAAAAAAAGCGCCAGCGACTGCCCCTTCACTCCATACGCCTTTACTGCCACGGCTACGTGAAAGAACGCCGTAAGCAGTGCGAACCCACCGAAGGCAAGCAGGTAGAACCACTGGTCACGGTAGAGATGAGTAACACCGTAGGCGGTATAATGAGTGACGAGCTGTAGCTCGCTGGGGCGCACTTTTATTAAAATATAAATAAGCAGCGCGCCGCCCAACGCTATAATAAGCGCGCACAGCACGGTAAGATATCGGTTTTTCACGACTTCTTTAAGTGACGTAATAATAGTGCTTTTTAACATAATATGGAATACTTCTATGGAGCCGTTATCCGGGCTTGAACCGGAGACCTACGCTTTACGAAAGCGCCGCTCTACCAACTGAGCTATAACGGCAGGCGTGCCCACTCTTTCTTTACAGTATTATACAGGAGAAAGCGCCTTTTCGCACCGGGAAATGCTCCACATTGAGCTCACAACCCTACCAGGGGCTTGCTTCCCCGCCTCAAAGATGCTACTATTTATAAAGCTTTTAGCACCATGGGCTCGTAGTGAAGTTGGCCTATCACGCCTCCCTGTCACGGAGGAGATCGCCGGTTCGAATCCGGTCGGGCCCGCCACGAAAGTATTAACTACCCAAGTGGGTAGTTTTTGTTTACGTGGAACCGCTCGCTCACCACACCCCAATCTACCACATCCCACCAAGCCTTCACATAATCGTCTCGGTGGTTCTTGTAGTCAAGGTAATAAGCATGTTCCCAAACATCAAGGCCAAGCAGGGGCTCAATGCCATCGGTAATCAGGGGCGAGTCTTGGTTTGGCGAGGTAGTAATAGAAAGGTCGGGCAATAGCCAAGCCCAGCCGCTGCCAAATACGCCAAGGGCCTTTTCGCTAAAGGTGTCAACGAAATGCTGAAAACTGCCATACTTATTTATCAGCGCCGCTTCGAGTTGACCGCCGGGCTGGCCGCCGCCGTTTGGCGCCATCCACTGCCAAAAAAGGCTGTGGTTATAATGGCCACCACCGTTATTGCGGACCGTGGTGCGGAGTGCTTCTGGCAATTCGTTAAGGTTGGTTAATAGTTCGGCTACCGAACCCGCGCGGAGCAGGCTTGCTTCGCTCAGCCCCTGCCCCTGTTGTACCGCAGCGTTTAATTTATCAACATAGGCCTGATGGTGCTTGCCGTGGTGCAGGCGCATGATGTCGGCACTAATTGAGCGGCCAAGTGCATCATATTCATACGGCAGTGTAGGCAGGGTAAACATCAAACGGTTCCTTTACTAGGGTTAGTTGTTTGGCGCAGCACCTGTAGTGTCACCTTCGGCTGGCAGCTGGTGGGCTTCGTCTTTCTGGGCATCGAGTGAAATCGGAAGGTACAGTGAAAGTTTTTTGGCGCCCTTAAGGTCGGCAAAGCGTTGTTGAAGCGTTGTAAGAGGAATAACAAAGTATTCGTAGCGGAGCTCTTTGTCATTTTTGTCGAGCAAGCGCACAATGGCAAGCCCTCCCCCATTTTCAAGCTGAATAACCGGTGAAACTTCACCCTTATTGAGTTTTTTAGCGGCTTCTGACACTCCGTAGTCGCGATTATTCAGCGGAACAACCGTTGGGGGAACGGCGTAAACAGACCCGGGGCCTTTTTCTTTACTCACCGCTCCGGCGATTGCCTGAAAATCAGCGCCACTGGCCGAAAGCTGAGGATGAAGCTCCTTGGCCAATTCGCGCGAGGTATCATCAATAGCGTAGGCTACCCGTTGGCGTAGTAAGTTATTTTTCATTGCTTGGCGGTATTCGTCAGGTGACCAGCCGTAATAATCAAGAATAACCGCGTTGTAGGTTGACTCAGACACTTCGCCGTCTTTAGACTGGCGCTGCTTTTTAATATATGCCTCCAGATCGGCATCGGTGACCGTAATGGCTTGCTCATGAGCAAGCTTGGTTGCGTACGCATCAAGAAGTGCATCACGCATCGCCTGGCTTTTAATAAATTCAAGCTGGCGTTTGCCGTCTTCACTGGCAGTATCTACCCGAGCCTTTTCGGTAAGAAAGTGAACCGAACTACGGTATTTCATAAGGTAGTCGCTATACCGTACTGCCTGCCCGTCAACCCGGGCCACCGGCACCGGCACTACTCGAGTCACTCGGTACATAAAATTGCTCGTATTTTGTACCTTATAGAGCATATACCACCCCAGCACAATAGTGAGCACAATTGCAACCACACCAATAATAATGGCGTTAAATACCAGTTTATGACGCGCATACTGAACTGGATACTTAAATTTTCGGCCCCCAGCAAGCACTTGCTCGCGATGCTCGGCTAAGGTATCGGTAGTAATACGCCCCGCAGGCGTTTCTGGCTGCTTTTTTTTACGGCCCAATGATGATAGTTTAGAAAGCGATTTCTTCATGTTCCCCTTGCGGCTGCGCTTCGATGGCCGAGTTTACGGCGTCTTGCAGCTTATTATAGGTTTTTTCTGGATGCTCGGCATGGCGAATTACAAGATCGCCCACGAATGTTTGAATAACGATGGTACCAAACCCAAAAACTTCACCCGTAAACCCAGGTATATTATAGCTTATGTTTTGAATCTTTGATAGCCGCAGCTCCACAACGTCTTTACCAAAAAAGCCTTTTTGGGTAATTTGACGAATGCGCTGGTTGGTAACTAAATAAACGGTAAAATACCACATCATCCAGTGGTAAAAGAATAGAACAAGGCCCAAAGCAAGGCCGATTACCGGCGACCACAACAACGCAAGGTTATCTTGCCAAATAAGTACCGGCAGTGACGAGAGCGCAAACGGAATCAGCAAACAATAAAAGCCCTTGCGCATGGCGATAATATGACGACGAAAAACAAAAAGCACTTCTTCACCCGGACGCTGACCGTCGAACTCGTGCTGAGCTTGGTTTTTTTGTTTTTTTGCCATGCGCCAGTGCTCTCCTTTGATATGTATACATAGTAGCATATCCGGTTGGTTGACTGAAGAACAGCTATTTCAAGATTACACATCACCATATAAAGCGCTCTTTCGTCCATACTGGTCGGGTGTAATCAAAAAGAAATATCGCCTCCGCAGAACCACGGTGGCGATATTTCGTATCTCTATAGTATCACCTTTGAGTTGCGATGGCGGTACAAGCTCAATATTGCGCTTGTACAATAATTCTAGCTTATCTTTGTCGATTTACCCATCGTGTCTTGATAAACTCGATAGTTAGCGTCGAAAGAAAGAAGCCAATTACTGGCACGATTGCATTTATCCACGGATCAATATGCACTACAAAGTGAAGATACGCCACAACAACAAGATATGTAAGCGCCATAATACTTAGGCGACGAGTCCAACTTGTTTCCCACGCTTTATCGCTTTCAACTTTTTTGTTTCTTGCTTCGACAAGTGCAAGCCGTTCTTCGATAGTTTGTTTTGTCATACGGCTATAATATCAGAATAACCTTATGGCTGAAACGACGGCTTTATGCGCCAAGTAGCTCCTGCCTAATAATACCGAGTAGCTCATTTCGTGCGTCACCATTAAAATCGTGGTCGCTCTCAATATCAATGTGTTTTGCGCCTAATACCTGATTTACATTTGTTAGCCCTAGCACCTCGTCTTTAATGCACCGTACGATTGTCGTGTCTACGGTATTGGAAATTTTTGCATACAAATCAAGCGGACTGACGTTGTTAATACTTTCGATGTACGCTTTTGTGATATGCGTTGTCGTTCCATCACTTCAAGGTAGTTTAGAAACGCCCTCTAAATCAATCTCAGCACCAGGCTTTTTCATCAACTTATTTACTACTCGCTCCATGCTCATTTCAACTGGTGGCGCAAGTAATATCACCTTTTTCACATCATCAAGCGCAGCCAAGCCTGCGACGATACAGCCCTGTGAATGAGCAAGAAGAAAGACTTCTCCCTGTTGTTCGTCTAACTTTTGCTGTAGCTTTTCTGTCTGTTCATTAAGCGGAGAAACCTCAATATCACCATTCTCAAGAATTGTGTTGTAGTCAAAGAATACGAACGTATGCTCTGGAAACGTTTCGGCAATTTGCGTGAACATACCACGTGCATCTGATTTAACACCAAATCCATGCGAAAATACTATCGTTGCCATAACTACAGCTCAAACTCCGTATACGAGCCGGTTTCAACCGATATGTCCCACGTTTCTTCAGGCGATAAGTTATTAAGTACGCCATAAAATGCCTGAACAATCGTCATCGAGGTAACGATGAGAACACCTTCATATTCTTGACCTTTGAGCATTTCAAGAAACTTAGTTACTCGCACTTTGGTATCTTCGAGTGATTCACCACCATTAAAACGAACAGTCCATGGATTTTCGGCCTTATCGTATAGTGCGTCGTATTCTGCGTACGGCTTATCGTCAAAACCTGAAATATGGTCGTTCAACAATTCGCTAATGACCAACGGAACACTATGGTTTTTGTTCACAATATCGGCGGTTTGTTGGGTACGGCGCAGTTGGGAAACATATATAACGTCGAGCGGAATGTCTTTTAAGTTATCCGCAAGTGTTGTTGCTTGTTCAATGCCTACTTCCGTTAAGTAGACATCAACATCTGGGTTTGAGTTGAATAATTCGAGATCATTGTAGTTACTTCGGCCGTGACGAGCTATGTATAGTTTCATGCCCGAGCCTTGCGGATCATATCAATAACTGGTATCGGCGTGTCTGCAAAGTTACGCTCCGTCCCAGCCTTGTCTTCAAACCCAAGTTTCTTGTAGAAAGCTCTTGCCCTATCATTGTAAGTCGCCACTGTTAATAGAACGTCTTCATCGTTCGTCCAAGGAAGTATGTATCCTGCATCGGCGATAGTCGGTTGTTCAATGCGATACGTCATTACTTAATTATAACAAGAAATCCGACACCCTACGATGACACGTATTTTCACCACTCTTCAAGTCAATCCCCCGTAAAGAAATATCGCCTCCGCAGAACCACGGTGGCGATATTTCGTGCCCTTATAGTATCATTTTTGCTTGTATTTTTCAACCAAGCCATGTGCTTTTGTGATAACGAGTAGACGCTTCACTTTCTTAATATCACCAAACTCTTTATCAAGTTTCGAAAGGTTAACTTCGTCGTTGAAAGAAGAGTTTCGTACGTCAAAAATAATATTCTCAGACTGCCGAATTGCAGACTTAAAAGCCCGCTTAATCGTATGTGTACTTTTACCTATGGGAGCTTTCATTTCCCACTCAAGCCCATTCATGCGAATATCAGGCGTACGTGCACCCTTTAGCTGTTTTGGCGGAATCAGCTCAATATCAAAGCCTTGCTCGGTCAAGAAAACAACCGTCGCAATTTCGTGCGTCTCCAATACAACCCCATTTGGAATAATAATACCTTTTCTCACCTTATTCTCAGTATAGCAAAAAACACCTCTATTTGGGGTGATTATTAATGCTTCTCTTTGGTACCCCGGGCAGGACTCGAACCTGCAACCTTATCCTTAGGACGGACCTGCTCTTCCAGTTGAGCTACCGGGGCGTCGCTCTTATTGTAACAGATGGGCAGGCTGCTTTCTTGCGCCTAGCGCGTAAACCGCTCGTTCAAGGCCGTATAGTCGTATAGTTCATCTTCAGTGAACCAGTGGGCCACCTCTTTTGCCGCTTCGGCGTCATCGCCAGAGGCGTGAATAAGGTTGGGGATTCCCTTGTGCTCGGCATCAGCATAAACGAAGCTCATGTGCGAATAGTCACCACGAATCGTACCTGGTGCAGCCGATTTGGGCTCGGTTGGGCCAACGAGTTTGCGAACAAGCTGTACTGCTTCTACCCCTTCGAATACCATGGCAATCACTGGGCCAGTCGTCATAAGATCAAGGGTAATGTTAAACGTTTCTTCGCCGCGGCGAGTAATCATTTGGCCAATTTCTTCGTAGTGCTTGTGGTAATGATTCTTATCTGGTGAAACCATTTTAGTACCCACAATTTTCAAGCCAACGCGCTCAAAACGGGTTAAAATCTCGCCAACAACACCGCGCTGGACTGCATCTGGCTTAAATAGTACAAGGGTTCGTTCAACATTTCCCATGGGAATCTCCTTTTAGGTATTGTTCTTATTGTACTACAAGAATAATCGCCAAAACGAGCGCTAAGGCCACTCGGTACCAGCCAAACACCGCAAGCGAATGCTTCGAAAGGTAGCGCATCAAAAAGCCAACAGCAATCATTCCGCTAATAAATGCCGCCAGATTTGAAACAAACAGCGTGCCAGCATGAGCGGCGAGGTATTCATGGTCACCTACCAGCACCTTGAGCGTGACCCCCATCATAATCGGAAGCGATGCGAGGAAACTGTATTCGGCAGCCTCGGCAGCAGAGAGCCCCATAAGGCGGCCGGCAATAATGGTAGAACCCGAACGTGAAGTACCGGGAATGAGGGCCAGCACCTGGGCGCCACCAATAATCAGTGCACGCCACCAGGGGAGTTTTTCACCTGTTTCTACGGAGGAAAGCTTTGGGAGCTTTTCGAGTACAATCATTACCACGCCAACAATCGCCAACGTAAAAACAACAACCACGGCGCTGCCAAAGAAGGCACTTGAGCCAATAAAGTCCGATAGCACAAAGCCAATAATACCCGCCGGCACCGCTGTTAAAAGGATATTCCCTGCAAGTTTGAAATTTTTATTAACAAAGATATGTTTTAAGATGTTAAGAATCCGCTTTCGGAAAAATACAAACAGCGCCAGCATGGTGCCAATATTAATAAATTCTAAAAACAAGTGGTCGGATGCGCCGTCCATGAAAGTTTGGGCAACCACTAAGTGGCCCGAGCTACTAATTGGTATGAACTCGGTCAGCCCCTGGATAAGACCAAGAATTATAGATTGAAACCATTCCCACATTCCTTCTATTCTACCCTGTTTGCCCCGATTGCGCTATGCTTAGTATATGGGCGTTGAACAACCAAAATATATTTCCGAATACATCCTCGATTTTATCGAACATCTTGAAGTCGAAGGCGGCCGCATGCCTCGTACTGCCGAAAATTATGAATTTTACCTTAACCGGTTTGTAGAATTTACAGATGATATTCCTGTTGATAAAATTACGCTTGAAATCGTGCGCCGCTACCGGTTGTGGCTCAACCGCCTTACCACCGACCGCGGCGAAGAACTGTCGATGATTACCCAGTCGTACCACCTCATTGCCCTGCGGGGGTTCTTGAAATACCTATCACGGCGTGACATTCCCTCGCTGAGCCCTGAAAAAATTGAGCTACCAAAGACCCACCGAAAACAAGTAACCTTTCTTCATTACGATGAGGTAATTCGCCTGCTTGAACAAATAAATGTTTCAGAAGAGGCCGGGCTTCGTGACCGAGCAATTCTTGAGCTGCTCTTCTCGAGTGGGCTACGTGTTTCAGAACTTGTAAACCTTAACCGCGACCACATTAATACACAGCGCCGCGAGTTCATGGTGCGCGGAAAGGGGCAAAAAGACCGCCCCGTATTTATAAGTAAGGCTGCTGCCGACTGGGTTGAGCAGTACCTCGCTCTGCGCCACGATAGCCTTGCCCCACTTTTTATTAGCTACAGTAAAAACGCTACCCCCAACACCAGCGGTGACTTTAGGCGGCTCACAGCCAGGAGCATTCAACGCATGGTCAGCCAGTATGCACGGCTCGCCGGCATTACAAAACACGTCAGCCCCCATACCCTGAGGCATAGCTTTGCTACCGACCTCTTAATGAACGGTGCCGACCTACGAAGCGTTCAAAGCATGCTGGGCCATAGCAACATTTCAACAACCCAAATCTACACCCACGTTACCGACGCCCACCTTAAAGACGTGTACGAAAAGTTTCATAGCGAATCTGCACGGTAACGCGCCTAAGGGGTGCAGCTTCCGGCGTAATACGTCGTGTTGTCTACTTTAAAGTCCTTACAAAGGTTACCTGCTACGTCAACCGCGGCTTCGGGAAGCGGTAAGTCAGTGTTGAATAAGTTCACTCGGCTCTCGACGCGCTTGAACACATCATTCGCTCGGCCCGTTGAATCAACGACCGCCTGAACACCGCTGAAGTTCACCGTTCCGCCAGCGCCATTTGAGAGAGTAACCTTGAAGTGAGCCGTGTTATAAAAAGCTGAAAGGCGCAAATAGGCCGTACGCGCACCAGATGAGGCCATATTATACGGCTCTGGGAGCCGCATCGTAAGCGCGCAGGCATAATCTTGGGCTGAAGACACTGTCTGCTTACAAAATACCGGAAGCGGCGATGAACCCGAGCCGTCTGGCCGCGCCTCGCCGCCAATAGTATCCGCACGAACATCTCGATCCATTAGCACTACCGGCCTGGTAGCCGAGTACCCCACGGTATCACGCACGGGTGCAAGAAAGAGTGTGTTAACGTTACTGTTTCCACCCATTGTCGCATCAAAATGCTCAAGCCTGAACTGTTGGCCAAATTGTATAAACTGAGCCCGAAGTACTGGTGGTTGGTTAGGAGGCCAGTTTGAGGCCAGTTTTTGCCGAGCGGCCGGTAGCGGAAGTGCGACAGCCCCCGTATCCGAAACATCTTCCTTACTAAACCACCGCACCGTCAGTGACGTGTATGTCTTACCGGCTTCAACCCGCAGCGGAATCAAACGTGAGGTGTTGGCAAGCAGCGTATCCTGATAATCGGGGGCGTTAGGCTGTATAATAACGCAGGTGTACGATTGGTTGAGTGTGTTGGTGCTTGTTGCCGATTGCCGGATGGGCACCGGGTCGTAGGCATTGGTTGCCGGTGAGCCGATACTGCCGTAGAGTGCCCTTCGGGGTGCCTCGTTACATTTCTGCGAATCAATATACCCGGCATACGCCGTTGGGTTCTTGGCATACAACGCAAGCACACGTTTAGCGTCCTCTACCCCAGCCATCGCTGAATCGTAGGCACTTTCAGAGAGATAATTATTCGTTGCCTGCTGCTGATCAGTGAGCATAATACGAATAAAGCCAACCGTGATAACAGTAATCAGCAACATTGCAAAAATAACCGCAAATAACGATACTGCCCCTGATTGCCTCTGCCTTCGTGTCATAGTAAAATCCTTCACGCCTTTTAACTTCCTGTTCTTACTGCAAAATTAAATTCTCGAACCGCACAATACATAGGATCAGGTTCCACATCGGTACCCGTAGCCCCTGGCTCGTAACAGCTCACTTTTTCGCCGGTTGCGTCTGGCTTCAGCGCCTTCTGATTATCAGTACCGATGACAAGCCTCATTATATACAATCTTTGGTGGGTCAGCGAATCGTAGGCAACTTGCCGAACCCGAAAGCTATGTAAGGCCAGCGTGTGGTCACCGGCTGCTATCAGTTCTTGTGCCTTTGACCTGTCGGCAGTCACAATATCAGGATACACAAAGCCCCCTGTAGCACTGTTAAACTGGCAATACTTCTGCATGCCATCCGGTACTTTCACCAATCGAACCGGAGGAGGTGTTGGGTCGGCAGGAGTCGCCTTTGCATAACGGGTAAGCCGACTATCGGTACCCGCCTGAAGTGCGGCTCCGGTATTCCAGATGTAGCTATACTGCCCCGTGCACATACGGCCGCCAACATTATCAAACGCATAATAGCGCCCTTCGGCTGCCTCTATCGAGAAAGCCGAAACACCATTGAGCGTCCGCCGCAGGTCGTCAGCCAACACCCGAGCCGTTTGGTTAGCCTCACGAAGCAGCATCCCCCGGTTATACAGCCCCCCTATCTGCATTACCGTGGTAGCAATTGCCAAAAGAAGTACTGAGATAAAGGCCATGGCAAGGGTAAGCTCAACAATGGTAAAGCCTTTGGCGGCACACTTAACGCGGCTCATATAACCTCACAATCGTCCCCGTTGTCATAGGAATAACCGTCCCCGGGGCAGACCAACAAGCGCGGATATGGAAGTCAATGGCAGGTGCAGTTGTGCGAGCCGAGGATTGCCGTTCAGCCTCAATCCATATACCGTAACTTTTGGCACCGCTCGTTGGGCTCGTACTTGATTGAATCCGTGCGTAGGTTGGCGGTTGAACAAGGTTCTTTGCAGTCGCGGTCAGCCTCTGTACTTTCATAGAAACACTGGACGTACCATTGCCAAGGTCAATAACGAAAAACCTGCCATGCGCCCGCCCGGGGTCAAGATCACACTGCCCGCCAGATACTTCTGAACGAAAGGCAGTTACATGGTCAGTATCGTCTACAATAAGGGGGTTTGTTGGGTCGATGATTTTTTGCCACTGAGCCTCAGGTGAATTGCCTGTTGGCAGATACCCTGGCCGATAATTCGCCGTATAGGCAGCCTGAATAAGACGAAGCGCTTCGGCCTGGGCGCTCACCTCTTGGGTAACTTGAGTAAGCTCGACCGCGCGCTGGGAGGTGGTGATCCCCTGATTCATAATAGAAAGAGCCCCTACCATAATCGCCGCAAAAATCGCAACAGCAAAGATAACCTCGACAATAGTGTCACCTTGGTCGTGGCGGCGCTGAGCCTTTACTATAAACATACGGTGCGCTAGCATTGGTCTACCTTTCCTGTGGCTGAAGGTTCCTTCTTAAGAAGATCGTTGCTTGAAGTTTCAATCGCACCTGGCGAACTAGCGCTCGCCTGAATCACAATTGAACGGTTGCCTGTAGAAACAAGGCCGGCTGAATCGACACAGATGACACGCTTTTTCTGACCGTATTGCCCAGAGCCTGTAGAGCGAATCATGTCGCGAATCGTCGTGCCTCCGATAGACCCGTTTGCCTTATCTGAGCTAAAAGTATAGACTTGCCCACTTTGTGGCGACCGGAAAAAAAGCAGGCTTAAGGCCCTGTCGCTTATGGCGGACGTACTCTCAATACCAGCACTCTGTTTTGGGGTCCCAAGGGAAGTCCGCCACTCAAGCGTTGTACTGTCTACTGGTGTAAGGCCTATATTATATGCATAGAGCAACCCAGCTAGTTCAAGGTCGGTCCTCGGTGCCGTTGGCATGGACGTACTATTTCTTACCGCCAATACATCGTACACCTGCACAGCACTCGCTGGCGACCCGGTAATACGCACCAATCGCCCCACAACCATGCAACCACTCTGCCCCACCCCTGGCGGTGAACTTGCAGGGTCACTGTTAACCACCAGAAGCGTAGAGCTTGACGTAAGGCTACACGTAAGGTCTTTAGCGCGCTCGTTCTGGACACTGGCCAACGCCGCGTACTGGGATTGAAGAGTTATTTTGAGCGTTTGTACGGCATCTTGATAGCGCTGTGTGTTAATTGATAGCCCCACGCTGCCCATAATCATGACAAGCAGCAGGCCAGAGATGGCCAAAAAAAGCGTTGTCTCAACAATAGTAAACCCAGCCCGAAACGAAACTTTCATACGTGAGTTTATTATATCATAAGCACTATAACATAATAGATTAATCACAACCGTGCAAGGCGAAGCGAGAAAAACACCCTTAAAGGGTGTTTTTCTCGCAGGGCCCTCCCCCACCCGGCCCCCATCTCTCGCCCATTTTTTTATAAGCATAAGTGATTTAATAGTTCATCGAAAGGTGGGAACGTTCACATGAATTC
>CAYJCW010000006.1:0-20802 GCA_964368785.1 uncultured Candidatus Saccharibacteria bacterium
TTTCGCCCATTGTGGAAGATTCCTCACTGCTGCCTCCCGTAGGAGTCTGGGCCGTGTCTCAGTCCCAGTCTGGCTGATCATCCTCTCAGACCAGCTACGGATCGTCGGCTTGGTAGGCCTTTACCCTACCAACTACCTAATCCGACGCGGGCCGCTCCCAAAGCGCTCGAAAGCTTTAATCCGAAGATCATATGCGGCATTAGCTACCCTTTCGGGCAGTTATTCCTCACTTTGGGGCACGTTCCCACGCGTTACTCAGCCGTCCGCCGCTCGCCGCCATCTAGTAAACTAGACGCGCTGCCGCTCGACTTGCATGTGTTAGGCACGCCGCCAGCATTCATCCTGAGCCAGGATCAAACTCTCCATAAAAATGTACTGTTCAACAGTACAAGACTCACTATACATAATTAACTGACGATGATAGTTTGCAAAACTATACCCAGGCACGAAGCCTGTATACTTCCATAAGGAACTATCTGGTGTAGTCTGCAAACAGATTTGCACTACTAAATTGTCAAAGTTCATTTTGTCTTGCTTCAAACTCCACGTTTGAGACCGTTTACAGCGTACTTTTTGCGTTGCCGTAACGACCAGACTTTTCCAAGTATACGCCAGAATTACTTCTTGGTCAACACCTTATTTAGAGATTTTTTGATTTTTTACAGTATACTGAACAATAAAGCGGTCGTAACACCAACGACACCCCCTACCAATGCACCAGCCACCACCTCGAGGGGCGTGTGCCCCATTGCGACTCGCGGTAAAGCGACCTTGCTCTTCTGTTCTTTTAGTAAGGTGGTCAATGCTACCCCTTGCTCACCTGAAGAGCGGCGTACCTTCATGGCATCGAACATAACAATCCCTGCAAGCAGAGCGGCCACCCCGAACAACCCCGACTGAGTTCCGTCAAGGAGAGCGACAATGACTAATGTAGCAACAACCGTTGCGCTATGCGAGCTAGGCATCCCGCCAGACGTAAAGAAGGTGCGCCACGATACAAGCCTTCGGGCATTACTACTGCGAAGTAGAAACTTGACACAGTGTGCGATGAACCACCCCCCTACTGCTGCAATGATATATGGCGATACTCCGTCCACAACCCCTCCTCCTTATTCCCTTATTACTTATTTAGTTAATTAGTTACGATTCGTTCGTCTTGTCTGGTTCACGTGTCGATTGGTCTGCGGTAGTTTCATCGACTTCTTGCTGCTTCGGAACAAACCCAAACGAAGATACTTTATCACCATCGGCGGTGCGCATAATACGAACGCCCTGGGTTGTACGCCCAATCACCGGAATGTCTTTTAGTCCAACCCGAATTGCCTGACCCTTGCTTGAAATGAGGAGGATTTCCTCGGTGTCTTCGTCGAGCGAACGCACTGCAACAATCGGGCCAGTTTTGGCAGTCACGACTGCTGCTTTAATGCCCACACCGCCACGCTTGTGTGATGGGAAGTGTGCCGCCTTGGTTACTTTTCCGTAACCATTCTCGCTGATAACAAGAAGGTTGCCTTCGTTGTTTGAAACAATATCCATCCCCACAACACTATCGTTAGGACGAAGGCGCACGCCTCGTACCCCTCGAGCAGCGCGACCCATTGGGCGCGTCTCGGCCTCATGGAAACGAGTTGCCTGGCCAGCAGACGTTGACACAATTACATCATCTCCGCCTGAGGTCTTTTTAATCCAGCGAAGCTCGTCGCCATCATCAAGCTTAATGGTGATAAGCCCATTGGTGCGAATGTTGGCGTAGTCCTTGAGCGGAGTCTTTTTAACAGTTCCCTTGGTGGTTGCCATAAAGAGGTAGCCATCATCGCCAGCGTCTTTTTGGTGCTTAATGATTGATGTAATTTTCTCTTCAGGTTGTAACGCGAGTAGGTTAACCGCGGCCACTCCCTTGGCGGCAAGGCTTGCCTGAGGAACCTCGTAGGTTTTGAGCCGGAAAACTCGCCCCTTATTCGTGAAGAATAACAACCAATCGTGAGTATTGGCAGGAATGAGCTGGTCAATGACGTCTTCTTCTTTAGTGGTCATACCCCGCTTACCCTTACCTCCTCTGTTCTGGCGACGGTATTCGCTTACGAGGGTACGCTTAATATAGTTCTCTGTTGTAAGAAGGACAACTGATTCTTCCTCTGGTATCAATTCCTCATCACTAAACTTGCCGAGTTCATGGTTGATAATTTGCGAACGGCGCTCATCACCATACTTCTCTTTCATCTCGAGAAGCTCGGTTTTAATAATTGCCAAGATTTCTTTTTCATCAGCAAGAATTTCTTCAAAACGCTTAATCGCTTTAAGGAGCTCTTGAAGTTCGCTCTCAATTGCATCACGCTCAAGGCCGGTAAGGCGACGGAGCTGCATTGCCAAAATCGCCTGCGCCTGAATCTCGCTCAGCTTAAAGGCCACAATGAGGTTCTTTTGAGCCTCTTCGCTTGTTTTACTGGCACGGATGATACGAATGACCTCATCTATATGGTCGAGCGCAATCTTGTACCCTTCAAGAATGTGGGCGCGCTCACGTGCCTTACGCAGCTCAAACTCGGTCCTTCGTCGCACCACCTTTTGGCGGTGCTTAATAAACTCTTCAAGCATTTCTTGCAGCCCAAGAATCTTTGGCTGAATGCCGTCGATAAGAGCCAACATGTTGTAATTAAAGCTACTTTGGAGTGCGGTAAGCTTAAACAGCTGGTTGAGGACCTTCTTGGGGTATCCGTCCTTCTTCACCTCAATAACGATGCGAACTTTACCACGAGAGCTCTCGTCGTTAAGGTCGCTAATGTTGATCTTCTTTTCTTTGTAAAGTTCAGCAATCTTTTCAACAAGTGTTGCCTTATTTACACCATATGGGATTTCTGTGACAACAATTTGATGACGCCCTTTTTTGGTCTCTTCAATATGTGCTACAGCTCGCATCGTAACGCTACCCCGCCCCGTCAGGTAGGCTTGTTTCATTGGCGCTCCACCGTACACAACAGCACCTGTTGGGAAGTCAGGCCCCTTAACATGCTTGAGCAAATCATCAAGCGTCGCCGCTTCATTGTCGATTAGCTCAATTGCCGCATCGACAAGCTCACTTAAGTTATGCGGCGGGATATTCGTGGCCATACCAACAGCAATACCAATTTGCCCGTTTAGAAGCAGGTTTGGAATTTTTGCCGGAAGCACCGATGGCTCCTGTTCCGAACCGTCGTAGTTATCGCGAAAATCAACCGTCTGCTTATCGATGTCGGCCAGCATTTCGTCCGAGAACTTCTGCAAACGAGCCTCGGTATATCGGCTTGCCGCCGCCGGGTCACCGTCCATTGAGCCAAAGTTACCCTGGCCTTGCACCAAAGGGTACCGCAGCGACCATGGCTGAGCCAAGCGGACCATTGAGTCGTAGATCGCTGAGTCGCCGTGTGGATGGTATTTACCCATAACGTCACCGACGATACGGGCGCTTTTTACAAACTTAGCGTTACTGCGGTTCCCGTTAACGTTCATCGAGTGCAAAATACGACGGTGAACTGGCTTGAGGCCATCGCGGACGTCTGGAAGCGCACGGTCGATGATAACACTCATAGAATAACGGAAGAAGCTATCCTCCATAACACTTTCGAGTGTCCGCTGCTCAACCCCCTGCACCTCAGGGGATGTAATGTCACCTTCTACGGGAAGGGTGGTGTCGTTTAGTGGTGTATTGTCGTCATTCATGGTAGTCGCTCCTTTCCCTAGATATCCAGATCTTCAATGTTGGCATTTTTAGCACGCGTCTGAATGAACGATTTGCGAAGAGATACTTCGTCGCCCATAAGCTTCGTGAAGATTGCATCGGCTCGTTCGGCGTCATCAATACGCACCTGGCTTAAGACACGGTTGTCTGGGTTCATGGTGGTATCCCAAAGTTGATCAGCATCCATTTCACCAAGACCCTTAAAGCGCGAGATGGTCACGCCGGCCTGCTTTACAAGATCGGCATCGCTATCGACGGTAGTACCTCGGCCTTCTTTGGCTGCGACGAGCTCTTGGAGGGCCGTCTCAAGCGCTTGCTCATCGTACACATATTGCTTTTTTTGGCCACGGTTAATGCTGTAAAGTGGTGGCCGAGCCAAATACACATAGCCGCCCTCAATTACTTCGCGCATATAGCGAAAGAGAAAGGTCAAAAGCAAGGTAGCAATGTGGCTTCCGTCGACATCGGCATCAGTCATGATAATAATTTTGTGATAACGGAGGCCATTAACATCAAACGAATCGCCAATGCCCACGCCAAAGGCTTGAATCATGGCAACAATCTCTTTGTTGGCAAACATTTTGTCAAGACGAGCACGCTCGGTATTAAGTACCTTACCTCTGAGCGGTAGAATGGCCTGGGTTTTACTATCGCGACCCTCTTTTGCCGAGCCGGCAGCCGAGTCACCCTCTACAATATAGATCTCGCTTTCGTCTGGCCGCTTACTTGAGCAGTCATACAGCTTACCAGGAAGCCCCATGCCATCAAGCGCACCTTTGCGAAGGACATTGTCACGAGCTGCACGGGCCGCCTTACGGGCGCGAGCAGCGAGCAACGCCTTGCCAACGATCTTTTTTGCGACTTCAGGGTTTTCTTCAAGGTAGTACGAGAAGTACTCGTTCATGACCTGCTCTACATAGCGACGCACCTCTGGGTTACCGAGCTTGTTTTTCGTCTGGCCTTCAAACTGTGGATCGGGAAGCTTCACTAAGATAATCGCCGTTAGGCCTTCGCGAATGTCATCGCCGCTTAGGTTGTCTTCCTTTTCCTTCAAAAGACTATTCTTGCGGGCATAATCGTTAATAACACGCGTCATCGCCGCACGGAACCCAACAAGATGGGTCCCACCATCGGGGGTAAGTACGTTATTGGCAAACGGTTTTACAAGCTCAATAAACGTATTGTTATACTGTACAGCCACCTCGACCATGGAATCTTCAATTTGCTTTTCAACGTAGAAGATATTGTCACTTACGACTTCCTTGCCTATATTAAGGTGTTTTACGTAACTCTGGATACCGCCTTCAAAGTAGAAAGCTGCGCGTTCATTCGTACGCTCATCGACAACTGATACGTAAACGCCTTTTGTAAGGTATGCCTGGTGGCGAAGATAATTGACCACCCATTGATAATCGAAGGTAACGGTTTCTTTAAAAATAGTTGGATCTGGATAGAAAGTAATCGCCGTACCATTGGCACGGTCGGTCGCACCTACCTTTTTAAATGGCCCAACGGTAGCGCCACGCTCAAACTCGATACGATAGAGCTGGCCTTTTTGAACAACCTCGGCAACCATGCGAGTTGAAAGAGCGTTCACGACGCTTGACCCTACCCCGTGGAGCCCCGAGGAGACTTTATAGCCACCGCCGCCAAACTTACCACCGGCGTGAAGTACAGTCAGAACAGTTTCAAGGGTAGAAAGGCCGGTTTTAGGATGCTTATCAACCGGAATACCTCGCCCGTTGTCGGTGACCGTTAGACCCCCGTCGTTGCGAATAATGACCTCTACCTTCGTTGCATAGCCGGCTATGGCTTCATCGATTGAGTTATCGGCGATCTCTTTAATAAGGTGGTGTACTCCGTCGTACCCAGTGCTTCCAATGTACATCCCTGGCCGCTTGCGAACAGGCTCAAGCCCTTCAAGGACTTGAATCTGCGAACCATCATAGGCATTGTCTGTTTTTTGAGCCATGTCTAACTACCTTCTCCCCCATCTCGGAATATGTTCGGCCGCCCACCGGCGTTATATCTCATGTAAGTATACCACAAGCCCCTCTCGGCTGCATAGCCTTACCAGTGAGTACTTAAATTACCCAGCAAAATGCTTGCTTTGAACATATTTGTTATGCTAATCTTTTAACAAGAGGTCGTCTCAGTTTATACCATTTAATATAAAAAGTAGTTATCAAATGTTTCGAAAAATAGTATCGCAGCTCTCATTCAGCCCGGCTCTCGTAGGCCAACTTAGCTTTTATGCAAAACGGTTACGGAAGGAGCAGTTTACTCGGCGACTTGGCCTTGTGTTTGTAGCGCTTGCGCTGGTCGTACAAAGCCTGGTTGTCTTTCAGGCACCAGAACCGGCTAATGCAGCGAATGCCAGCGACTTCATCCCTGGTGGGCTTGGGATTGGGTCAGCGCGAAGCCTTAATAACTTCCTTGGCCCGTACGACCGTAACGAACGCAACCTTAAAGATGTCTTTAACTATTTTGGCATCACTCGCGAAGAAATTGTCGCCACGCAGTTCACCTCTTTTCAAATTGGGCACAAAATTAGCTGGGGGTATGAGAACCGCGCAGGATCAACAGGCGTTACCATCACCAACAGTAACGGCCAAGCGGTCAATACCGTGTATGGCCGAGGCCTCGCCGCCGCCTGGGGGTATAGCCTTGATGAAGAGTTTTGGGGCTATGTAGGGTATTCTGCAAAATTCGGCTGGTTCGCCATTTTGCAATCGTGCGGCAACCTGGTCACTGATGTCTTCCCTCCGCCCCCTCCACCTCCAAAACCAGCCAACATTGTTTCATCAAAAAGTGGCGTGAACGTTACTCAGGGTTCAGTCGACGCAACCAAAACAGCGGCCAAGGTGAACGACCTGATTACCTACACCGTGAAGGCATCAAACACTGGGGGAACTGCTAAAGAAGTTACCCTTTCCGACGACCTGACAGAAGTCGTTAAGTATGCCAAGCTCACCAACCCTGGGGGCGGCAGTTTTAACCAGGGTTCTAAGGTTCTTTCGTGGGGTGCTGTAAATCTTACACCAGGTGCAAGTGTCACAAAACAATACACTGTGCAAATGAACAGCAGCCTTGTTAACCCTACAACAGATTGTAAAATGACCAACACATTCCTGGGCAACAGCGTTACGGTACCAGTAAATTGTGTCACACCGCCTGCCAACATCGTTGCTTCAAAAACAGCCTATAATGCATCACTCAAAATGGATGCCACCAAAACCGCTGCTAAAGAAAACAATAAAATCACCTACACCGTTTCAGTTTCAAATACGGGAGGAACCGCCAAAAAGGTCTCGATGAAGGATGACCTCAGCGAAGTACTCGCCTTTACCAAGTTAACAGACGCTGGCGGTGGTACGCTTGACCAAAAGACACAAACTCTCTCCTGGCCAGAAGTCACCGTTGCGCCAAAGCAAACGGTTAAAAAAACCTATACCGTGCAGCTTAAGGCCGATCTTACCAACCCAACGACCGATTGTAAGATGACCAACCAATTCCTCGGCAAATCGGTTACTGTGCGCATTCAGTGTAAAACGCCGCCAGCAGACATTGTTGTTAACAAAACAGCACTGAATGTATCTCAGGGTAACACTGATGCAACAAAAACAACAGCTAAGGCGGGCGACCGCATCACCTTTACCCTTACGGCCACCAACAAGGGGGGCACCGCCAAACAGTTCACCTTTAGCGATACCATTAGCGACGCCATTGAGTACGCAACTGTTATCGATAACGGCGGTGGCACCGTAAGCCAAAATGGCCGAACAATCAGCTGGCCAGCCGTCACCCTCAAACCTGGCGCCAAAGAAGTACGCACCTTTACGATGCAGTTGCTCGCCCAAATTCCCGCCACACCTTCGGGGCTCAGCGAACCAAGCTCTTACGACTGCCGCATTGAAAACACCTTCTTTGATGCACATGTGGTTATCCCCGTTGAGTGCCCGGCGCCAAAGGTAATTGAAACCGTTGTACCAGAACTCCCCCACACCGGCCCCGGCGAAAACATGCTCTTTGCTGGTATCCTTCTGGCAGTCGTTACCTTCTTTTACTACCGCTCTAAGCAACTTGGTACCGAAGTACGGCTTATTCGCCGCGATGTTAATGGAGGAACAATTTAATGGGAGCTGAACAATTTCACGATAGTTCACCTGAAGCACGTAAAACAACGCCCGAATCGGCAGTTGAGCATCTTGAACAGGTTGAACGTATTGGCAAAGACCTTGAACGAGCAGCCGAGAACTCGGTAGAAAACGGCGAAAAATCTGAAGCGAAAGCTCGCCACGAAGCTCTGAATGAAGCAGTAAGCGTTGAGCGAGGCAGCGCCGAAAAGAAGAAGGGCGAACCAGCCTCCCCTGCCCGGCGGCGCCACGGGGTGGTAAGCAAGCAAGAGAAAAAAGCCAATTATAAAAAAACTATGAAGCGCGTACAGTCTGAAATGCCAGCGGCGCAACGTGCCTTCAGCAAATTCATTCACAACCCAGCAGTTGAAAAAACCAGCGAAGCCCTCGGTAATACGGTGGCCCGCCCGAACGCTATTCTTTCAGGGGCAATCGTCGCCTTTGTGCTTGTGCTTGGCGTATACCTGGTTGCAAAACATTACGGGTACCAACTATCTGGTTTTGAAACCATTGGTGCCTTTATTGCTGGCTGGCTCATTGGTATTTTGTACGATTTCTTCAAAGTGATGATAACGGGCAAGCGATAGAACACTCCTCGATACACTTACGTACAAGTAAAACCACTCATACGAACGAGTGGTTTTACCTTTTAAGCACTTTTACTTTTTACCGCAATTTGATTGAGAAACCATCACCCGCCTGAGTGCTGCCCGAAGTGCCCCGAACGCTCAGTTTATCTGGTGGTGGCGAAGGTGCTGCTGCGGCTGCAGGCTGCGGTGTTGGCACGGTAGCTACTGGTGGCACTGGAGATGGAGAGGGACCAGCGGTAGGCTGGACACTCGGCTGCTGCGCAGGTGGCGATTGTAGCTGCGGAGCAGAAACCACAGGAGGAGATGCAGGAGCTACAGAAACTACAGGCGCAGCCGGCGCTGGCGGTGGTGAAGCGGTAATTTGCTGGCGTTTTGCCAACCATTCATCAAGGAAAGACGGCTTTGGAGCGGCCGCACCCCCTGCCATGCCATCAGCGCCCGAAGCCCCGGCAGAAGCACCCGCTGGAGCCATTCCAGGTACCGCCCCTGGGCCAAGGGGGGCTGAAAGACCCGTTGGAGCGCCTGGCGTACCGGCCCTAAACGCAGCCATACGCTGTTCTTGGGCTTGCTTAAGCGCATCCATTTTCTCTTTTTTCACTCGGTCGCCAACACTCATTCGGTGAAAGAATTCTTGTTCAACTTGAGCGCGCGGTTTCCCATATTTCTGGGCCGAAAGCTGCTTTAAGGCATCTCGAAGCTTCGGGTTTGACTGCCCAAGCGGAGGCAGTAGCGCCATACTAAAGGCCGAAGACGGAACATCGCGAACCATTACTGAAGCGATCGTTTGGAAGTTTGGCATACGAGTCAGGTCTTCGGCATCAAACGTTGGCGCGAATTTTTTCACCAAAATATCGGCGTCGGTAATACCAATACGACCACTAATAACCGTACCGATGTTACCCAAAATAGCTTCGCGGATTTGGTCGGTAAGCTGCGTCATAAACTGGTTGGCAAGAATAAGACTTAAGCGGTATTTTCGGGCCTCAGAGAGAATGGTCGCAAAACTTTCAGTTGCAAAGTTTTGAAACTCGTCTACGTAAAGGCTAAAATCTTGGCGGTCTTCTTCAAGCATATCGGCCCGGCCCATTGCCGCGGCGTTAAACTTCATCACAAAAATCATACCAAGCAGTTGCGAGTTGAGCTCGCCCGTTCGGCCCTTCGAAAGGTTTACCAGGAGGATTTTTTTATTATCCATAATATCGCGCAGGTCAAAACCACTTTTCGTTTGGCCCATAATATTACGCATCATGTCGTTGGTTAAGAAAGCGCCAAACTTGCTCGCAAACCACCCCAACATCTCCCCTTTTGAGGATTCAGTGGTTTGAGCCATTTCTTTATTCCAGAAATCGAGCACGGTTTGGTTGGTAACGTGCTTAATTTTTTCGTCGGCAAACGGCTGGTCAATAAAAACCTGCTGAACATCAAGAAACGACGAGCCATTTGGGTCGGCCATAACTGTCAGGGCGGCGTTACGAAACCACGATTCAAAGCGCGGGCCAATAATACCCGTGTGCCCTGGGTCGTAGAGCTTGTAAAGCATAGCAATGGTTTCTTGAATAATAAAGTCACGTTGGTCTTGGTTCTCAAACTCAAACAGGTTAAGACCGATGGGGTTATCCATATCGCCCGGGCTAAAGTAGATGACATCTTCGACCCGCTCTTTCGGCACCATCCCAAGCAGCTCCTCGACAACATCACCGTGCGGGTCAATAAAAGCAAACCCCCGGCCATCCATCATGTCTTGGTAGGCAAGGTTTTGCAGGAAGCCGGTCTTACCAACACCAGTTTGACCAATCATGTAGACATGGCGGCGGCGGTCCTTGGTACCGAGGCGAATCTGCTTTTTTACACCACGAAATTCGTTATACCCCAGCAAGAAGCCCTCATCCATAACTTGCGTTGGGCCATCAACCTGCTTGGTTGCTTGGCGCTGTACCTGAGAGGTAGGGATTGAATTTTGGTTAGGAAGGTGGAAGATGGTTGCAAGTTCAACCGTATTTAAGATATTACGATTTACTTCTTGCGGGAAAAACCTAAATATATAAGAAGTAACGAACTCTTCAATATCTTTAGCGACGCTAAATTTAAACCCATTATTGCTGGCCGAATCAAAAAGCGCAAAAGCCGAAACCACATTGCTCATTAACACTTGAGCCCGACCCGCAGTATTCGAAGAGGCCACGACGCGAATGAGTACCTCGTACCCTGGGTAGCGTGCTTTATCTTCAATAGCATCAACCCGCGACTGCTCAACCGAGTTCAACTGCTTGTTCTCGGCTTTTACTTCTTCGGTCTCTGGCGGCTTCCAGAGCGCTTCCATAACCCCAGACATAACATGGGCGGTGCCTCTTTTCTTACCCTTTTCCTTGCGAATGGTTTCAGATACGGAAGTAGCATTTTTTGCCCATGATGCATCAGCCGGACGAATAAGCATTTGAATGCCGACGCCATCTTCTCGAGTGGCACCAGCCAGAGCGTTCAGCAGTGCCCGCGAAGCATCACGCTTGGTTTCTTGGTAGGTTGCAATCGGGTAGGCAAATTCTTTCTTAAGCGTGAACTCCCCACCAATAGTGCCACTCATACGGCCGGCTGGGCTAAAGATATTGCGCTCGCTCACCTCTTCAAGACGGGCCGCTGGGTATGCCGCCGAAACTGCCTGCTTAATAACCTCAAGCAACGACACCGGCACCACTGCGTAGTAGTGCACCAACCCCTCGTGGGCGACAATTTCAAATGAAACATGCCGCTGGCCATAAATTTTGCTTTTAAAACCGCTGGTAGCTGTGCTGGCGATAATGTTGTACATGACCTGCGCCTGGCTGAGTACTTCTTCTGTTAAATCACGCTCGTCGCGGCCGTTGCCCTCGATGTCGGAGCTCATAGGAGGAATATGAATATACAGTGGCACCATTTTAAGGCCACGCTCGTAGTTTTTCGCCTCACGAAGGACCCGGCGATACTGCGTGAAAGCAAACAGCCCCACACCCGCCGCAGCGAGGAGGACTACCACCACTATCACAACAACTCCCATGTCCCGTTCCTTTTCTCCTTTGTTATACGAGCCGGGCTATTCGCTCGCCCCGACCACCTTGCCGTACCGCTTTTGCAGGTAGTCTCGCTGGAGCTCATTGACCTGCTGTGTTCGTTTATACGGGTCGTCTTTTGTGTGCTCAACGATCGCCTTGGCTTTATCGACCCACTCTTTTTCAATCAGATCTTCATCGGCGGCCACCAAGGGGGTCGCGCCAAGCCCTGAGGGGTCTTGCTGCACCGGCGGTGCCTGTGCTGAGCCTGGCACCGGAGCCACCTGCATCGCCGGAGCGGCCTGGGCTATAGCATTTGCTGCCTGGGCCCCTGCCTCGGCGGCTTGTTCAAACCGTTCACCCCCCCGAAGCGGAGCAGACTCCATTGGAGCGACGGGCGGCAAGCTTGGAATACCCTCGCCACCATTTTGTGGCGGCACTGGAAGCTGTTCGGCCCCTACCATAGGGCGTGCGGCATTTTCAGGTTGCATATCTGTAAGTATACCATATATACATACGTAAAACGCATATGTTTATTGCGTTCGTTTTGTAACGTACAAACAGGCAATAACTTCAAAAAGAACGACTAATCCAAATTCGTAAATGCCCACCTGCTGCACTGATTGAAGCCCAATCAGCATAACCGGCGCAGCAGCAAGCACGGTGCTGAGGTAGTAGGCACGGCGGAATTCCATGGGCCGAAGCGGTTTTTTAGCCGTTGAGCCCTTCAGCAGTGCCGCAATAAGATGGCTCATACCAAACAAAAAAAAGCTTATCATCCCCATGAAGGTAAGATAAGCCGTAATAAAAATCACCAAAAGGCCAAACGGGCCAGCGGTCGTTGGCGACGTAAAGGTGAGCAAGACGCTCAAAATACCTACGCCAAGAAGTGAAACGGTTGCAACAATTCGTGGTAACATCACTGTTACTATACTCTATATGGAGCCTGAGCGGAACGCCTTAACGTTCAGGTATCAAACAAACGCCGCTTTAAAATAACTATTAGGCGTGTGAACCGATGAACAGCGAACCGCTACAGACTGTCTGACCGCTCCGGGAAAACCCAGAGCAACCGTTGGTGTGCTCAATGATTTTATTCCGCATTCACGGCAAGTGGCCTACCGGCTTTGCATTTTTGCCAGGAGTCTCTCGGGTTCCTGGGGTGCAAAACAAGGATTTACTTGCCGCGAATGGTACTAAAAACCAAACGCATCTATCGCTCCGCATGAAATATGCGAAACAATTTTGGCGGAGCATCGGCGATGCCATCGACTAATGAAGAAACTGTTTTATGTTAAACTGTTTGTTTTTAGAAGCATTTGAAGGTACGTTACCTTATACAAGGCAAAAGAAATGACTTCTTGTATTAGGAGGCGTCACCGACTTTTCCGTCAAAAATATGCCGTGTGATGAGTACGAATTGTTAAGGTGTGTGGTGGCTTTTATTGAACTTTTGGTTATGTTTGTTTCTGCTAAAAGCTTGTTTTTAGATTAGCATAAACAATTCATTTGGTCAATAGTTTGCGGGCTTTTCCGACAGAGTTATTTACAACAATAGACTGTAATCTCGCTTTTACCCCTGGTGCGTTAAAGATGTTGTTATTTATACAATGTTGTAATGAATTCCTATTGCATCCTCCCTAAAGCTGCGTAAGCCGCTTATTTGAGAGCTGGGCCACTCGAAGAAGCCTGCCCTGGCGCACCGTTCCAGGCCCAGCCCGGGGATGAACCATCGGCATACTTCTGAATCGAACCCTCATTTATCATAACAGCATCGATATCCATAGTAGCTCCGGAGGGTGGTCGTACTGAGCCATTAGGAACCACGAAAATACAGCCTGCCGTTGCAGCATTTGATTCCGCAACCTTACTCGCAGAAAGCCGAACCCATGGACCATTCGCCTGCACAGACGTAGTTGCCGAGTTTACCTGAGGCAGCCACGAGCCAGCAGACGTATACGTAACAATTCTTACTTGAAGCTGTGTTGCCCACGACGCACGAACGGAGCCGCTACAAACATAGGTTCGGCTAGGAGTAATCGGTGCAGACCTAAAAAGTACATAGGGTTCACCGCCAGATGGGCCGGTCGACCATCGATATTGCCCTACATGCCCACCAGAGGCGGCACTTGATGAAGGCACTCGATCCACCCCCACACATGCGCCACCCGTACCACAGACGGCACTAACGTTAACGGCGTTCTGCTCAAGGCTAGGGTTAAGGATGAAATTAGTAATAGGCGGCTGCCCCAAAAGCCCATGCCCGGCGCACCCACCGGCTCGCAGGTCACGACTCCCGTTAACAGCGTTAAAATCGGCATCCCGCGATGAAGCAGTGACACAGTATGAGTCATTCGTGGCCACATACGTGTATTGGTAGGTCACCCCTGCTTTTGGCTGGTATTCGAGCTGCGAGAAAACACTTGGATACATGCCATTTTCCGCCTTGAACTTATTAAGTGCCGAGATAGCCTTCTGCAGATCAGTGCTCACTACCTGGTTAAGCGCATTTTGACGAACCGCATTATATGACACAATCGTGATGGTAACGAGTACGCCAATGACCGCAACAACTAAAGTCAGCTCAACGATAGTAAAACCTCGCCTTTTGTTTATCTTTTTGCCTGGCCGTTTATTTAACCCTATGCCCCGTCCACTCATCGGAATCATCATAGACTTATTGTAGCACAAGCCCGTTGACCTTGGTGCCCTCTTGTGGAGCAGAGACTGCCTCTAATTGTTGCTATTTCGTGGTATTTTTTACTAAAAGAATCTTTGAAAAAGGTATTGACGTAAGCGCCATGGCGTCATATTATAGGGGTAGTTCCTGAGTAAAAAAATTATACAGGGACCAAAAACAAAAAATATCGAAAAACTCCACGAAATCGGCTGTTCCTCGCAGGCAGCCGATTTAATTTTGCTTTTATACAGTGCCGAAAAGCCCTCCCCAATAGCCAGCAAAGAGCCTCTAGGCGGGTGAAAAATAAAATGAAAAGACCTTAAGCTCTTAAGATCTTTTGGCGTGCATTGATGTGGTGGAGCTGCCGGGTACTGCCCCCGGGTCCAAAAGGTAACCTGATATTCATCTACAAGCTTAGTCTTATTTAAGAATTAAGAACGGCCATTGCCTCAAAATAAGACAAAAAGAGCCCTGGACGTTCCGCTGAAAGGTGTCCGTACTTTGGCAGCTGCCCCAAAAGTACGTAAGACGCGTGAGTATAACACCGGCTTCCCTACGCGCCCTTAGGAAGACCGACGGCTACCTAATAACTAGGCAGCGAGAACAGCAGCGCGCGCAGGCTGACCAAAAATTTGACCAGCAAAGTTTGCTACTGTCTTTGCAATGTTTTCTTTTGCAATTACATAAACACTTAACGAGTGTAAGGCGACTTGCTAAATATCCTGTTAAAATCCTTCCGTCGAAGCTATATCAGCCCCACGTACATCTGTTATTATACCCCATGGCACACTTTTTGCATATGCATACTACGCCTTAACAGGCTTTTGACAATTACTTAAAGACTTTTTACCAATTTGGAGTACATACTGGTTTTCATGAGAAACCGTATTTCTATCGCCACCGTCCAGTCTGTTGCCCTTACAGGGTTTTATGGCACCCCGGTTACCATTGAAACGGCCCTCCATGCTGGGCTTCCTCATCTGCAAATTGTAGGTATGGGCAACAAAGCGATTGACGAAGCTCGCCAACGGGTACGCGCCGCCATCATGAGCTCGCTCCTTACCTTTCCTGCCCAAAAAGTCATAGTAAACTTAGCTCCGGCAGAACTACCAAAGGATGGCACCCACCTCGATGTGCCCATTGCGCTGAGCATCTTGGTTGCGAGCGGCCAATTACATCAAAAAGAAGTGGCTGGGGCGCTTTTTATCGGTGAGCTCGCCCTCGATGGAGCGCTGAGGCCCGTACGAGGCGCCGTGGTAGCCGCCGAGACCGCACGAAGGGTTGGGGCAGCTCGCCTTTTCCTACCACGCCAGAACGTTCCCCAAGCCCAATTAGTGCAGGGTATTGAGCCTATCGGCATTTCAAACCTTGGGGAACTCTTTCGGCACTTAAAAGGTGTGGCGCGTGTCAAAGCAAGTACCTTACCCGAGACACCACGTGTGGCACCCTATGGCCCGCTCGGGGGTCTAAGCGGTACCCCAAAGCAAACCGTAACCCTTGATTCTATCACCGGCCTCGGCCATGCTAAGCGCGCCCTGGCCATCGCCGCTGCAGGCCGCCACAATCTCCTTTTCAGCGGCCCCCCAGGTGCTGGCAAAACGTTACTTGCCCAGGCGCTCCACAGCCTTCTTCCGCCCCTAAGCAGCGAAGAAGCGCTCGAGGTTACAAAGCTCCATAGCCTTATCAACCAAGAAAGCCCCGTTATTCATTACCCGCCCCTTAGGGCGCCGCACCACCACATTACCCTACCCGCACTCATCGGCGGTGGGGCACGGCCGCGCCCTGGCGATATAAGCCTAGCGCACAAGGGTATTCTTTTACTCGACGAGCTCCCCGAATACCCACGGGCCACTTTAGAAGCGCTTCGCCAACCCCTCGAGGACCGCTCGATTACCCTGTCTCGCTTGTATGGTTCAATTCAGTTTCCAGCCGACGTGTTGTTGGTGGCCACCATGAACCCCTGCCCGTGCGGCTATGCTGATGATGGTCGTACCGCCTGTACCTGCACTGCCACGCAAGTTGCTTACTACAACAAGAAATTATCGGGGCCGCTGCTCGACCGTATCGACCTCCGACTCACGATTCCTAAAGTTGCACACGAACACTTTTTTAATACAAAAACGTTGAGGAAAAATCAACATTCTACGGTGGTAGAAATTGTGCTTAAAGCACGAGAAGCGCAAAATAATCGTTACAATCGTAGAGGTTTTTACAATGCTTATGCTTCAAAAACAACTATAGAATCGTCATTTTCTATTACACCAGCAGCCTACGCAGTACTTGCCCGGGCTGCCACACAATACGACCTTTCAAGCCGGGCCAGCTTACGAATACTGCGGGTTGCACGTACGATTGCAGACCTTGCGGGCGCAGCTGAGCTTAAAGAAGAGCACGTGGCAGAGGCACTGCAATTTCGCTCATAGGGCCAACCCCTTGTGCTCCGCAAGATTTATTGCTATAATAGCCCCTGAGTAATCGCTCGAGAAACGGCCGAAATCGGAAGTATCGGTTGGTTTTAGTAAAAAAGATGGAATATCCATCGGTTAAATCGGTTTAAGAGGAGAGTTTATCAACAAGTCTAATCGCACCAATATCAATCAGCAAATTAGGGCATCTGAACTGCGAGTTATTGGGGAATCAGGCGAACAGCTTGGCATTATGAGCCGCGTAGACGCACTCAAAGCTGCCGAGGAAGCTGGCCTCGACTTGGTTGAGATCTCACCAAATGCCGACCCGCCGGTTGCAAAAATCATCGACTGGGGTAAATACCAGTACCAAAAGATGAAAGAGGCTCAAAAAAGCCGCCGCAACAGCAAGCAAAGCGAACTAAAACAAATGCGTTTTGGTATGAAGATTGGTCAGGGAGACCTCGAAATCAAGCTTCGTAAGATTCGCGAGTTCCTTACCGACGGGCACAAAGTTCGTATTCAAATCTTTTTCCGCGGCCGTGAAAACGCCCACCGGGACCTTGGATACGAAATGATTGCTAAAATCACGGAAATGCTTGACGAAGTCGCTGTTCAAGAGCACCCGCCACAGATGGCAGGCCGCAACCTCAGCACTGTCATCAGAAGCAAATAAGGAGTAAGAAATGCCAAAGCTAAAGACCCACAAAGGTACGGCAAAGCGTGTAAAAATTACCAAAACCGGTAAAGTTACCCGCCAACGCGCCTTTGGTGCTCACCTTCTTGCCAAGAAAAGCAAGAGCCGTAAGCGCCGAATCAACACCACTGCTATCGTTACCGGTAACACCGCTAAAAATATTAAGCGAGCTCTGGGCGTCTAAGAGAACGCACGCAAACGGCCCTGCTGGCAGCCCCGCCCCAAGAAAGCGTAACCCAGCAAGCCACGCGTTCCGCCTACGACTATAAGGAGAATTAAAGACTATGCGCGTAAAGAAAAGCGTCACCGCACGAAACCGACACAAAAAAATCTTAGCCCAAGCTAAGGGTATGCAACACAACCGCACCCGCAGCTTCCGCCTTGCTAAGCAGGCAGTCACTCGTGCACTTGAATACCAATACCGCGACCGTCGCAACCGCAAGCGCGACCTTCGCGCTCTCTGGATCACCCGCATCAATGCAGCTGCGCGCCTTGAAGGTACTACTTACGGCAAGCTGATTGCTGGCCTTAAGGCTGCAAATATCGAAGTTGACCGTAAGGTTTTGGCAGAGCTTGCTGTTTCTGAGCCAGCAGCTTTCAAGGCTATTGTAGCTGACGCTACGAAGTAAGCTCCTTATTTCTTACAAAAATACCCGCCAAACAACGGCGGGTATTTTAATTTCGCTCTCTTGGGCATCACAAGCTATCGCTCGCCGCTTTATGTGCGTTCAAAAGAGCAGCTTCAAGCGAATCTTCAGCCGATAACTCACCGACCATCCCCATCATTTCATCAAGCACTATAAATGACGGTCCATCAACCCCTGTCTCCACAAACCCTCTCCTATACCCAAGCTTCCATCCATTTGCTTCAACGATATCAACAAGCTCTTTAAGCAGTACTTTAGGATCCGGACGTTCAAAAACCTGTAGTTTGCGACCCCTTATAACTCCTTCTTCGTCTCTTATGCTTTCCATGGGATGCATATATACTCTGGCTATTTCGCTTTGAATGTCGCGAATCGCCCCTGCGATAATATTTCCTTGCTTAGAAGTAGGTTTCTTATGTGCGCTACGCTCGAGGCTCGGACATACATATACTTCGGAGCGCGGATCATTCAACTCGTGAACATGGTAAGCTCCCTCTGCCGCCATGCGTTTAGGGTCAACGCCGATGCGCTTCGCCATACTCTTATGAAGCTCGCTGAACTTAGCAATGAGCGTCTGCCCCTTGTTACCAGACTGAAGAAGGGGCAAGCGACCAGTTGCGATAAGTTCAGCGACATTAAGAATTTCTGTTGTCACCTGACCCGTATCTCTATTTTCAAAAACCAGTAGAGGATACAGGTAGCCAAGGCCCGTGCCGTTGCAGCTTATACAGGTATACTCGTATGTCCCGGCCCCATGGCATGTTTCGCATTGTGGATCTGCACTCCCCTCCTTTCGCAGCGAAGTTTTCTCTTGGGACTCGTCATCATAAAAAACCACCCCTCCCCGGGTACAACTACATGCTACTTCTTGAGCTCCCACATGGCCCCGACAGGGAGGACATTCTATCCTCTGGTTAATATCGGTGGGACCTTCGGCACTCATTGCAATCGCTTCTGGCGCATATTCGTCCTCAACATGAGGTCCTGCCCAATGATTTTGGTGCTTTTTAGGCTGAAATGCATCAATCTTTGTCCTATAAATGGCCGTTTGTATAGGGGTTGCCTTTGCATTACGGATTGTATACTCGGTATTGCCAATGGCGAGTGCGTTAGTAGCGTATTCACCAAGGTGCATAAGTTCATAGACGCTCGTTTTTTCCTTGGAAATAACCAGAAGCGTATCAGACCGCGTGTTGTCAATAAGCTCGTGCAGTTCTTTATACGGTATGTGCTCGAGCTCGGTTTGTTTGTCCATGCCCCAAAGTATACGTCAGAGGCGGCTCTTTTCATACCATAAGCATAGTAGCGTTACGCAAAAAGAAAAACTCCTCGACTAAACGAGAAGTTTTTAATAAGCAGCCAGCCTATAAGCCGGGTTTTGTCGTGGACGACCATCTATCTAATTATACCGTTGCCGATATACTCAAGCGGGTATCGGCCAGCGAGCGGATCACTCGGTGTGCTGACCTCCTTGCAGCCGACAGGGTTTACCTTCTCCGCATGTCACCATGCGACGCTGTGGGCTCTTACCCCACTCTTTTCACCCTTACCTCTCAGTGACTACCGAGCCGAAACCTTGTAGTACTGGTTTTTGTCGAGGCGGTTTTGTTTCTGTGGCACTTTCCCTAGGGTTACCCCCGGTCGCCGTTAGCGACTGTCGTATCCTGTGCTGCCCGGACTTTCCTCTTACCCTCATGGGCAAGCGGTCGTCTAGCGGACTGCCTGTTTTAGTATACCACTATACGGCTGGTACTGCAGGGCCAAACGAAGTTGAATTGTGAGCCGTACCGACCCATGACCAGTTGGCATCTGTTGAAGGGTCAAGGGGCAACCCTGGCCCTTCAGCTGCCGGCATCTAGCTAATACCGATGAGCGCTGCCGCAGCAATGGCTGCTTGGTGGGTATCGAGGGTTTTATTGACAAGACCATCGGCAAGCGTGTTGTATTCGCGCGCAATGTGCGTAAACGTTACCCGATCAAACTTTTCCATAAGAATCCGAATACGCTCATGCAACGGCCATAGTTCACGGTTCTTAATTTTATACTGGCCTTTCATTTGGTTTACAATAAGCATGCTATCAATTTTAAAATCAACTCGTTTATAGCCAAGTTCAAGCGCCTTTTCAAGGCCAAACCGAACACCATGATACTCGGCTTGGTTACTTGTAGTAATTCCTAGGTACTCACCGCCTTCTGCTACGACCTGTTGCAGGTTATTGAGTAACACGTAGCCGGCAGCTGAAGGGCCAGGGTTGCCTCTTGAGCCCCCATCAGAATATATAGTTACCGTATCAGATGATGTGTTTTCAACATCGACATGAGCTGTTTTTATCAACACTTTATCTGTTAATTCTTCTTGTTGCATAATCCCAAGAAGGAGTTGCGTTAAATCTGTTAATTCAGACTGTTGCTGATTTGACATCGTATACCATTTATACCGGCTATAATTCCCGCCGAGTACTATGGGGTGCCGCTGCGGCGCGAGTGTTACCAGGTAGACCATCACCCCGTATTGAATGTCTCGATCGTCACGGTCAATATAGGTTACTGCATCAAAGAGCCGAGCCGATTGAATATGCAGGCCCGCGTCATCATAAAGGTAGCGGCGAAGTGCGTCTTCTGGCTGCTCGCCGTAGTCAAGTTTTCCCCCGGGCAGTTCATACTTCCCTAAAATTGACTCACGCCCATTACTACGCTTAAAAAGTAGTGCTTTTCCGTCTTCGTTAATGATTGCTCGAACCGAGAGGCGTTGTTTCATGCGTGTTTATATTTCACCCTTTTACTCTATTAAGTATACCATAAGCAAAAAACGAGCCTATAGCTCGCTTTATATTTGTATGGTCAGGGTGACAAGACTTGAACTTGCGACCTCACGGCCCCCAGCCGTACGCGCTACCAACTGCGCCACA
>CAYJCW010000007.1:0-2403 GCA_964368785.1 uncultured Candidatus Saccharibacteria bacterium
GCAACGCCGAAGCGACCTCGCTACGGTATCGAGCCAGCTTACGAATTATATGACTAATAATAAGGGTGATTTACCGCAAAACAGCGACTTCGCGACCTTTTTAAGTGGCTACACTGGCACTCTTAAAGATCCTTCGAAGGGCACCGCTTACACAGCCCGTCCCGCTGCTGACGCGGGTAACGTTACGCTAAGTCTTGGGGAAATTCAGTTCAAGCGGGGTGAATCTTGTAGCGGAGAGGCCATCACGAACGGTGGCGGTTTAGGTAATCGCAGAGGAGCTGTTCGCATGAAGCTTGAAGGCTCTGGTCATTTTTGCCAAGAAGTTACCAACGGTTAATCATTAACCACCTTCTTACAAAACCCCGACTCGTTCGGGGTTTTGTTTATTTTCCGTTATGGGGTTGCCGATAAGAAAAGACGCGGTTGATACAATACAGTAACGCGCGCGTCTTATTCTGTTTATAATATTACCTGTCAAACTATAAAATGTCAATAATTTTTTGCGTCTTGGTGATAATCTTGAGTCGTTTGACATCATGTGCCTCTGTCTTGATGTAAAACTTCGCTCTGGAAACTGCACGCAGATTATGCATTTTACTTCTGGCTAAATCGATAACTATATTTTGTGATTGCTTTCGGGCTGTTCGTAAGTTATTCTCAATGGTTTTCTTACCATCACCTCTTGGACTTTTAATTTCCCACTTCACACCGTCAACATCTATGTCCGGTGTTTTCTTCATTTCTGGGCGCAAGAAAACCACATTTGCTTTGAAATGATACGCTAGAATTAAAGCCGCCGACAGCTCATGATTTTTCGGTGAATCTTCACGGTTGGTCCTGACAATGACTTCGTATTTTCTTTTTGGCATTAGATTTATTTTCTCATGCCTGGTAAAAGCCAACAACTCTTGAAATTCAACATTTTCCAAGCTGTAATTCAGTAATAAATTCTTAATTCGTGGTATGATAATGCTTATGGAATATGTACTATATATAGCGCTCACGCTTGTAGGCGCGTGCCTTGGTAGTTTTGCGGCTGCAACGGTGTGGCGGATCCGAGCCCGTCAACTTCAGGCGGATAAAAAGAATAAAGAACCGGTCGATGCTAAAGAATACAAAAGACTTAAGAAGTTATTAGGTAAAAAGGTAACCACCGACCGTTCACAATGCCTCGAATGCGGCTATGAGCTTAAATGGTACGACCTTATTCCAGTCGTAAGCTGGCTCGGCCTGGGTGGAAAGTGCCGTCGCTGCAAGCATCCCATAGGTAAGTTTGAGCTGCTTATGGAGCTCGGGATGATTGCCTTCTTTGTGGGCTCCTACGCGCTGTGGCCGGGTGGGGTGCACACTGGCCTTGATATAGCCCATTTTGTACTGTGGCTGGCTGCAGGGGTTATTATGGCTATGATGTTTGCCTACGATGCGAAATGGTTTTTGCTGCCGGATTCGCTTTCGTGGCTATTGGCACTGGTTGGCGTTGGTATTGTGGGGGTTTCTGCTGCACAGGCGCAAGCAGTGGGTGCAACAATCCTTACGGCGTTAGGTGCGGTTGTGGCCATTGCTGGCCTTTACGCACTACTTTTTGCGGTGTCGAGGGGTAAGTGGGTTGGTTTTGGCGATGTAAAACTTGGGGTGGGCCTTGGGCTTATTTTGGTAGACTGGCAGCTTGCGCTGTTGGCTGTTTTCTTTGCTAACCTTATTGGGTGCCTCATTGTTATTCCGCTACTTGCAACAAAAAAAATAAAACGCAATGCCCACGTCCCTTTTGGCCCGATGCTTATAGCCGGTGCAGTCGTCTCGTGGTTTTGGGGCTGGCCTATTTTAGAGGCGTATTTGGCAACGATTGGATTTTAAAAGATTGTCTTTGGCCCTAAATAAAAAAGAAAGCGGGCTGGCCTCCGCTATCCAGCAGTGGCGTCCCGCGTTTCTACTCATAAATATACATAATCTAACGCTTAAAGCCAAGTGTTAGATTATGTATATTTAAAAGCCCCGAGTGAATCGGGGCTTTTATAGTTAAGCAACTAAGCAACGAGCTACTATGAGCCTTGCTGGCAATACGCCGATTCTGCGTTGCCCTCGAGGCGAGTTATTACTACAAACTGGCGAGGAGTACCGGCAGTAGTAGTGAAGGCGCCATTGGCATTAGCAGCACCACAGACGCGGCCTTGGATTACACGAATCTGACCAACCGGTACGGTTGTGTCAGTCGCAGCTCCGACAGCGATATCCGTGGTATTACTTGATACTTGGGTATAGGTCCAGGTTGTAGTACCGCCCGAGGTGGTACTAGTACCGCCCACTGCTGCCCTTAGTTGCGCAACAGAGGGAAAGCCGCCCTTATTAGCGCTTGACCAATTAACAATGGCGGAAGAGACAATGCTCGCATCGTTCTTGCGCTCG
>CAYJCW010000008.1:0-2049 GCA_964368785.1 uncultured Candidatus Saccharibacteria bacterium
TAACAAGGTATCCGTACCGGAAGGTGCGGATGGATTACCTCCTTTCTAGGGAGAATTACGCCAGCTTTTCGAGTAATCAAAAGCTGAAGCTAGGTCGGTCTTTTCGGTAAGCCGAGCTTACTTACCGATGTCGTTCCGTTTTCCGGGGTTCGCCCCTGAATACATACGGAACAAGACGAAGTTCAAAGAAATCTCAGTATACTAACTGTCGATGAGCGATTTGCACTACTAAGTTGTTAAAAATGAAACCTCCGTGTAATCGGAGGTTTTTGTTTTTATGCTTCAATTGTTTGGGTGTTTGGCAGGATGCTGGGTGAGGGTAGACTAAGTGATAGACTGGAAAAATACAAACCAGAGAAGATAGGTCGCGTCAATATAATTGACCTATAGTCACAAAAATGGTATAATGAAACTATGACCGACATTGAATACAACGGCATGCGCCGCCACCAGTGTGATGAGCTTATTCCTCGTGTATTTCACGTCCATCTTCCCGTACGCTCTTTTTTGTTTGACGACATTGAAACCGGCCCACATTCCTATGCCGTACTATTCGAGAGTGGCCACGACACCTACGCGCTTATCATTGCCGAAGCAGGCTCCATCCAAACCCTCGCCGATGTGCAGTCGATTGTACGGGGTATGGGCCTAACCGTTCAACGTTTCTTCCCACCAGGCGCCGACCCAGAATATTTCTACCAAGAAGGAGTCCAGCACTTCCTTAAGGCCTACCCGGGGCGCAAAAAGTGGGCCCGTGATGACATACGCTTTTATCAGTCGTTGGCCAGTTATCCGATTGCCTTGGTACGCGTTTCTCAGATTAAGGGCGAAGTGCGTCGATTTAACCGCCGGAGTGGGGTATGGCAGCGAGTGCTAGAACACTCATTTAAGAAGATACCGGTGGCCTCGTGAAGCCAGCGGTGCTTTTTGGTACCCAGGCGTCTGCGGCTGTGCGGCGCGAAGCAGATGAGCAGCCATTGGTGTTTCGCCGAAAGGCCCGCCAGGCTTTGGCGGCATTTAGCTATAACGACCGCATCATGCTCGGCCAGCTTACCACGCGCCATGTGGCACCAGGAGCGGTTTATACAGCGTGGAAAGAATTACTTCCTAAGCTGGAAACTATTGCCGGGGCATCCAATGCTAAGCCTTTGCTCAAGGCCTTTACGAAACACCTCTTGCTTGACCATGCCACAGGGGAGCGCCTTGCTGCTCGGGCTGCTTCTGAGCAGGCTGAAGTATTCAGGCATGATTGTATTGTTTCGTTGTATGGTACAAAAGGCAACCGCAAGGCGCGCCGCGTGGCGCTGCAGTTGTTTCGCCGCACCCCCGAGGCGGCTGCCCAGTGGTGGAGGGCCTACGAAGCCTATGCACTGTACCAAACTGTTGCGGCCGAGCACGCTATGGTGCTGTACGACAGCGAGCTGGGACTGGGGCCCCGCGTTGCACAGGGGTTGCACGAACAGGTTCAAGTTTGGAAATTTAAGCGCCAAACGGCCAAAGCGTTGGCCGAGAACCAACGCCAAAGCACGGCACTTGCAGCGGAGGACGACGGCTTAGTAGGGGCGGTACTTGCCACTGGGTTGAGTCTGGTTGCGATTCGTACGGCCCAGGCAGGCTACGAGAAAGCGCGAAAAGCACTGCCGGCTGCCGATGCTAAAAAATCAGCGCAGCGGCTGGCTTTGTACGAAGCGGCGGTTGCCGAACTTCGCACCGAATACCTCGAAAACCTTCCGGCGCATCGTACTCTGAGTGGCTTGCGCCAGGCTGCCGCCGAGCTCGATGAGATACTTGCACGGGTGTTCGATATGGACGTTCGTCAGTATAACCAGCTCATGACTCGTATGGGTCGTTTCCGCGAGCTAGCGCGCGAGCGTGTACGGCTTGAACGGCGGCTGGCTGCTTGAGGGGCGTAGGGGAGGGTGGCTTGGTGAACCGCTCTGCCCCCCTTGCGTTCCCGAGGGCTTTGCGCTAAAATAATACAAGTTCTGTTCGGATGGGGCAATAGCTCAGTTGGCTAGAGCACCTGCTTTGCAAGCAGGGGGTCCGGGG